>JAJDOK010000061.1 GCA_022340185.1 Salaquimonas sp. | reverse complement strand
TCAGCAGATTGCCGAAATTGGAATCTTCTTCACTGAAGATCGTCCAGATGACCGGCGGACCGGGCGTTGTCCGTGCGGTGCCATACTCCATGTCTCCACCCGTGGTTGCGTTGAGAATCTCCACATCGGGGTCGAGGAACGTCAGGCGCAGATCGAAGGCAAACGGCAGAATGATATGGCCACCGATTGTTTTCTTCCCATGCCCTACGAAGAAGACGGTGCCATCGGACTGGATATCGATGTCGGACAAGACTCCCGTCGGCAGACCGGAGGAGTTCGGACCTTTCAGATCGAATACGAACTCGACGCCGGACCCTATGGTTGCTGTGCTCGACCCGACCACATTGGTCGATATACCGCCGACTCCCTGACCGGCATCACCGTCTCTCTGGACGACGACTTCGAACATGACCTGAAGGCCGGAAAAATCGGTGATGGGTGCGGCTTCGGCCGCGGTGGCAAGCATCAAGGCAGCAGCCAAGGAAGAAAAGAAGGTCCGCATAATCCACTCCCACGCTGTCGAGCCGCACCGGGCAACAGCTTAAGTGGGAGGTGACGGGGCATAAATTGAAGAAGATCGCCAGATTACTTCCTATTTCGGCACAAAATGCTATCGGAAGACCAGAATATTGGCGGCAGACGGCTTCGGCATTGGTCTTGGCGGCCAGTTTGCGGCGCGCGCCGATCAGCAGGTAGCCGAGCGCCCTTTCCGACATCTTCATGAGTTTTGCGGTGTCCGATATGCGTCGGCCCTGCGCCAGAAACCCCAGGGCATTGCGCTCGGTAATGGTCAGCCCGTAGGCGGCGGCGAGCGCACCATAGGTCCAGGCGCAACTGTGGGTCACCATGGCCGCGGCGCGGATTTCCTCTCCCTTTTCACGGATCAGCGCCTCGGCGTCATCGACCTTTTCGTCCAGGCTGACCGACATGCCGACAAAGGCGCCGCCGCTCGGGAATCCGAAGGAAACGCCATAGCGCACGCCATCTGCCAGACAGGCATCGTAAAATGCCTGCACGCCAGGCGAGCCGTTGTCGTAATCGGCCGACCGGCCGTCGACAAAGGCAAGCTGGTCGGGATTGGCGAACAGTTTCTGCGCCGACGGGCTTTCCAGCACCGGGCCGGCATTTTCAAAGGCGTTTACGACTTGCGGTGGAGCAAGCGCGGCACGCATGACATCATCGCGGAGAAAGCCGGTCACCGACAACGGCGCATATGTATAGAGCACGTAGCGGACGCCGAAGGTTCCGGCCAGGTGGTCGCGCATGACGCCCAGCATGTCGACAAGCTGGAGCTTGCCCCGGCATTCCTCCGCCAATGCCTGATAGGGGGCGTTCAGCGTCGCCGATTGCGCCAGTGTGGCGACCGGCAGGGGCGGCCATGAATGATAGGCGGCAATGTTGTCGTCGGCAGGCCGCTGACGCAGGAAATTGACGAGGTCGCCGGTCGTTTCTTTCCCGGTTTTCTGGCGCAGGCAGCTCAAATGTTTCTGCAGGGTCGAATCCGAAACGTTCAGGCGCTTGGCCAATTTGGCCGGTGTCACACCATAGCGAAGCAGGGTCGCGCATTCGGCTTCGCGCCTTGTGAGGCCGAATTCGGTGAGCAGTGACTGGTCGACCGGCAATTGCCCGCTTGATGTTCCGTGCGATGTTTCGGACAATCTGGAACGTCTCATGGTCGCGCCCACGCGTAACGGGGCGTAAAAACCGAGCGCCCTTCGTAGTTGAAGCCATCACCTTGATGCATGATCCCGCCCCCAGCCGGCCAATCAATGCAGGCAATGGTTCTTGGCGCTGCGGGCATTGTCAAGCGAGCGCGAGGACAGACCGCTAGGCTGCAATCAGCCGGGCGAAGTCCTCGAATGCGATGTTGCCGCCGGTGGCGTAGCAAAGCACAGTCCTTCCGGACACTTCATCACCGGCCTGCAGCAGGGCGGCGATGGCGACGGCGCCTGACGGCTCCAGCACTAGTTTCAGCGTTTCGAAGGCGAGCTTCATCGCCTGTTTGACCGCGGTGTCGTCGATCGCGGTGTGGCCGACATTGGCGTGGCGCACGGCGGCGAAGGGGGCTTCGCCCGGCGCGGTCGCCTGCAGCGCATCGCAAATGGTGGATTTGCCCGAGGCGACGCGGGTGATCGCGGCATTGTCGAGCGACTGGCCCATGCCGTCATAGCCGGCCGGTTCGACGGCGATCACCTTCGTTTCAGGCTTGAGATAGTGGAAGGCGAGCGAGACACCGCCGATGAAACCGCCGCCGCCGACAGGGCAAAAGGCGATGTCGGGCGAGGGCAGGGCGAGACGCTCGAACTGGTCGATGGCTTCGAGCCCCGCACCGGCCTGGCCGGCGACGATCAGCGCGTCGTCGAAAGGGTGCAGCAGGACGCGGCCTTCGGTTTCGGCGATCTCGCGGGCAAGCGCGCTGGCGACTTCCTCGCGCGGCCGGTCGCCGTGATGCGACAGCACCACTTCGGCGCCATGCGATTCAGCGCCCTTGCGCTTGGCCTGCGGCGCGTCATCCGGCATGACGATCCTGGCCGAAACGCCGGCGATGCGCGCGGCGGCGGCCAGCCCTTGCGCGAAATTGCCCGATGAATAGGCGACGACGCCACGTTGCTTTTCGGTCGGTGACAGCTGGCTGACCCGCCAATAGGCACCACGGAACTTGAAGGAACCGGTGCGCTGCAGGCTCTCCGGCTTGACGAAGACACGGGCGGCGCCCGAGCGCGCGGCAAGCGCCGGCGCTTCGAGCAGGGGCGTCTCGACGGAAGCGGCCCGCGTGAAGGCGTACGCTTTGCGGATTTCATCCAGATCGGGGATGTGGACAGGGTGCATGGGCATCTCCTTCCGGACAGGCAGCGTTTGCCGGTGGAGGGCGGTTGTCAAGCGCTTCGTGGCCTGTGTGCTTCGGGTTACTCCGCCAGATAGCCGCCGCCCGTCGGCGTGGTGACGATCACCGCTTCGCCTGCCTTGGCGGAAGTCTGGTCGGCGTGGTCGAGCAATTGCAGATGGCCGTCGAGGCGGCGGATTTCCGTTCTGCCGACCTCGCCGTCGCCTCCGCCGTCGAGGCCTGCGGGAGGGCGCTTGCGGTGGGAGCCGAGGATCGCGCATTCCATGTCTTCCAGGAAGCGCAGCACGCGCCTCGTGCCGTCGCCGCCATGGAACTTGCCGTTGCCGCCCGTGCCGGCCCTTATCGAGAATTCCTCGACGACGATGGGAAAGCGCATTTCGAGGATTTCCGGGTCGGTCATGCGGGTATTGGTCATGTGGGTGTGGACGGCATGCGCGCCGTCGAAGCCACGGCCTGAGTTCATGCGGCCGGCCGGCGCGCCGGAACAGATCGTCTCGTAATTCTGGTAGCGGGCATTGCCGTAGGTCAGGTTGTTCATCGTACCCTGGGCGTTCGCCATGGAGCCCAGCGCCATCAGCAGGCAATTGGTGACGTGCTGGCTGGTCTCGGTGTTGCCGGCGACGACGGCGGAAGGGTAGCGGGGTTTGAGCATCGAGCCGTCTGGGATGACGAGGTTGATCGGTTTCAGGCAGCCGGCATTCATCGGGATCGGCGCTTCGACCATCAGGCGGAAGACATAGAGCACGGCGGCGCGGGCGACCGGTTCGGGTGCGTTGAAGTTGTTCTTCATCGCCTCCGACGTGCCGGTGAAATCTACCGTTGCCTCGCGCTTTTCCTTGTCGACGGTGATCTTCACCCGGATCGTCTGACCGGTATCGGTGCCATAGGAATATTCGCAATCGGAAAGCGCATCGATGACGCGGCGCACGCTCTCCTCGGCATTGTCCTGGACGTGGTCCATATAGGCGTTGACGACGTCGAGGCCGAAATGGGCGACCATCTTGCGCAATTCGGCCACACCCTTTTCGTTGGCCGCTATTTGCGCGCGCATGTCGGCCATGTTCTGCGCCGGGTTGCGGGCCGGCCAGGGGTGATTGGTCAGGACCTCGATCATCTCCTTTTCACGAATGCGGCCGCGGTCGACCAGGCGGAAATTGTCGATCAGCACACCTTCCTCGTCGACATGAGTGGCGCGCGGCGTGGCGGAACCGGGCGCCATGCCGCCGATATCGGCGTGGTGGCCGCGTGAGGCGACCCAGAATAAGATCTCTCGCGAGTTCTTATTCTGGTTTTCTGCTTCCGCAGCGCCCTCCGGCGCTGCGTCCGTTCGCGGGCTGGCGCTTCCGCTGGTGGCGGAAGCTTGCCCTGCCACGGAGGGTGGAGTCTCCAGAGCTTCGGCAAACACCGGCGTCACGACCGTGATATCCGGCAGGTGGGTGCCGCCATTGTAGGGGGCGTTGAGGACGAAGACGTCGCCGGGGTGGATGTCGCCCTCGTTGAGCTTGATGATCGTCTCGACCGAACGGTCCATCGAACCCAGATGCACCGGCATGTGCGGCGCGTTGGCGACGAGCGAACCGTCGGCGGAAAAGACCGCGCAGGAGAAGTCGAGCCGCTCCTTGATGTTGACCGAATAGGCGGTGTTCTGCAGCGTCACGCCCATCTGTTCGGCGATCGACATGAACAGGTTGTTGAAGACTTCGAGCATGACGGGATCGGCTTCGGTGCCGATCGCGGCCTGCCGGGCCTTGGCGACGGCCCGCTTCAGGACGATGTGGCCGAGCGCGTTGACTTCGGCCCGCCATTCCGGCTCTACGACGATGGTCTGGTGCGGCTCGATGATCAGCGCCGGGCCCATCACCCGATTGCCGGGGTGAAGCGTTTCTCGGCGGTGGATGGCGGCATCGTGCCATGCGCCGTCGGAGAAGAAGGAAGCCTTATCCTTCGCCTCGATGTCGCGCTCGTCGGTATCGCCGGTCCGTTCCGTGACCGAACTTCCGCCGCCGACGGCCTCGACCTCGATCGCTTCGATAATCAGGCGCTTGCCCTCGAAGGTGAAGCCGAACTGCTTCTTGTGCTGTGCCTCGAAATCGTGGGCCATTTCCCCGGATGAGGCGAGGGTGACGGGCAGGGGCGTGTCGGTGCCGTCGTAGCGGATATGGGCGCGGGCGAAAACCGTGACATCAGAATCGCTTACACCCTGATCCGCAAGTTCCGATTCAGCTTCTTGTTGAAGTGCCGATTCAACGCGGCGCAGTTCAGATTCTGATTCAACTTCCAGCGGCAGCACCAGCGCCTGTGTGCGGTTCGCCCGAATCTGCGCCAGACCCATGCCATAGGCAGACAGGATGCCTGAGAAGGGGTGGATCAGCACGGTCTTCATGCCGAGGGCATCGGCGACGGCGCAGGCATGCTGGCCGCCGGCGCCGCCGAAGCAGTTGAGCGCGTAGCCGGTGACATCGTGGCCGCGCTGGACGGAAATCTTCTTGATGGCGTTGGCCATGTTCTCGACGGCGATCTTCAGGAAGCCGTCGGCGGCTTCTTCCGCGCTGATGCCGATTTCGGCGGCGAGGGCGGCGAATCTCTCGTGTACGGCATCCACGTCGAGCGGCTCATCCTGGGCGTGGCCGAAGATCGCGGGGAAATATTCCTGCCGCAGCTTACCGACCATGACATTGGCGTCGGTCACCGCCAGCGGCCCGCCGCGTCGATAGCAGGCCGGGCCGGGATTGGCGCCGGCCGAATCCGGCCCTGCCTGGAAGCGACCGTCCTTGTAGGTCAGGATCGAGCCGCCGCCGGCAGCGACAGTGTGGATCCGCATCATCGGCGCGCGCATGCGAACGCCGGCCACTTCCGTTTCGAAGGCGCGTTCCAGTTCGCCGTCATAATGCGAGACGTCGGTCGAGGTGCCGCCCATGTCGAAGCCGATGACATGGCCGAAGCCGGCGAGGCGCGCCGTTTCCACCGCGCCGACCACACCGCCGGCCGGGCCTGACAGGATCGCATCCTTGCCCTGGAACAGTTCGGCAGCGGTGAGGCCACCGGATGACATCATGAACATCAGCTTTGCTTTATCTGCGCTCACGCTGTCGGCGGCGTTGCCACCTGCGCTCCGCGAGGGCGCCGGACGACCGGCGGGCGGCTCTTCGCCGCCCCTGGAAGTGTCCTCGTGGGTTAGTTCGGGATCCAGCGTCAGGCCGAGTTCGTCGGCTACCTGCTCCACGTATCGACGCAGGATGGGCGAGAGATAGGCGTCGACGACAGTCGTGTCGCCTCGGCCGACGAGTTTCACTAGCGGCGAGACCTCATGGCTGACCGAAACCTGGGCGAATCCCGCCTCGCGCGCCAGTTTCGCGGCAA
The DNA here is from genome assembly GCA_022340185.1 of Salaquimonas sp. Taxonomy (GTDB): domain Bacteria; phylum Pseudomonadota; class Alphaproteobacteria; order Rhizobiales; family Rhizobiaceae; genus BOKV01. Next base: position 6,986 of record JAJDOK010000061.1, on the reverse strand, counting down.
GCATCTCGTGCTCGGGGTATTTCCAGGCGTGCATGAAGGCGATCGCGAGTGAATTGTAGCCGTCCTCCTTCAGTGCCCGCAATGCGGCGCGGATTTCGGTTTCGTCGGCGGCCGCCTCGACCGCGCCGTCAGCCAGCACACGCTCTTCGATCTCGATGACGCGCGAATAAAGCTGTTCGGGGAGGATGATCTCCTTGGCGAAGATGTCAGGCCGGGCCTGGTAGCCGATCCTCAGTGCGTCGCCGAAGCCTTTGGTGATCAGCAGGGCGGTGCGCTCGCCCTTGCGTTCGAGCAGGGCGTTGGTGGCGACGGTGGTGCCCATGCGCACCGAGCCGATTTCCCCGGAGGGAACGGGTTCGCCCTTTTCGACGCCAAGCAGGTCGCGGATGCCGGCGACGGCGGCATCGCGATAGGCTTCCGGGTTTTCCGACAGGAATTTGCGCGTGTGCAGCCCGCCTTCAGGATTGCGGCCGACAATGTCGGTGAAGGTACCGCCGCGATCGATCCAGAAATCCCATTTACCCGTCATCGCCAATCTCTTCCAACTTGCAATTTTCACCTTGCAGGCTTGCCATCATCAACAATTTGTCGATAAATTGTCAATGACAGTCGCGGCGAATTCGGAGGAATCATGCCATGAGCGGTGGATCGAAGGGCGAAATCGGCCCCGTCGTCTCGGCGGCGCATCTGGCGGCCGGCGCCATGCCGGCGCTGTCGGAACTGGAATTCGCGCTCAACGTGACGGTCAATGCCTATCACCGCTGGATGGTGCGCTGTTCGGCTGCTGCCGGCATTGCCGGGCTGACGGCGACCGAGGTGCTGGTGCTGCACCAGGTCAACCATCGCGGCCGCGAAAAGACGCTGGCCGATCTGTGCCTCGTCATGAATGTCGAGGACACGCATCTGATCAATTATGCCGTCAAGAAGCTGGTGACCGCCGGACTGGTGCAGACGGGCAAGCGCGGCAAGGAAAAGACAGTTGCGATCACCAAAGAAGGCGAGGCGGCCTGCGCGCGTTATCACGAATTGCGCGAGGCGCTGCTGGTCAAGTCCGTGCGTTCGCTCGGCCTTGACGAGACGGAAGTCTCGCGGCTGGCCGGCCTGCTCCGGGCGCTGTCGGGCCAGTACGACCAGGCGGCGAGGGCGGCGGCGAGTCTGTAATGTAACCTTGTCCCGAACTTCCAATTCGCTAGTGTACTGCGACGCCATAAAAGGAAGCGAACCGTGAGCGCCATGCCCGACAATCTGAAACCCGCAGCGGCAGCTTCGCTGGCGAAGTGGCACGACATGGTTGTGAGCGCCAACGTGGACGGACTGGTCACGATCACCCATCCGGATGCGGTGTTCCGTTCGCCCGCGGTGCATTCGCCCTATCATTCGGCAGCGGCGTTGCAACTGGTGCTCGGCGCGGCCGTCCAGGTGTTCGAGGACTTTGCCTATCATCGCCAGTTCGCAAGCGATGACGGGCTCAATGTCACGCTCGAATTCAGTGCGCGGGTCGGCGACAAGCAATTGAAGGGCGTCGACCTCATCCGTTTCAACGAAGACGGCAAAATCGTCGAGTTCGAAGTGATGATTCGCCCCTTGAGCGGGCTGATGGCGCTGGCGCAGGCCATGGGCGCGAAGGTCGGCGAGACGATCCCGGAATTCAAGCGCAAGGCTTGAGCCTGAAGACGTTTGAGCGTGGGGCAAGGAGGTCGACCATGCACTGGATGAAACAGGCAATCGCCGTCATGGCCGTTCTGGCGTCGGCCGGCGGCGCGATGTCGGCCGAACTGGCGGGCAGCGAATGGGGCATTGCCGGCGAAGACGGCGCTTTCGTGCAGTTCGGCGGCGAGGGACGGATATCCGGAAAGGCCTATTGCAACCGTTTCACGGGCAGCTACGAGGCCGATGCGTCGGGTTCGTTCCGGGCCGGTCCGCTTGCCTCGACCAAGATGGCCTGTCCGGGCGATCTGATGGAGAAAGAGAGCGATTTCCTGCGCCGGCTGCAGTCGGCGACCAGGTTCGACCGTGACCTGCAACTGCAATTGCTCGACGATGACGGGGCCGTGCTGCTCAGCCTGATACGGCGCGACCCCGACTGATCGCCACGGCGGGCGTCGTCTTGCCCCCGGCCTCGAATCCGCTAATCTGCGGGCGTGAAAATCTAAAGACGTGAAGAGAATCGGGGAGCATGCGAAGAACCGATACGACAAACCGGATTATCGCGGCACCGCTGGCGTTCCTGACGCTGATGCTGGCTGCCACGCCCGCCTTCGCACATATCGGTGCGGAAGGGTTGCGCGGCGGCTTCGTGGCCGGCTTCGAGCACCCGATCTTCGGTCCCGACCATGTCATCGCCATGGTCGCGGTCGGCCTGTGGGGCGCATTCCTGGGCGCGCCGGCGATCTGGATCCTGCCGATCGTCTTTCCGCTGGTCATGGCTTTCGGCGGCGCACTCGGCGTGATGGGCGTGTCGCTGCCGCATGTCGAAACCGGCATCGCGCTGTCGGCCATCCTGCTGGGTCTCGCGGTTGCGGCCGCCTTTCGTCCGCCGCTATGGGTGGCGGCGATCGTTGTCGGGGGGTTCGCCATTTTCCATGGCCATGCCCATGGTGCCGAACTGCCGCATGCGGCCAATCCGCTTGCCTATTCGGCTGGTTTCGTCATCGCCACAGGCCTGCTGCATCTTTGCGGCATCGCTCTCGGCATGCTGGCGGCCAGGCCGCTCGGTGCGGCGGCCGTGCGTGTCGCCGGCGCGCTGATCGCGGCGGGAGGGGTATATTTCCTCGCTTCGTGAGCGCTTGCTGCCAAGATGGCCGTCGCTGCTGGCGGCCGCGTTCGTCATTCTTTACTTCCCCGTTTTCACGCCGGCACAGGCGCATGACGCCATCACATTGTTCGGCGTCGCCGTCACCGGCTTTCCGGCATTGATGCTGCATGCGCTGCTGACGCCGGAGCAGGTTTTCCTGCTGGCGGCGATCGTCCTGATCGCGGGGCGGATGGAACGGCGTGCCTTTGCCTCGGCTGCGCTTGCGCTTGGCGCGGGCATGATGGCCGGCAAGGGCGCGCACCTGGCGGTCGCGTCACTTTCCGCCTACTGGTACGCGCCGCTGGTGGCTGCCCTTGCAGGAGGACTTACCGTTGCCGCATTCGGCCGGATACGCGCGGACTATGGTATCGCGCTCGTCTTCATACTCAGCTTCGTACTGTCGGTCGGCATCGTGCCGGCGCAGCCGACAGAGACGGGTCTGATCCTCGCCGTCGCGGCGGCGATCCTTGCCGGACTCATATGCCTGGTCGTGATCGGCATGCCGCTCACTTTCGTGAAGACGAGATGGGGCGGCGTACTGATCCGGGTCGTCGGGGCGTGGCTTGCCGCGATCGCGCTGCTCAATCTGGCGCTGGCTTTCAATCCCGCCGCGCTTGGCGGCTGAGACGCATAAAGACCGCTCAGGAAGCGCAAATGCCGGAATTCGACCACAATCCGGTCGAATCCTTTCCATTATCTTCATTCATTGGTGATGAACTCGACAGGTCGGCAAGGCGTTGTCCGGCCCCGAGTGAAAGGCAATTTGCATATCAGGGGCCCGGTCCGTCCGGTTGGAGAGTTCAAGACCATGGAAAAAGTACTGTTTGCCCTGACCTTCATCGCGCTGTTCACCTCGCTGGCATTCGAAAGCTGCATCGAGGACAAGCCGATCGAAGCAGCCGAGTAAGGCTGCTTCCAAAATCCGCACTTTGCGGAGGAAATGACTCTTTCGTCCGGTTGCCGTCGATCAGGCAATTGCTCTAATAGAACGCATGTCGGTCTGGACGCGCCTTGGCGATCTGTTTTCATCCGCCACGGCGGATGCCTTCTCGAACCTGTTCGAAGGTGCGCGCAGCCTGTTCGAAGGCGACAGGCTGACACGCAAGCAGGTTTCGTTCTCGATCGCGATGGTGGCGCTGTCGGCGAAGATGGCCAAGGCCGACGGCATCGTCACCCCCGACGAGATCGACGCATTCCGCGAAATCTTTTCCATTCCCGACGAGCAGGCGTCGAATGTCTCTCGGCTCTACAATCTCGCCAAGCAGGACGTTGCCGGCTACGAATCCTATGCCCGCAAGGTGAAAGGCCTGTTCCCGGATGACGAAGTGATCCTGGAAGACGTTCTCGACGGGTTGTTCCATATCGCCAAGGCGGATGGCGTGATCCACGAGAAGGAAATGGGTTTCCTCGACCGGATCGCCGAAATCTTCGGAATCTCGCCGGTGCACTATCGGCGAATCAAGTTGCGCCATGTCGAGGCAGGCGAGGGCGACGCCTATGTGCAGCTCGATGCCGATCCACACTGGAGCGACGAGAGGCTGAAACAGCATTTCCGCAAGCTGGTGCAGGAAAACCATCCCGACCGGCTGATCGCGCGGGGTGTGCCGGAAGAGTTCATCGCGATCGCCAATGAGCGGCTGGCAGCGATCAACGTCGCCTGGGCGATCGTGCGGGCGGAGCGGGGGATTTGAGTCCCGACACCGCCCTGCCATGCACGCTGCGCGAGGCTGCAAACCATGAACCGCGCAAAGGTAACGTGCCCATCGACATGCTGGTGCTGCATTATACCGGCATGGTCTCCGGCGAGGCGGCGCTCAAACACCTGTGCGCCGCCGACAGCGGCGTATCGTGCCATTATCTCGTCTTCGAGGATGGGCGCATCGTGCAGATGGTGGCCGAAAGCGAACGCGCCTGGCACGCCGGCAAGGCGTTCTGGCGCGGCGAGACCGATATCAATTCGCGATCGATCGGCATCGAGATCGTCAATCCCGGCCATGAATTCGGCTACCGACCCTTTCCCGAAGTGCAGATCGACGCGGTGCGCGGTTTATGTACCGACATCGTCGCCCGCCACCCGATCCCGCCGCGCAATGTGGTCGCCCATTCCGACATCGCGCCGGAGCGCAAGGAGGATCCGGGCGAGCTGTTCCCCTGGGGCAGACTTCACCGGACCGGCATCGGCCATTGGGTGGAGCCGGAATCAGCCAATGCCGGCGGGCCGGACTCGCCAGTGTTGGAGGAGGGTGCCACTGGCCCGGAGGTATCCTCGCTGCAGAAGATGCTCGCGGACTATGGCTATGGCATCGCCACGACTGGAGTCTACGACAGCGTGACGAAACAGGTTGTAACCGCCTTCCAGCGCCATTTCAGGCAGGCAAGGGTCGATGGCAGGGCGGATGTTTCGACCGTTGCGATGCTCAAAAGGCTGGTTGAAGCGTTGGGAGAAGGCGCGGCCTGAAGCGAAGCGCAGCAATCCTACAGATTCGCGGCGAGGAAATTGGCGATCGCTGTGTTGAGCGGGTCGCCGGTCTTGCCCATGCCGCCGCGAATGGAAACATGGCTGTAGCCATTTCCGGCGAAACGGGTGACGGGGTGGCCGGCAGCGGCGAGCGCGTCGGCGAAACGGGTCGAAACCTTGCGGCGGAATTCCGCACCCGACCATGCCACCAGCACGGGAATGCCGTTTGCGCCGGCGGCGTATGAAATCGGAGACCAGTTGCGCCATTTGGCCGGCTTGTTGAGCGCGGCGTACAGGATCGGCAGGTGGCCGCCGTGGATATCGGCCAGGTATTGAATATCGTAGGCGCCGGTATCGTTGGCGACGAGCGCCTTGACGCCGGGGGCGAGGCCCGACAGCGCGGCGAGACTGGCGAGATGACAGCCGGCGGAATGACCCATCAGCGCTATGCGATCGGGATTGCCGCCATATTTGGAAATGTTGCCGTGAACCCAGGCCACCGCCTGGGCGACTTCCCTGGCCTGGCGCTCGGCGGATGCCGTCAGGGAGTAGTCAATGGAGACGACGATATAGCCGCGGGCGGTGAAGCTGTCTGCGACCGCACGCCCCTCGCTGCGGCTGCCCAGGCGCCATGCGCCGCCGTGGACATAGACGATCACCGGAGCGTTGTCGGCATCGGGCGTATAGATATCGAGCTTGCTGGCGCCGTAGGAAACACCGCGAAAGGTCTTGGCCTGCGCCGGGCGGATTCCGACAAGCGGCAGGGTCAGACCGGCGAGGATCGCGGCGGCGCCGGCAACGAATTTTCTACGGTCGATCATGAAAGCTCCCTCGGCCCGATTCCCCTTGAAGAGGCAGCATGCATGCCATTGTGCCGGAAATCCGGCAAGTGAGAGATTCATGTCGCTTACGGCCGTATCCTCCCCCGGGTCAAGTCCGGGGTCGGGGCCTTCGCGAGGGCGCTTCGCGGCTCGCTCTTCGCTTGCTGGGAGGTTTCCGACCAGATTGCGGCCAGGCACTTGTCCTGCCACGGAGGGAGGGTTTCTTGACCCTGCGCCTGCCTACGACTAGTTAGGGCGTGCCAGCCGGCCGGGCGGCCGCTGCCGCAGATTGCCCGAAAGGGTTGCGGTGGAGGAAAGTCCGGGCTCCATGGAAACACGATGCCGGACAGAATCCGGCTGGGGAAACGAGTTTACTCGCCAACCCAAGGGAAAGCGCCACAGAAAGCAAACCACCAGCCTTCGCAGCCTGGCTGCTACGGCTCGGCAAGCCCTCGCGGGCATGTCGCGCCGAAGCCCCCCACAAGGGGGCGCAGGAGGGAAAGGGTGAAAGGGTGGGGTAAGAGCCCACCGCGCTCGCCGGCAACGGCGGCGGCACGGCAAGCCCCATCGGGAGCAAGACCGAATAGGGACAGCGTTGGGCGGGGTAACCCGCCCGGGTCGGTTTCCGGGCCGGCTGTCCGGGTGGGTCGCGCGAGGCGTCCGGCAACGGGCGTCCCAGAGGAATGGCCGCCACGTCAGGGCGGGGAAACCCGCCATGGCCATACAGAACCCGGCTTACAGGCCGGCTGGCACTTTCAATTTCGACCGATAGGCCCACCCCGGCACCATATCCGTTACAGCCATCTGCGCACACGAGCGCGATAAGCATCGTATTCCTTGCCGAATACGCCCCGCATCAGCGCCTCCTCGTAAGGGATGACCACGCGATCTAGGATGCCCATCGGTATCAGCA
>JAJDOK010000025.1 GCA_022340185.1 Salaquimonas sp. | reverse complement strand
ACGGGCCGGTTTCCGCGGACATTACCCTGGTCCAGCGGCTGGAGGCGCGTTGGGAAAAGCGCGAGGAATGCCGCAAGAAGGCAGACGAGCAGAAACTCGATCCGATCGCGCGGATCAAGTTCGTGCGAAAATGCCTGGAGTAGCTTTTTCTCCAGGACAAAATCGGGAGAAGGGGCAAAACGATGCCCCTTCTTTCCATCATACCGGCGGTTGACATAGGGGCTCGCTGCCCGCGCCGAAGGAGCCGTTCAACCTGACGATGCGGCTTTATGCACCGAAGTCAGTGGCACTGACAGGCAAATGGAACCCGCCGGCGGTCCAGCGGGCCGGTGCATTGCCAAGCCTTGGAGCCCAGTGATCCGGATCGAAGTTGGAAACGGTTATTGTATCGAACAAGACAAGGTCTGCGGAATAGGGTATTGACCGCAGACTTTGATCGAAAAGAGGGGAGTTAATGGAATGCGCGTCATTTCGAAATTGCTGTTGGCGGCCGGCCTGGTTTGCGGGTCCTGGACATTCGCCGTCGCCGCCGATTCGACCGTAAGCTTCGGCGATGCGGCAGCAACGTGGTCGAATGCCTGCCGCGCCGATGTCGAGGCGCATTGCAACACGGAGAATCCGGGCGGTGGAAAGCTCGCCGCCTGCCTGAAGCAGTATGGTTCCCCGGCCTGTAATGCAGCCACAGCCGCGTTCGGGGCCAATCTGAACGCACGTATCGCCGCCGAGGGTCGGGCCCAGGAAATCTGCCGCAGCGACATTTCGCGGTTCTGCTCCAACTTCAATGCCGGCGACGCGCGCATCCTGCGCTGCATGATGCAGCCGGAGCATTTCCGTGCCGCGAGCGTTCCCTGCAAGAACACGCTGGCCGCGGCCGGCTGGCTGGATACGATCTCCATCCGCAGCTCGCAGCAGAATCCTCAGGTGGCCGATTCAATCGAGCAGCTGAGCAAGTCCGTGCAAAAGGTTCAGGTCGATGTGACGCTTCTTCACAACGAACTCGTTGCACGGATCCAAGCCGAAGGAACCGCTGACGCTTCAGCCTCATCGGCCGATCTGGACGCGTTGTTGCAACTTCCCAACTTTACGGTACAGGTCGACTTCTTCCTGAACTCCGATATCGTCAAGCCCGAATCCTGGGTGACTGTGGGCCGGATCGCCGATGCGTTGCACCATCCGCTGCTCCTTGGCGACCGGTTCCTGGTGGTCGGCCATACCGATTCAACCGGCACGCGCGAGCACAATCTCGAACTCAGCGACCGCCGTGCAGCCGCCATCAAACAGATATTGGTGACGACCTTCAAGGTGCCGGCAGCCCGCCTGATTCCGCTTGGCGTGGGTGAGGAGCAACTGCTGAAGGGTATCCCGTCGACAGATCCCCGCAATCGTCGCGTGGAACTGATCAATCTCGGGCCGTCATGATCGTCGGTCCGCCGGCACTCAATTCGAGGACGAGTTTATCGATCCCGGAAACGGTGGGAGATGGTACGAATCCATTTTGAACAATGCGGCACAGCAAGGGAGTATGTGTCTATGGAAATCCAGAATAGTCTGAAAATGTTGCGTGGCAAGTCATGGCGGTCTGTCCTGATCGCGACCGCAGCCTGCGTCGCTGTTGCTGCGGGTACGGGAGAGGCCGTTGCCGGCACCAAGGTTGGTGTATTGACCTGCAAGGCAGGTGCCAGCGTCGGGCTGATTATCGTCAAGGATGAGAAGCTCAATTGCGTTTTCAAGCCCAATACGGGTGCGGAAGAGCATTACGTCGGACAGATGACGGATATCGGCATTGAACTTGGCGCCACGGGCGCAACCGCCATTCTCTGGGGCGTGATCGCCGCGACCAATGACTACGCCCCCGGCTCGCTTGCAGGCGTCTATGGCGGCGCGTCGGCAGATGCATCTGTGGTCCTCGGCGTTGGAGCCAATGCGCTGTTTGGCGGATCGGAAAAATCCCTCGCGCTTCAACCACTCAGCGTCCAGGGACAGGCCGGCCTCGATGTCGGCCTCGGCATCAGCGGGTTGACCTTGAAGCAAACGGACTAGGCGCCGAAACAGGATATTCGCCGCGGATTCCATCGATATGGAGGTCCGTGGCGCCATCCGGCACGCCATGTGAGCAAAAATTGAGAGGAGATGATGATGCGATTAGCCTGTACATCGTTCTTTGCGATTCTTGTTCAGGCGGCTCCTGTCAGTGCTCAGGAACTGTCCGACAACATGACCTGTGATGAGGCGATACGCTATTACGCGGAGCATCGCGTCATCAACACGACGGAGAACGGCACCGTCTTGCCGATTACGCAGGGGACACCAATTCAGCAGGCCGGATTGCTTGGATGTGGAGCCGACGAGAACCGTTTTGACACGATGGTCAAGACCAAGGACAAGGAAGAATGCGTGATAGCGGCGTACTGTGATTAGGAACGCTTGCCAATTGTATTGAACCGGGCGCCGGACTGGCTAAAAGGGAAAGATGCCAACCGGCGGAGTGGATACGAGAGATTCACCCATGATGCTCAGTGTGTTGATATTCCGGAAGCCTGCCGGCAAAAGCGTTTTCGATTAACGCCAAAATCAGATCGGGTTCGAGTTCGCGCGGGTTCCAATACGGGTTGGCAATAGCCCGCTCGACCGCTTGCGCGATGCCCGATTCCGGCATGCCGAGCTCTTTCAGTGAGCGAGGTGCACCGACCTTGCCGGCGAGATCGTAAAGCGCGCGTGGGGGATCGTTTGTATCGAGCGCCTCCCTCAGTGCACGCATGGCCTCGGGAACGGCAGGCGCGTTGTAGGCAAGCGCATGCGGGAGAATGACCGTATGGGTTTCGGCATGTGGCAAATCGAACATTCCTCCCAGCGTGTGGCAGAGCTTGTGGTGCAGCGCCATGCCCACAGCTCCAAGACAGGTTCCGCACAGCCAGGCGCCATAAAGAGCGCCTGAACGGGCAGTACGGTCGCCGGGATTTGCGCTGATCGCCGGCAACGCCTTTGAAAACTCGCTAACTGCTTCCTTCGCCAGAAGGCTTATGACCGGATTTGCGTCACGCGAATAAAGCGCTTCGATTGCATGGGCGATAGCATTAATACCGCTGGTGCCGGACAGTTTCACCGGCAAGCTCATCGTCAGATCGACATCATAGATGACCACTTCCGGCAATACTTTGGCATTCGTCTGCGTCATCTTGTTGCCGTCGCGCGTCTCACCCAGGATTGGCGTCATTTCCGAGCCCGCGTAGGTCGTCGGCGCGACGATCTGCACCAAGTCTGTCCGTAGCGCGATCGCCTTGCCAAGACCCGTCGTGGAACCTCCTCCCACAGCCACCAGCCCGTCTGCTTGCAGCGCCAAGACCATGTCAACCGCCTTTTCAGTAACATGGACTGGCGTGTGCATCTGGGCATCGGGAAAAATGCCGGCACAACGCTTGCCGATCACCGCCTGCAAACGTTCTGCATCATCCTTTTGTTGCGGGGTCGACAAGACCACCACCCGTTGCAGGCCCATCTCTTCGACGATTTCGGGTAAACGGCCGAGCGTGCCCGAACCGAAAATCACCCGTGCCGGATTGGCGGAATATGTGAATTCAAACATGGTCCCTTCCCGTCTTGACCTTCCAGTCATGTATTGATCGCTGGATACAACCAGCTAACGTTGCGAGTCCGACAGCGAAATCGCATGCCGCAACGCTGAGGCTGAAAGACTTAGCATCTCCGGCAAGCCGAGCCACTCCATCTGCCATGCTTCCGATAGGCCTCACGCCAACGGTAGAAACTGCTGCGGCCGACTCCAAAATATCGACAGGTTCTGGCGACGTGACCGGTCTGTTCTGCGTGACGCAGAATACGAAACTTGCGCGCGATCTCGCGTTGATCCTTGCTCATGAACACCTCCTTCATCCCGGAATGGGGAGTTTATTGGAGATGTCCCGCGAGTACCGACATATCTACAGTCGACAGATAGACCCAGCCCCAGCCGATGATCTTGAAGTAGGTGAAGTCTGTTTGCCACATCTCGTTGGGCCGCGTGGTCTTGTCCTTGAACTCCTCGGCGGCCTTGATAACGACGAAGGCCGGGCTGGTGATGAGGTCATGGGCTTTGAGCAGGCGATAGACGGTGGCTTCGGACACGAAGTTTGGTTTGGAGTAAAAGCTGATTTCCTCGTTCGGTATTTCGACCGCGGTGAAGATACTCAAACCAACTTAGATGCCCGGCGCATTTCCCACTGCTCGTGACAATATCGCCTCTGCGCTGTTGGCGCGGTCTTCAGTCCAGGCGATGAAGCCATCCGGCCGAACCAGGATCGATTGCGTCTCGTAGGCAGCGATAGCATCGGAACCCAAGCCTGTTTCGGTTTTCAAAGGCACACCCAATCGGACAGCCGCATCCGCAAAGGCCGACGCTGTATCGGGGTTCGCCGTCAGCAACGTGAAATCCGAACCCAGCGCCTCATTCACCGGCTTTCCGCTCGACAGGGTTTGTGGAGACAAGTGATGGCCCGCCTGCGCCCGATGCTGATGCGATCCGACCGCACTCGGCGAGGCGCCGGCTGCCCCCGCGACGATCGGTGACCCTTCGTAATTCGGTTCGAAGGCGTCGACATCCCATGTGTCCCCGGCACGCTCCTGCCATGCCGTCAAGAAGGCATGCAAGTCCTTTTCCGGCGAGAAATCGGCAAGCATCTGCCGGTCCTTTTCAATGTAGCGGGCGATGAAATCGCGCGCTGTCGAGGCGAAGACCGGACGCCTCTCGGCTTCGTAACTGTCGAGTAGGCCGGCCCCGCCCCAGCCTTTCAGCACGGCGGCCAACTTCCAGCCCAGATTCCGCGCATCTTCGAAGCCGGTATTGATACCGTAGCCGCCATAGGGCGGGTGCGAATGGGCCGCGTCGCCTGCAATGAACACCCGGCCCGCGCGGTAATGGTCTGCGAGCGCGATCCTGAGTTCCCACAAGCCGGCATATTCCAGTTCCAGGTCGAAATCCCGGCCGGCAGCCCGATGCAGCAGTGCCTTGAAATCGTAGTTCTCGAGCGTGGTCCCGGACGGCACGGGCGCGTGGAAGAACCAGCGCGTGCCGTGATCGACCCGGCCGAAGAACATCCAGTAGCCTTCCAGGTCCGGATGCAGCACCTTGTAGATCGCCTTGCCCGGATAACGCTGCAGAAGTTCGTGCAATTCGGTCGAGGTGAAGACCAGCAGCGCCATCAGCCGGTCGTGCTCCGTCCGTGTCTCGCTGATGCCGGCGGCTTCGCGCACTGTCGAGCGACTGCCATCGGCACCGACGAGATAGCGCCCGTGGAACCGGCGGCGGCTTTCGCCACTGCCGGCAATCAGTTCAACGCCGTCTTCGTGCTGCTCTATCCCCTCTCCCGCCCAGCCATATTCGATTGCGACATTGGGAACAGTCACCGCCCGCGCGCGCAACACAGCCTCCGTCTTGTACTGGGGAATGCGCTGATTTCTGCCCCAGTAGAACGCGCCGACCCTGCTGCGGTTGAACCAGTCATGCGCGTAGTCGGACAGAAGCGAGCCATACATCGTCATGCCGCCAATGCCGGCATCGGCCGGCAGCGGATGGGCCGCTGTCATGGCTTCCGCGCAGCCCCAGGCGAGCATGTGCTCGCCCGTGCGCTGGGTCAGATTCTGCCCCTTCGGGATCCGTTGCGGTTCGCGGTGGCGTTCGACGACACAGGTCGTCACGCCACGCTGGCCGAGTTCGATGGCAAGCCCCATGCCGACGGGACCGCCACCGTTGATGACGACATCGAAATCGGTCATCGGAAAAGCGTTCTAGGCGATCTTGAACAGCTTGCGCGCATTGTCCTCGAAGAACGCTTTCTTGTCAGCTTCGGGAATATTCATCGCGTCGAGCGCGCCGACCTCTTCCTTCACGAACTGCCAGGGATAGTCCATCGCATACATCATGCGGTCGGTGCCGACCTGGTCCATCACGAACCTGATCGGCGGCTCCCAGCCGACGCCTGACGAGGTGTAGTAGAAATTGTCGCACAGATAATCCCACGCCCGGCGCTTCAACGGCTTGACGTTGGGATGGCGGCCAGTCGCGGCAATGCGGCTGTGCATGAAATCGATGCGGTAGAGCCAGTAGGGCAGCGCCTCGCCGCAATGGCCTAGGATGATCTGGAGTTTCGGGAATTTGTCGAAGATGCCGGCGATCATGAGCCTGAGCGCATGCAGGCCGGTATCGCAGGCGAACCCGTAGATCGCTGCGTCGAGCGCGCGGCTGAGGAAAGGCTCGATCATCTGCGGTGACGGCATGTTCGGATGCAGATAGATCGGCACGTCCAGCGCCTCGGCGGCCTCGAACACCTGCCAGTACTTCTCGTCGTCGAGATAGGTCCCGAGCGTGTGCCCGTTGAGGATGCCGCCGCGCATGCCGAGCTTGGTAACGCCGCGCTCCAGTTCCTTGGCCGCATTGTCCGTGTCTAGCGGCGAAAAGGCAGCAAGACCAACAAAGCGGTCGGGATGCCGCGCGATCGCTTCGGCCAACTGGTCGTTGGATTCGGCGGCCAATGCGGTCGCCGTCGTCGGATCGAAAAGCTGCACGCCCGGCGAACCGAGCGACAGGACCGCGATGTCGATGCCGCTGACATCCATGTCGGAAAGCCGCTCGTCATCCAGCGACTGGATGCGCCGCTGCTGGTTCTGCGCCATTTCCGACTCGCCGGCAAAGAAGCCCCAGAGCTGGTTGAAGCCCGGATCGTTGATGTTCTTCTCGGCAATTTCCTTCTTGTAGAGCGTCATGATTTCCGGCATCAGCCAGGCTTCTTCAGTGGCGATCCGCTTGTAGGTTGGATTGGGGTTGCGCGGCGGCATCGCCGGATAGCGTTCTGTCATGGCGTGGGCTCCTGGGCAGGCGTTTGCACTACGGGTTGTGAGGGGCTGAATCTGGAGATGGCCCATGCCGCCGGTACCGAGGCGAGCGCGATGACGATCTCCGGCGTGCTGCCGGGTTCGAGAATCGCGCTGCTCGCCCCGACGGCAAGGGACACGATCGCGGCGACGACGCGCATGGCGCCGCCGCCATAGGCATTGCGGCTCGCCAGCACTTCGGCCAGCAGGAAACCCGAAACGACGATGGTGAGGCAGGAAATACCGATCTCGATCCAAGTTCCATCCATCAGTAGCGCCGGGTTCAGCGCAAAGACGAAAGGCAGGAGATAAGCGACGACGCCGAGGCGGACTCCCGTGACACCGGTTTGCCACATGTCGCTGTTGGCGATGCTGGCCGCCGAATAGGAGGCGACTGCCACCGGCGGAGTCAGCATCGACAACAGCCCAAAATAGAAGATGAACAGATGCGCCGACATCAGCCCGATGCCGTGGCGCACGAGCGCCGGCGCGAGCAGGGTGGCGACGATGACGTAGACTCCGGTCGTCGGCATGCCGACGCCAAGGATGATGGCGATGATCGCGGTGGTGGCGAGAAGCGCGAGTACGCCGCCAAATTCCGCTATGTGGCCGAGCGCCAGCGTCAGCGCGAAGCCGAGCCCGGTGACGTTGATCGTGCCGATGACAATCCCGGCAATCGCGCCGACGAGCAGGATGGGGATCAGGGTCGTGCCGCTATTGCCCAGTATCTTGGGGATCACGCGAAGAAAGTCGCCCGGATCGCGAATGACGTGCAGCACATAGGCCGCCGCGGCCGAATAAAGCGCCGCCTTGCCGGGCGAATAGCCCAGATGGAACAGGAACCACATCAGCACGCCGAGCGGTGCGATCAGCGGCCAGCTGTTGATCAGGCTCGTGCGCAGCAACGGCAGATTTTCGCGCGGTTCGCCGACCAGGCCGTTTGCGGCGGAATAGCGGTCGACCTGGCGGTAGAGCAGGTAATAATAGAAGACCGCCGGCAGGAGTGCCGCGAGCACCACGTCGGTATAGGCGACCTGCAGGAACTCGGCGATGACGAAGGCCGTCGCCCCCATTACCGGCGGCGCGATCTGCCCGCCATTGGAGGCCACCGCTTCGATTGCCGCCGCGTAACGGGCTGGAAAACCGGCCTTCTTCATCATCGGTATGGTAACCACGCCGGTTGACATGACGTTGGCCACGGTCGAGCCCGAAAGCGTGCCGAACAGCGAGGAGGCGAGGATGGCGACCTTGGCCGGCCCGCCACGCCGGTGTCCCATCGTCGCCAGCGCGAGTTGCGTGAGCGCCGCGCTACCGCCGACCGCGTTCAGCACCGCGCCGAAGACAATGAAACCCAGGATCTGGGTCGAGACGACATTGAGCACCAGACCCGGCACACCATTTGAATCATTGTAGATATAGAGCAGGAAGCGGGCGGGGCTGAGATAGGCGGCCTCGAATATGCCGGGCGCCATCCATCCGAGGAAGCCGTACGCCAGGAAGGCGACGCCCAGAATGGCGAGCACCAGTCCGCAATGGCGCCGTGTCGCCTCGAGCGTGCCGAGGATGGCGATCATCGCCGGGATCCATTTCTCCGGGCCCCGGCTGGTGGCCTCGAGTAGCCATTGCTCATAGTTCCAGGAGAGCCAGAACCATGACAGGCAGGCGGTGATGCCGAGCGCATAATCGAAAAACCGGAACGCGTCCGGCAATGGCTGGGTGAGCAAGCCTATCAGCACCGTCACGCCGATGATGACGCCGAGATATTGCTCGGTAATGTAGACCTGCCCGATCCAGTTCTCGGCGTCCAGCATCCAAAGGATGCCGAGAACCGGCAGGACCGCTGCGAGATAACGCCGTTTCATGCCACGGCCCTGTCCCTAGAAGTGTTGGGTTATTTGGAGAAGGTGGCCTCTTTCTTGTCGTTGGCCTCCGTCCACAACCCCATTTTCTTGAAGAAGGCGATTGCTGCGGGATGGTAGGGTGCGGTGTTCGACGCCTTGGCCATCTCCTTTTGGATGCCGGACCTCACGGGCGGGTAATCCTCCCGGATTTTCGGCCAGGATTTGTAAAGCGCCTCGAGTATCTTGGTCGCCTCCTCATCGGGCAGGTCGGCCGATGTCGTCAGGAATACGTCGTAGCCGAGCACCGTGACGGGCTCGGTGACTTCCGGCAGGCGCGGGCTCGGCTTGACCGGCAGCAAATAGGTGCCGGCAAAGAGCTTGTCGAGGTTCTCGTCGGTCGCGCCGGGACCGGTGATCGAAAGGTATCGAATGCCGCCGGGAATGGAAGCATGCGCCTGCTGGGTTAGCGGAATGCCAACCGCGATCGAAGTCGCGTCGAGGCTGCCGTCGGTCAGCCCGTCAATGCCCTGTACGAGGCCGGCGACGGTGACACCCTTGACATCGTCAAGCTTAAGTCCGCCGGCCTTGATCATCGCCTGGTTGGCAAGACCGACGGCTTTCAACGCCGAGAAATCCGTGACGACCTTCTTGCCCTTGAGGTCCTTGACCTCCTTCATGTCGCTGTTGGCGCGCACCATGAAGGCGATCCGCAGCGGCCAGAGCCGCGAGAGCATGCGCAGCTTGGGCTCGGCCTTGGAGCCGTAATCGCCGCGATAGACGCCGCCGGTATCGAGGCTCGAATTGATGCCGAGTGTGAGTTCGCCACTGGCGACCAGCGGCAGGTAGACCGACGATCCGGTATAGGGCTGCACGGTCACCTGGCGTCCGAGCGCCTCCTGAAGCGCGGCAGCGATACCGCCACCGACGGTGTAATAGATCGAACCCTGCGGGTTGGTACCGAGCGTGATGCGCCCCTGCGCGTTGGCGGCCCCAGCAGCAAAAGCCGCGATCCCCAATGCAGCGGCAAACGCCGCAAATCTGAATTTACCGAGCATGTAGTCCTCCCTTTTTTGGACACTCTCCCATTTCGTGCCTTTAATATCGACCATAGCAGCGGCGATAAATCGAGCAACCGAAGAATGACGAACGCTTCGCGTATCCATTTTCTCCATTCGTATCCGGCAGACTGAGTGGTAGTCCGCGCGGCATTCGAACTCGTCTCCGATCGCGATGCACCGCAACAACTGTAAAATTTCCAGGTTCCGACTGGACTTCACTGGCAGGCATTGTCACGTTAACCGCTGCGGGTGACCAGGCTTCATCAGACTGGTCGGTCAGGCGGCAGTCGCGTAGCGCCAGGATTGCAGCGCCTCATTTCCAAACCGATGCATCGTCCTTCTTGAGAGGAGATGCGCTTGGACATTGAAGTGGTTGTAAACTGCTGCGTGGATAGCGAGAAAGCGTTGTGCTGATCCCGGTGATTTGAAGCGTTGCTGTTTTCTTTCCCGCCGTCGTGTCGGCTGGTGCGAGTTTTCCGCCCGATTGTTGGATCGCTTGTCGGTTACGTGGTCAGCGGAGGGAACGATTGTTCGTATTGCAGCGGCTGTTGGCCGCCATCTGTCGGATACGATTATCGAAGGCGGGGCCTCGTTATGCTTCATCGCTTTTCGCAGGAACTTCCATGCCGCTGCAGTGTCTCGCCTGGATTGAAGCAAGACCTCAAGCACCCCACCTTCCGCGTCGACTGCGCGCCAAAGATACATCTGCCTGCCATTGATTTGTACGAACACCTCGTCAATGTGCCAGGTTGAAAACGGATTGGAACGACAGGCGCGCAGACGCTGGGCATACGCCGGTCCGAACTTCAAACACCAACGACGCACTGTTTCGTAAGAAACACTGACGCCGCGCTCGCACAACAGATCCTCAATGTCCCGGAAGCTGAGGGTGAACCTGTAATAGAGCCAGACTGCATGTTGGATGATCGAACGCGGGAAGCGATGGCGGCAATAAGAGATCGGTTTCATGCCACAACGTTAAAGGCCATTGGCGAAGTCACAAGCCGTTAACGTGACAATGCCCCGGCAACAACAGACCGTCAGCCGGTTTGTGTGATCAAATTCGAGTGGACAGGGCTTGGGCGCCGAACGACCACAATTGCGCGAGCGGCACTATTGCAGCGCCGCGACGATGATGATTTCCACCTTGTAGTCCGGCGTTGCCAGCTTCGACTCGCCGCAGGCACGCGCGGGAGCGTGGCCGGACGCCACCCAGGCGTCCCACACCGCGTTCATCTCGCCGAAATCGCCCATGTCGGCGAGCCAGATCGTCGCCTGCAGGATACGCGTCTTGTCGCTCCCGGCCTCGGCCAGCAGGCTTTCGACCTTCGACAGGATCGATCGCGTTTGTTCGCCAACGCTCGTGCCCGGCTCGCCGACCTGGCCGGCGAGATAGACCGTGCTGTTGTGGATGACCGCCTGGCTCATGCGCGTGGCGGTGTCGATGCGGGTGATCTCGCTCATCTATTCCTCGTTTTGGTTGGGCACGGCTCAAGCCTCGGCAAAGCCCTGCAGGACATGGGTCAGGTTGTCGCCGAGCGCATCGGAAACATAGCCTCCTTCTTGCACGAACAGCGTGGGCAGGTGAAGTCCGGCAATCGCCGCAGCGACCTGCGCGAAGCCAGGTGTCGTGACGGCAAGTCCCTTGAAGGGGTCATCGATGTGGGCATCCAGGCCGAGCGCCACGACGATGGCATCAGCCCCGAAGGCCGCAATTCTTTCGAAGGCCGTATCGAGTGTCTTGAGATAGGCATCGTCGCCCGTACCGCGTGCAAGCGGAAGATTGAGATTGGCACCGATACCGTCATGTTCGCCGCGCTCATGTGCATGGCCCCAGAAGAAGGGATAGAAGCGGACAGGGTCAGCATGGATCGAAATCGTCAGTACGTCAGCGCGCCGGTAGAAGATGCCCTGCGTGCCATTGCCGTGATGGACGTCGATATCGAGAATGGCCGGCCGCTTGCCAGCCTTGAGCAACCGTTCTGCGGCGACGCCGGAATTGTTGAAGAAGCAGAAGCCGCCGGCGAGATCGGCGAAGGCGTGATGGCCGGGCGGGCGGCTGAGGGCGTAGACCGACCTCTCGCCGGCCGCAACCATGTCGGCACCCGTTACCGCCGTCTGCGCCGACCAGTAGGCGGCTTCGAAGGTATGTTCGGCGATGGGGCAGGCGGTATCGGCCTGGTGATAGCCGGCCTGGCCTACGGCCGATTTGGGGTAGGAATCGCTGCGATTGGCCGGATGGATGTTCGGAATGACCTCGTTACCCGCCCCCTCGATATACAGCCATCGCGCATAGATGTTTTTCAGGAATGTGATGTACTCGGCGGTGTGAACTGAGGCGATCGGCCCCATGCCGGCATCTTCCGGAGCGGAGAATGCACAGCCCGCCGCCTCGGCCGCGGCTTTCAGGATTTCGATGCGTTTCGGCTGCTCGGGATTGGGCAATAGCGCGCCATTGGCCATGAAGTGTTTGGGATCGTGTTTCCACTGGCGTTCGTCAAAGATCGCTTTCATGGAGTTTCCATCATGTGTTCTTGAGGGCGGCAAGCCCGCTTTCGTCGAGTGTGAGCGTGGTTTCGCCGGTTGAAGCGGCAAACCCGAGCCGGTCGTAGAAGGCGCGGGCTTTTCGATTGCCGTCGTAGACGGCGAGCTTGACAAAGCAGGCGTTCCAGACCGTTCGGGCATCGTCGGCGACAGCCGCCAGCAGTTTGCGCCCGAGCCCCTGTCCCCTTGCTTCGGCGGCGATCCACAGATCCGAAACATAGGCGCCTGCACCCGCCCGAACGGTTGAAAATACCGGCGAATAAAGTGCGGCGCCGACGATATCGTCACGGGCTTCGGCAAGCATCGCGCGAAAAGCGGGATGATCGCCGAACCCCGCCTGAACAAGCAGTTCCGGCGTTCCGCCATGGCTGTCGCCAATGTCGTCGGACAAGCTTCGCAGCGCTTCGTTCAACCGCTCGACATCGTTCGCCCCGGCGCGCCTTATCGTGATTTCCGTCATGTCGGATTACCACCATTGTCAGATCGCAGTCTTGTCGGCGCCCTTGAGCCCGAGCATGCCGCGCGCCTCGGCCGGTGTTGCCGGCTCGCGGCCCAATTCCTCGACGATACGGCGTATCTTGGCAACCTGTTCGGCGTTCGATTCCGCCAGCTTGCCCCGTGCGATCATCAGGCTGTCCTCCAGCCCGACGCGCACATGGCCGCCCATCGCGGCAGCCATCGTCGTCAGCGGAATCTGGTGACGCCCGGCCGCCAGCACGGAGAAGGCATAGTCCTCGCCGAACAGCTTGTCGGCGATCAGCTTCATGTGGTTCAGGTTTTCCGTATCGGGCCCGATCCCGCCCAGCACGCCAAAGACGAACTGGATGAAATAGGGCGGCTTCACCAGGCCGCGATCGGCGAAGTGCCTGAGCATGTAGAGGTGGCCGACCTCGTAGCACTCGAACTCGAAACGCGCGCCGCGCTCCGTTCCCATCTCGGTCAGGATGCGGGTGATGTCGCGCGGGGTGTTCTTGAAGACGAGATCGTCGGAGTTTTCGAGAAACTGCCTTTCCCAGTCGTGCTTCCACTCGTTGATCCTCGCCGCTGCCGGATAGAGCGCGAAATTCATCGAACCCATGTTGAGCGAGCACATTTCCGGTTCGGCGCGTTTCGGTGCCGCCAGCCGCTCATCGAGTGACATCAACGCGCTGCCGCCGGTCGTCAGATTCAGTATGGCGTCGCAGGACTGCCTGATGCGCGGCAGAAACGCCATGAAATGATCCGGCAAAGCCGATGGCATGCCGTTTTCGGGATCACGGGCATGCAGATGCAAGATCGCCGCCCCTGCCTCGGCCGCGTCGACCGCCTGTTCGGTGATCTCGTTGGCCGTCACCGGTAGATGAGGCGACATCGACGGTGTATGGATCGAACCCGTTACGGCGCAGGTGATGATGATTTTCGACATGGGTCCGTTCAGGCGCTTTGCGGCAGCGCCGCGCGTATTTCATCCATGAACGTTCGCAGCGACAGATCGAGCGTGTCGATGATTTCATCGATCTGCGGTTCATTGATGATCATCGGCGGGCAGACCAGGATGTGATCGCCCTCGTCGCCGCCACGCGTGCGCCGTGAATAGACGATCAAACCGTTTTCGTAGGCGATCTCGACAAAGCGGTCGTACGCGGCAAGCGAGCGTGGCAAGGGCGCCATGGTGTGCCGGTCCGAGACGAATTCAAAGGCAGTGAGCAGGCCCTTGCCGCGCACATCGCCGATGACCTCGTAGCGCTGCATCAAGTCTTCCAGCCGCGATTTCAGCAATTCACCCATCCGTTCGGCATTGGCGACCAGGCCCTGGCGTTCGATTTCCTCGATCACCGCTAGGCCCGCTGCGCAGGCAAGCGGGTTGCCGGCATAGGTGTGGCCATGCTGGAACCCGCCGGCGTCGAGCACCGGTTCGACCAGGCGTTCATGTGCCGCCATCGCGCCGAGTGGCACGTAGCCGGCGGCAAAGCCCTTCGACAGGACGATGATGTCGGGCTGCATGTTCCAGTGCTCGCCGGCCAGGAATTTACCTGTGCGCCCGGCGCCGGTCATCACCTCGTCGAGGATCAGCAGCACGTCATGTTTGCGGCAGATCGCCTGTACCTGTTCCATGTAGCCTTTCGGCGGCACCAGCGCGCCGGTCGAGGCGCCACCGACCGGCTCGACGATGAAGGCAAGCACCGTTCCCGGCCCTTCCTCGATGATCTTCTGTTCCAGCATGTCGGCATAATGGCGCCCGGTCGCCTCGTCGTCCGGATCCAGCCCGTCGAGATAGGCGCGCGGCGCCGGCACCTTCGGCATGACGCGCATCATCGGTTCGAACGGTCTGGTTAGCGGATCGTAACCGGTGATGGCGAGCGCGCCCAGCGTCGCGCCATGATAGGAGGGGTTGCGCGAAATCACCTTCCAGCGGCTGGCCTGACCGCTCGTCACGGCATATTGGCGCGCCAGCTTCAGCGCGCTTTCGACCGCCTCCGACCCGCCCGACACGAAGTAGATGCGGTTCAGCCCGTTGGGCATGAGCGATGCCGTCTTGATCGCCAGCCTTTCGGAAGCTTCGCTCTCGAAATGCAGCCGGTAGCCGAAGGTCGATTTCTCCATCTGGTGGCGCATCGCGGCAAGCACGTTTTCGTTGGAATGGCCGATATTGCAGACCATCGCGCCCGACGAGCCATCGAGATAGCGCTTGCCGTCGACATCCCAGATGTAGACACCGCGTGCCTGATCGATCACGGGCCTGCGGCGGCGGCCCTGGTAGAAGAGGTGGCTCGGTTGTTCGCTCATGAAGGGAAGTCCGGATAATCAGGAAACAGGCAAGGCCGCGCAATCACGCGGGCGCAGGCGCAACGAAACGGGCGCGCCTTCGCTGAAAGGTCGCTCGTCGATCAGGTTGATGGCCTGCAATTGGCGTTCGCCGGCGCGCACGAAATAGCGTACTGCCTGACCCTGATAATCAACTGTTTCAACGATCGCATCCACCTCTATCGCGTCGCCGGCGGGCGCGCCTCGTGCGGCAAGCTGCAGCTTTTCGGCGCGCACGACCAGCTTGACCGGCCCCTCGTCCGAAACCTTCGGCGCCTTTCCCGCAGGCACCGGAATGCGGCCGAATATACTGGTTTCGACGATGAGGCTCTCGCCTTCACGGCCGACGCAATTCGCTTCGAGAATGTTGGAGGCGCCGAGGAAATTGGCGACGAACTCGCTTGCCGGCGTGTTGTAGACATCTTCCGGCGGACCGACCTGTTCGACCCTTCCTTTCGACATCACGACGATCTGGTCCGACATGGCAAGCGCCTCGGACTGGTCGTGCGTGACGAAAATGGTGGTGACGCCGATGCGTTCCTGAATACGCTTGAGTTCAACGCGCATGTCCTCGCGCAGATTGGCGTCGAGCGCCGATAGCGGCTCGTCGAGGAGCAGCACGTCGGGTTCGATGACAATGGCGCGGGCGAGCGCGATGCGCTGCTGCTGGCCGCCCGACAATTGTTTGGGGTAGCGCTCGCCGACATCGGGTAGCTGGACAAGATCGAGCGCCGCCTGGACGCGCCGCCTTGCTTCATCCCTTGCTATACTGCGGTATTTCAGCCCGAATGCCACGTTCTCGGCGATTGTCTTGTGCGGAAACAGCGCGTAGTTCTGGAAGACCAATCCGAGATTGCGCTTGTGGATGGGCACATCGTTGATGCGCCGGCCTCCGATTGCGATCTCGCCCTCGCTCGGATCAAGCAGGCCGGCGACCATGCGCAAGGTCGTGGTCTTGCCACAGCCGGAAGGCCCGAGAAGCGTGACGAAGCTGCCTTCGGGTATTTCCAGCGACATCTTGTGAACCGCGGTGAAATCGGCAAAGCGCTTGACGATGTCCTTCAAGGTGACGGCGCTCACGGCGAAACTCCGGCTGGGTTGGTTTGAGGCTATTCGCGGGTAAATCATGCTCCCGCCGGCGTTCCGGCGGGAACACTTTTTCAGGCTCTATCAATAGCCCTTCTGGATACGACCGAACTCCTTCGACCATTCGGCCTCGTGGCCGTTCCAGTAGGTCGGATTGGCGAAGGTCAGGCCGGAGAGCGTGCCGGTAGGATCGAAGGCCGGCAAGGTCGGAATCTTCTTGCCGAGATCGACCTTGTTCGGATCGAGCGCCGGCGGATAGTTCTGGCCTTCGGCGACCGCGATCGAGGTTTCGGGCGCCAGCATGAAGTTCAGCAATTCCTCGCAGGCCTCCATTGGCGAACCCTTGATGACGAACAGGCATTCCTGCCAGCCATAGCCGTTGGGCGGGTCCATGTAGCCGATGTCGTGGCCCTGTTCCTGTAGCGCGAAGATGCGGCCGGACCAGCCCTCGGTGACATAGATTTCCTCTTCGGCGAGCAAGCTCATCAGTTCCGCACCCGAGGTCCAGTATTTGAGCACCAGATCGCGATTCTTGCGGATGGCATTCCATACCGCGTCCATGTCGGTAGCGTTGTTCGGGTCCTGGTCGGTCTGCAGCGAGGCGAACCAGATGCGGGTGCGCCAGTCGCTCCAGCCACCGATTTTGCCCTTGTACTTGTCGTCGATGAGGATCTTGGCGCCCTTTTCCTTCATCTCATCGTCGGAGATGTGCTTGCGATTATAGGCAAGGCCCGTCGTGCCGTAATCGTAGGGCACGCAGGAAAGCTTGCCGTCGGTCACCTTGCGGAACACTTCGACCAGCTTCGGAATGACGTTGTCGAGGTTCGGGATGTTGGCTTCGTTGAGCTCCGAGCCCAGACCCAGGCCGACATAGCGGGCGTAATCGAAAACGCCGGACAGATGGGCGATATTGTATTCGCCGGGCTGGCTCGCCTTGACACGCGAAATATATTCGTCGGCGCCTCCGAACGTGCCGTCGACCACCTTGATGCCGGTCTTGGCGGTGTAGGGGTCGAAGGCATATTTGCGGAAGGCCTCGGAAACGACGCCGCCCCAACCGTCGAAGCGCACCTGTTTGGTCGCGGCAAACGCCTCGCGCACAAATGGGGTACGCACGCCATAGGCAAGGCCGGCCGCGCCGATCAACCCGAGGAATGTACGCCGTTCGAGACCGCCATTGAGATAGCGTTCCCGCAGTCTTTCATATCGCTTGGTGTTATCCATCGTTCTCTCCTTCGTGGACAGGTTTGTGGCGAGAGTGGTCATCCTCCGCTCTTACGGGCGAGTTGCCGGGCAATCGCGGCTCCCAGAAGCGGCAGCCCGACGGTGAGCACGATCATCACGGTGCCGAGCGCATTGATCTCGGGAGAGATCGAATTGCGCAGCATCGCGAATATCTGGGTCGGAACGGTTTCGACGCCGCCCGGCTTCCAGAACAGCGTTCCGGTGATGTCGTCGAAACTGATGGTGAAGGCGAACAGGCCGCCGGCCAAGACGGCCGGCAGCAGCAGTGGCAGCGTGATCTGGAAGAAGGTCTGAACGGGGCTCGCGCCAAGGCTCATCGCCGCCTCCTCGATGTCGCGGCGTATGCCGACAAGACGGGCTTGGACGACAAGGATGACGAAGGGCAGCGTGAAGATTACATGGCCGAAGAGCAGCAGGGGGAAACTCTTGTTGATCGACAGGAAGTTGAGGAAGAGCAGAAGGGCGACGGCCAGCACGACTTCGGGCACCAGGATCGGCGCGATCAACAGTGTCGAGATCAGGTTGGAGCCCGGCACCCTGTAGCGGATCAGCGCCAGGCTCGCGAGGACACCGAAGGTCGTGGAAATCAGCGCGGTCAGGCTGCCCAGAATGATCGAGGTGCGGAAGGCGCGAAGGATCGCTTCATTATTGGCCAATTCGACGAACCAGCGGAAGGAAAAGCCGGCCATGGGGAAGGCGCCGAACTCGCTGGAATTGAAACTCAGCAGCACGACCACCGCGACCGGCAGAAACATGAACAGGTAGACCAGTAGAGCCCAGCCGCGGATCGCCATCCAACCCATCAGCCCAGCCCCTTCATCAGCTGCGCCATGCCGAGATAGCGGTTGTAGATCAGAACGATCGCGCCGAGCACGACGAGCAGCATCAGCGATAGCGCGGAACCGAGCGGCCAGTTGAGCTGGGTGATGATTGCCTCGAAAACGAGATTGGCGAACATTGCATCACGTGGGCCGCCGAGGACCAGCGGCGTGATGTAGGTGCCAGCCGCCAGCACGAAGCACAGCAGGCCGCCCGCGGCGAGTCCCGGCAGCGAAAGCGGCAGCGTCACCTCGAGGAAACTCTGCCATCGTGTCGCTCCAAGCGAGTGGGCGGCATCCTCCAGCGTCACGTCGATGCCCTCGAGGCTGACGAAGACGTTGAGGATCATGAAGGGCAGGAGGAAGTGGACAAGGCCGAGAATGACCGTCGTCTGGTTGTAGAGCATCTGTATCGGCTGATCGATGATGCCGAGCGCAATCAGGATGGTGTTGAACGCGCCGGAAACGCCGAGAATGTTGATCCAGCTCATCGTGCGGATGATGTAGCTGATCCAGAAGGGCAGCATCAAAAGCAACAGCAGGATCGCCTTGTTGCCGCGTGAGCGCGCGATGAAATAGGCGGCCGGATAGCCGGCAATTGCACAGACAACTGTAGTGATCGCCGCGATCTTGAGCGTGCTGAGCAGGATGTCACGATAGAACCGGTCGGTAAGCGCCTCATGCCAATTGTCGAGATAGAATCCTACCTGATCGGCACCGCTCGCCGTGCGCAGCCAGAAGGAATAGACGATTATGAACAGCAGCGGCACGAAGAGAAGCAGCGTGACCGCGCCAAGCGCGGGAGACAACAATATCCAGGGCTGACGGGCTTCGCGACGTTCAACAGACATCCGGATTCCCTTTGCAGTTTCCTGCAACAGCCTACGGCATCGATCCTCGGCATCGTTGCCGCAATGCCGTTGTCTTGACTTTGGCCCCCGAACGGTCATTCATCAAATAGATAATCAGAATTGTTGTCATAGGCCTGATCTATGGATGCGTCCGCTGTCACCAATGCGGCTTCCGAGCGGCTGGTTCGCGAACTGGACTGGAATCTCCTTCGCACCTTCGTCGTGCTGGCGGAATCGCACTCCGTCACCGAGGCCGCCGCAAAGCTGCGCCTCGCCCAGCCGTCGGTTTCCACCGCACTGAAAAAGCTCGAGAGCCGGCTGGAAAAGAAGCTGATCGAACGCTCGCCGGGCCACTACCGGCTGACACGGGCAGGCGAGATGCTCTACCGCGAGGCGGTCGATATCCAGGGATCGATTTTCCGGTTGACCACGGCGATGCGCGACGTGACCGACGAGGTGCAGGGTCATGTGAAGATCGCGGTGGCGAGTCACGTTATCTGCCCGGTTTTCGACGACGCCCTGGCGGAGTTTCATGCGATCCATCCCAAGGCTACGCTGTCGATTGATGTCGACACCAGCCGAGAGACGATTGCCGCCGTCACGGCGCGCAGCGCAAGTTTTGCCATTTGCCTCGTCAGGGAGCGCAATCCCAAACTCGAATACAGACGCCTTTACCGGGAAGCCTTCGGCCTGTTCTGCGGGCCCACCCACCCGCTTTTCGGCAAGACGGAGCTTGCGCGCAACGACCTCGCCGGCCATTCCTCCGTCAGTTTCGCAACGGACCGCCTGCACGACGTTCTGCGCCCTGTCACGCTGATGCGCGCCGAGGCGGATCTCGGCGACCGCATCGTCGGCACGTCAAGCCATCTGGAAGAGGTTCGCCGCATGATCATCGCCGGTCTCGGCATCGGTCCGTTGCCGGTCCATGTCGCCCAGCGCGATGTCGAAGCGGGTCTGCTGTGGCATCTGCCGCCCTATGACAAGATGCCCGAGATCGACGTCCACGTGGTATGGAACCCGCGTGCCAAGCTCAACCGGGCGGAAGAGTCACTGCTGGGTGGATTGCTTGACCGGATCGACACGATCCCGATAGAGCAGCGCACCTATGGCTGACACGTGACGTGCTTTCCTGAGGATGTCCTGGCGCGGACGATCATCGGCTTGGCTTCCCGATACGGTCGCTGTGGCTATCCTCGGATCAAGCCCGAGGACCTTATCCACTGGCTGCTTGAGCAGAATGGTTGGTCCGTCAGTCTCAAGCGGGTCAAACGCATCTGGCGGCGTGAATGGGGTGAGGTGGAAAAGCAATCGATCCAGTGAATCGATTGCCCGGCGAACGGTTCCCCAGAAGCAGCCGAAGCGAGGTAGAGAAGGTACGGGCAATGCCGGTTCGATCTTCCCGTGACTGGCGGCAGCGCCAGTTGCAGGTCTTGTTGGGACGGCTTTTTTATCCGAATAGTTTCAGCTTCATCCTGGAGAGGCCGAGGAACAGACCGCCGATACCATTAGGACCATAGGGTTCGTAGGCCCTGAGACCGGTGATCTTGCCGTCCTCGACCTCCACGAAAAAGACCTGCGGAAAATCGAGCTTCATGCCATTCTTCAATATATGGTGGGTGTCGACCTCGAAGGCGGCGGATTTGCCATCAGCCGATTCGAACACATTTACCGGAACGAAACCGAACTGGCGCATCGAGCCGAAACCCCAGTCGAGCCCCTTGGTGATGGCTTCCTTGCCGCACATGTCCGGCACCGGATAGTGCGGATCGAACAACACCGCGTCATCGGCAAAGGCAGCGATCGTCGCCTCCTTGTCGCCGCGTTCCAGCGCCTTGAAGGCGGCTTCCATGATTTCCCTAGCCGTGCCGCCCTGACCCGGTTTCTTGCCTGCCTCAACTGCCTGCGTTGCCGTCTTGCCTGCGTTTGCCATGCCATGCCCCCTTTGTTGCGGGTAACGTGGAAAGTTCGGATTCACGCCCCGAAAACAGTCACCGTCAAGTTCGCAAACCTTGCGCCGGTTCAGGCGGCGAGGTTTGGCCGCTTGTCGAACCAGGGTGCGGCCTCTTCGATCTGTGCCGCCAGTTGCAGCAGTTCGGCATCCTGGCCATAGCGGCCGACAAATTGCACGCCGATCGGCAAGCCTGACTTCGACCATGCGAGCGGTAGGTTGATTGCAGGCTGGCCCGAAGCATTGAAGGGTGCCGCGAAGGGCGCCACGTCGAACAGCTTTTCGAGGAAGGCGTCGACATCGCCATGGTCGGTCGGCAGGTAGCCCAGCGGCGGTGGCGGCATGGCCATGGTCGACGTGACGAGAATGTCGAACGTCTCGAAGAAGGCGGCCATGCGCCGGACTTCGAGCTGCATGCGCATCAACGTGATCAGGAAAGTGTCGAGGCTGGTCGCACGGGCGCGCTCCAGCACTGCAAGCGATTGCGGTTCGAGATCATCGGGTCCGATCTTCCGCCCGATCTGCTGCTCGACCATGTTGAGCATCGGACCAAGCGTCGTCATCAGCACGGTCATCATGTGGTCGATCATCGCCTTCGCCTCGAAATCGGGCTGGGATTCCTCGACATCGTGACCAAGCGATTCCAGCGTCCTGGCCGCATCCGTGACGGCAGAAGCGCATTCGGGATCGATCTCGTCGCCCCACCAGGTGCGGGGCCAGTACGCTACTTTCAGCCGGCGCGGCGGCCTGGCGATCGCCGCCACGAAGCCGCCTTCGGGCGGAGCGGAGAAATAGGGCGCACCGACATCGGGGCCGGCGGTGATGTCGAGCAGGGCGGCGGTATCGCGCACCGAGCGGGAGACCGCGTGCTCGTGGCTGATGCCGAAATTGGCGTCGCCGCGATGCGGACCGAACGGGTTGAGACCGCGGGTGGGCTTGAGGCCTACCAGTCCGTTGCAGGAGGCGGGGATGCGGATCGAACCGCCGGAATCCGTGGCATGGGCAGCGGGCAGCATGCCGCTTGCCACTGCCGCACCCGAGCCGCCGGAAGAGCCGCCGGCGATATGGCCCGTATTCCACGGGTTCCTCGTCGGTCCGTATGCAAAGGGCTCGGTCGATGCGTTCAGACCCAGTTCGGGAGAGTTCGTCCGGCCGAGAAAGACGAAGCCGGCGGTGCGCAGGCGCGCGACCAGATTGGAATCGATGGCCGGCGCCGGCATGTCGCGAAAAAGCCGGCTGCCATTGGTCAGAGGAAGACCACGCGCCGGCGCATGCAAATCCTTGATCAGATAAGGGGTGCCGAGCCAGGCCGGCTTGTCCGGTCTCGCGGCCAACTCGGCCAGAGCGGCGTCATAGGCCTTGAAGATGACGGCGTTGACCACAGGATTGAGCACCTCGATACGGGCGATGGCGGTCTCGACGAGTTCGCGCGGCGAGACCTCTCCCTTGCGCTGCAACTCGGCCAGAGCCGTCATGTCGCGGCTCTCCCATTCCTCGCGGTTCATCATTTCTTGTCGACTCCAAGCGTGCTGGCGAGCGGACGTCCGTCCGTCGCGGCGCAGATGTTGAGAATGAGCGCGTCCTGCGGACCCACCGAGATATAGGCGTGGCCCATATTGGCGTCGAAATAGACGCTGTCGCCGGCCTCCAGGCGGACGGGTGCGTAGAACTCGGCGTGCATCTCGATCGTGCCCGAGACGACATAAACGAGCTCTTCGCCCGGATGACGGATGAGATCGTCGAACTCGTCGATGCTGCGCGCGGTGACCGTGACGAAAGTCGGGTCCATCGCCTTTCGGGTCAGCCCGGTCGCCAGCGGCTCGTAGACATAGGTGCCGGTCGGCAGATGCGTGCGCTCGCGGGCGCGTGTGATGTCGCGGCGGCCGAGCGGCTTGTGCCGGACATCGTGCGGCGCGGCGTCCTCCAGCAGCGAGGACAGGTCGATGCCGAGCCCCCCGGCAAGCTTGAGCAGCACGTCGTAGGTCGGCGACATGCGCTCGTTCTCGATCTTGGAAATGGTCGACACCGCGAGCGAGCAACGCTCGGCAAGCTGCTTGAGCGTCAGGTCCGCTCCCTGGCGCAGCCGGCGCAGGCGCGCGCCGAAGGCGGCGGCCTGTTCGGTCGCGTTTTGCGAGTCTTGAAGTGCAGCGACAGGCATCGGTTCTCCCGTTGCGATTCCTTCGAAATATTTATCATCGGAAATTTTGTTTGACAAACTTTTCCGATCGGAAAACATTTGTTGTCAAACGGGATGGGCATGGCATGGGTTGTCGTCACATTATTCGCCTTTGCGACGCTGGCCGGCGGCGCGGCGATCGCCTATGTCACCGGCGCGACCGCCGTGCTCAGCTTCTTCGCCGCCGATTCCGGGCGCTATCTCGCCATCCTGCCGCAGCGCGTCTTGAGTCAGCTCGACGTCTTCACCTTCCTCGCCATGCCCCTGTTCATCCTGGCCGGAGAACTGGTCAGCCGCGGCGGCATTACCAAGGCGCTGATCGACTTTTCCATGCTTATCGTCGGCCGGCTGAAGGGCGGGCTCGGCCACGTCAATGTCGCGACCTCGATCTTCATGGCGGGCATTTCCGGCTCTGCCGTCGCCGACGCCGTGGCGACGACCAGCGCGCTTGTGCCGGAGATGAAGCGGCGTGGCTATGGTGCGACCTACGCTGCGGCGCTGACGGCGGCGTCCTCGGTGATCGGACCGATCATTCCCCCGTCCATCGTTATGATTTTCTACGGCGCGTTGATGAACGTTTCGGTCGCCGCGCTGTTTGCCGGCGGTATCCTGCCCGGCCTGTGCGTGGCGGCGGGCCTGTTCGCCTACAATGGCTGGGCCGCGCACCGCTACGATCATCCGGGCGGGGCGGACAGCGACATGCCGCCTTTATTGCCGACCCTCGTTCGCGCCGGTCCGGCCCTGCTGGTGCCGGTCGTCGTCATTGCGGGGATCGTTTTCGGCGTCGTCACGCCAACGGAGGCGGCAGCGCTCACCGTGCTGGTCGCGCTCGCGGTGAGCCTGTTCTACGCGCTGCTGGAGCCGGGAGCGACATGGAGCGAAGCGCTTGCCAGAACCGTGAAAAACGCCAATGCCGCGCTGGAGCGCGCAACCATCCTGACCGGCGCGATCTTCGTCATCCTGTTTGCGGCGGCGATCTTCGGCTATCTGGTCGCGATCCAGGACCTGCCGCAGGCGATCAACGGACTGGTTGCTTCGGCCGGTCTTGGCGGCACGCAATATCTGATCCTCGTCATGGCGGTGCTGATCCTGGCCGGCATGGTGATGGACGCCATGATGGCGCTGGTGCTGCTGGTGCCATTGCTGGTGCCCGCCGCGATCAATGGCGGCGCCGATCCGGTGCATGTCGGCGTGCTCGTCTGCCTCAACCTGACGCTGGGCTTGATCTCGCCGCCCTTCGGCGGCTGCCTGATGGTGGTATCGGCGACCAGCGGCGTGAAATACCTGACGCTGGCCCGCGCCATCATTCCGATGTTTGTCATCGAGGTCGCGATCTTGCTGATCCTCGTCCTGTTTCCCGACATCACGCTTTTACTGCCCCGCATGAGCGGCCTCGTGCCGTGATTCAATGAAACGAGAACAAACCGAATGGAAAGGGGAAATCCCATGTTGAACAAGAAGATGCTGATGCTGGCCGGCGCCATGCTGGCCGGACTGTTTGTCCAGCCTGGCCGGGCCGATGCCGACGAAATCAAGATCGCGATCGGCTGCCCGGCCATCCCGGTCTGTTCCGATTGGGTATGGGCCGACGATTTCGCCAAGCAGCTCAACGACGCCGGCCTCGAGGCCAAGGTCTATGTCGGCGGTGCGCTCGGCAAGGATCCGGAGGTCGTCGACCAGCTCTCGCAGGGGCTCATCCAGGTCGGGCTGACCAATTTTGTCATGATCGCCCAGGTCGACAAGCGTATCCTCGGCTTCATCGCGCCCTACATGTTCGACAGTCTCGAGCACATGTTCCGTGCGCTCGACGAGACCGACATCCTGAAGTCGATCGACGCCAACATGCAGAAGCAGGGTGTGCGCATCGTCGCGCTCGCCGGCCTCGGCGGGCCGGTCGGCATCTTCAACACCAAGCATCCGATCGAGAAGCTCGCCGACATGAAGGGCCTGAGGTTGCGCGCGATCGATTCCTCGCAGACGTCCGTGCTCGACGAGTGGGGCGCTTCGAGCGTCGTCATCGACATGCCCGAATTCACCAGTTCGGTGCAGCGTGGCCTCGTCGACGGCTATGTCAATCCGCCCATCGTTGCGCTGATCTTCAAGCAGACGGACTTCCTGAAATACTACACCGATGCCGGCGCCGGCATGCCGTTCCGCTCCGTGCTGATGTCGAACGACTGGTACAACGGGCTTTCCGCCGACGACAAGGCGAAGGTCGACGCGGCGGCGGACTTCGCCAACAAGCACAATCGCGAATGGACCTATGCGGCGGCGAAGAAGGAAATCGACCAGCTGAAGAAGGTCGGCGTCACCGTCACCGAACTGACGCCGGAAGCGCGCGCCGAATTCGTCGTCGCATCCAAGAAGGCATGGCCGAAGCTGCTCGATCCAGACGCGCTGGCGATGTTCGAGAAGGCGGCGGACCAGACCCGCTGATGAGCGCTGCCGCCGCTATTGTCGTCGCCGTCAGTGGCGCACTTGAACGGCTGTGTCGCTTTCTGGCGAAGGCGGCACTGATCGGCATGGTGATGGTGATCTGGCTGCAGATCGTGGCGCGATACGGCCTGCGCTCGCCGCCGGGCTGGACGGAGGAACTCGCCCGCTACCTGATGGTATGGGGAGGACTTCTCGGCGCCACGCTGGCCTTTCGCCGCGGCGCGGACCCGGCCATCGTCACGGCGAATGAAAGAGCCGGCAATCTCGCGGCCTTCGCTGCCAAGGCGGCGGTCGCCGTGACGCTCGTCATCTTCATCGCGCCGATCCTCTACTACTGCTTCTTCGGACCGAATTTCGACCCGACGAGAAGCTTCATGATGCGCAGCATGGCGCGCACGACGCCGGGTCTTGGGATCAATCTGGCCTTTGTTGCCTCGGCGATCCCGACCTGTTGCTTCATCCTGCTGGTTCATCTGGCGGCAAGGCTGATCGACGGTCCGGTGAAGATGGAAGAACAGGAAAAAGAATTTCTGCCATGATCCAGATTTCCGCCAAAGAGATCGCCCGCATCCTGCCTGTCGGCGAATGCATAGACCTGATCGAAAAGGCGATGGTGGCGGTTTCCTCCGGTCTGACCGATCAGCCGCTGCGCTCAATCATGCCTTTGAAGGACGGCAATGCGATGGGCATGATGCCGGGCGCGATGCGCGACCCAGCCGTTCACGGCATGAAACTGATCAGTCTTTATCCCGACAATCCCAGGCGTGGGCTGTCCAGCCATCAGGGGCTGATGCTGATCTTCGACACCGAGAACGGCACGCCGGTCGCTTGTCTCGACGCTTCCGAGCTCACCGCTTTGAGAACGGCGGCGGCGACCGCGGCGGCGACGCGCGCGCTGGCGAGGCCTGATTCAAGAGTGCTCGCGATCCTTGGAGCGGGCGAACAGGCCGACCATCACCTCCCGGCGCAGATGGCGGTGCGCGATTATCGTCAGGTGCGGGTATGGACGCGAACCTTCGAGCACGCGCGGGACTACGCCGACAGGCATGGAGGCGACGCGCCAGAGATCGCCGCGTTCGCGACGGCGCAGGAGGCGGTTGCAGGCGCCGATGTGATCGTCACCGTCACGGCCTCACCCGAGCCGGTTCTCAAGGGCGCATGGCTGGAAGCCGGCCAGCACATCAACCTCGTAGGGGCCAGCATCGCAGCCGCTCGAGAGATCGACGACGAAGGCGTCGCCTGTGGGCGCTATTTTGTCGACTTGAAAAGCAGCGCCGCGGTGCAAGCCGGTGAGTATCTTGGAGCGCTCGAATCTGGCGCCATCACCGAAGCGCATCTGCTGGGCGAGATCGGCGAAGTCTATTCGGGAGAGATCGCCGGGCGCACCTCGAGCGACGAGATTACAATCTACAAATCACTCGGCACAGCCGCGCAGGATCTCGCTGCAGGCTACGAGATCCTGCGCCGGTTGATGTGCTAAAGCTCACTCGCGGGTGCTGTCAGACGAACCAAAAATCTCAGATGGCTTTGTCACGTTAATGCGCTGACGCTCAGGGCGCCGAGCGCGAATGCGCACCATTCCTGCTGGGAGTAGCACGAAGCAAGAAAATCTGGATCGCGCAGGTGCAGGGTGTTGCGGCAGGCATGGGAGCTGCCATCGTCATGAACTGCGACCTTGTAGCCATGTCGCAGGGGGCTTCAATCTACATGGCATTCGCCGCACTCGCACTAGTTCCCGATTGCGGGGCGACCCAGCTGCTGCGCGACAAGCTCGGGTACCAACGCGCGCTAGACACAATCCTTTCAGGTCGCAGGATCTTGCCCGAGGAATGCGTGCAGATCGGGATTGCGAACAGAGTTTTCCCGCCGAACACGCTGGACGAGAGAACAAGGCATTGGGCGCTGGAGATCGCCGCAGGCGCACCACTAGCCCTAGCATGGACGAAAAAACTGTTGCGTAGTGTCGATCGTATGGAACTCGCCGATGTAATCTCTGCCGAAGCCTTGATTCAGGACAAGTTGATTGAAAGCCGCGATCACAAGGAAGCGGTCCGAGCATTCTTCAAAAAGAAAAGACCTGCTTTTAAAGGGCTTTAGCGCGGTGCACACATGTCCGACGATAGTCACGAGCTGTGCGCACAATCTGAGTGAAGTTGAAAGCCACTGGAATACCGATATCACCCACATTGATAATTCACAGTTATCAGCACTCAATCCCCGTATCCCCCGATTGGATGGGACGAATACGGTTTTCATTCAGATTTCGGACAACTCCCAAAATCTGCCGATCCAGGCGACTGGGTTGATTTGAATGTCAGTCAGTTCGGTCGGCTTCGTTGGCAAGTCGCGCCGCCACCTCACGAACATCCTCACACCGCCACGTCGTATATCGATCGCCGGATCGCATTGACGGGCTGGGTGTGACGATCAGATGTCCACGATTCTCTGAGGCGATCGATCGAAGATCGCTGAATGGCTCAGCCAGAACCGCCAGAGTTTGCCCGTTGCCTGGTCAACGATCGCTGCCAGCAGAAAAGCATTTGGTCGCGTCGTGACAAGAGTCTTGCTCGTTTCATACAACCTGCCAACAGGCAAGCTTACCAATTGCGGCCAGTTGAGTTTAGCCTTGGAAAATGCACGCGAAGCCTTAGCCATGGAGCAGAACGCCAATGGATTGGAAATTTGCCATTAAATCCGAACAATATTTGTTGGCAATTACGGCTAATTTTCACTGATTGCTCGCTTGTGCGAATGAACGTTTAATGAGAATATATTAATATTCCGATATTTAGCGGAGAAGCTTGGTGACTCTGAAGAATAGCAGCGAGATAAAAGCCGACCAAGATTCCGGACAAACGAAGTCCCGTACTGACACGCGCACGGCTCTCATTCTAGCAGCGGAAAGAATCTTTTCTGAAGAAGGGATTTCGAAGACTTCCCTGAGACGGATCACGCAGGCCGCCGGGCAGCGCAATGAGAGCGCGATCCACTATCATTTCGGTTCGCGGGAGGGGGTAGTCGAGGCCATTCTTAATCTCAGAACGACTGCGATCGACCAAGCGCGCGTGGCCATGTTGAAGAGTCTGCGCAAGGTGGCAGGAGAGCAGCCGCTGGGCTCGCATCAACTGGCCACGGTGCTGACCGAACCATTGGCCAACTATCTTCGGGAAAGCAAGGGACAGAGCCACTATCTGCGCTTCCTTGGCATGTTCTGGATGGACCGGCCGATGTGGCGCAAATTCTCCGGTCATACCCGTGATGAGGGCCTTATCCTCGTGCGCGACGCGCTGCTTCAATCCAAACCACATCTGCCGATAGTGCTTGTCAGGCAGCGTTATGCTTACGCTATCCAGATGAGCACCCATATTCTCGCCCGTCTGGAGCGGGCCGTCGAGGAGGCAGGCGCCTCCTGGGACTGGGTGCGCGCCGAGGTGGAGATCGCCAATCTGATCGATGCGAACGCAGCTATTTTCGATGCGCCGTTATCACCCGCAACTATCCGTGCCTTGCAGGCCTATGGTGCGTTGCCCGCCAACCGGCAGCCAGGCGGATGAAAGAAAAACCGCTCAGCGTCCAATCAGCAGTGCGTCAGCAATAACGCAGCCG
>JAJDOK010000020.1 GCA_022340185.1 Salaquimonas sp. | reverse complement strand
GCCGGCATTGTCGGCGTTTCAACAGCGATCTGGCTGCAGCGCGACGGCCATAATGTCATACTGATCGACCGTGCCGGCCCGGCCGAGGGCGCCAGCTTCGGCAATGGCGGGGTGCTTGCTTCCGCTTCCATCGTGCCGGTCACCGTGCCGGGGCTGATCGCCAAGGCGCCGGCCATGCTGTTCGATCCCGACCAGCCGCTTTTTCTCAAATGGTCCTACCTGCCGCGCCTCATGCCATGGCTGATGCGCTATCTGAGCCACGCCAATGCCGAAGAGGCGACCCGCATCGCCGCCGCGCTCTTTCCCATCGTCGGCGACAGCCTCGCCGACCATCAGGCGCTCTCAGCCGGCACCGGCGCGGAAAAGTGGATCATCCCGTCGGATTATCTCTTCGTCTATGACAACCGCGCGCACTATGAAAAGGACGCCTTTGCCTGGTCCTTGCGCCGCATCCACGGCTTCGAATGGGACGAACTGGAGGGCGACGCCTTCCAGGCCTACGACCCGGCATTTTCACCGCAACTGGGTTTCGCCGCGCGCGTCGGCAATCACGGCCACATCACCGATCCCGGCCGCTACGTTAAGGACCTCGCCGCCCACATTGTCGACCAGGGCGGCAGGCTCGTCATTGCCGAGGCCGAAGACATCGCGCGAGAAAACGGTCGTGTCTCCGGCGTGCGCGTCATCGGCAAGGATGGCCGCGCCGAGACGATAGCCTGCGACACGGCGATCATCGCCGCCGGCGTGTGGTCGCGCGGTCTGACCGACAAGCTCGGCCTTTCGGTCCCGCTCGAAGCCGAGCGCGGCTACCATCTGGAACTGTGGCAGCCGAATATCGCTCCGCGCGCGCCGGTGATGATTGCTGCAGGCAAGTTCGTCGTCACCCCGATGGATGGCCGCCTGCGCCTTGCCGGCATTGTCGAATTCGGCGGCATCGAGGCGCCGCCCTCGCGCGCACCCTTCGCATTGCTGGAGCGCCAGATCCGCGCCGCGCTGCCCGGTCTTCAATGGAAGGAGCGCACCGAATGGATGGGCCATCGCCCGGCGCCGACCGATTCCATACCCGTCATCGGCGAGGTGCCGAACCTCGCCAACGCCTGGCTCGGATTCGGACACCACCATATCGGCTTGACGGGTGGACCGAAGACAGGACGCGTGCTCGCCCAGATGATCGGCGGGCATACGCCCAATATCGACCTTGCGCCCTATGCGCCTTCGCGCTTTCAATAGGGGCAGGAAAAACAAGCACCACCATCAGGAAGGGAGAACTGCCATGAAGAAGATTGCCACACTAATGGCCGCCACGGCGATAACCGCCCTCGGCGCGAATGCGGCGCTCGCCGACAAATGGGACATGCCCATGGCCTATGCGGCGACCAACTATCATTCCGAGAATGGCGCCAAATTCGCCAAATGCGTGACCGACGGCACCAGCGGCGCGCTGGAGATCGTCACCCATCCGGGCGGTTCGCTGTTCGGCGGCAACGACATCAAGCGTGCCGTCCAGACCGGCCAGGCCCCGATCGGCGAACGCCTGATCTCGGCGCACGCCAACGAAAACCCGCTCTACGGGGTTGATTCCATTCCGTTCCTAGCCACCTCGTTCGACGATTCCGAGAAGCTGTGGAAGGCCGCCGGCGACAAGATCAAGGAAGCGCTCGACGCGGATAACCTCGTCTATCTCTACGCCGTGCCATGGCCGCCACAGGGCCTCTACACCAAGAAGGACGTCAACTCCGCCGCCGATTTGAAGGGCGTCAAGTTCCGCGCCTATAACGCGGCGACCGCGCGTATCGCCGAACTGGCTGGCATGGTGCCGGTACAGATCGAGGCCGCCGAACTGAGCCAGGCGCTGGCAACCGGCGTCGCCGAAAGCTTCATCTCGTCGGGTTCCACCGGCTACGACCGCAAGGTCTGGGAACAGCTCACCAATTTCTATGACGTCCAGGCCTGGCTGCCGCGCAATGTCGTCTTCGTCAACAAGGATGCCTGGAACGGCCTCGATGACGCGACCAGGGCCGTCGTTACCGGCTGCGCCGACACCGCCGCCGCCGACGGTCTCGCCAAGGCCAAGGAACTGACCAGCTTCTATCTGGAGAAACTGGGCGAGAACGGCATGAAGGTCGCACCGCCTTCCGATCAGCTCAAGGCCGATTTCAAGGGTTATGGGGAGATCATGACCGAGGAATGGCTGAACAGCGCCGGCGATGCCGGCAAGGCCGTCGTGGAAGCCTACAAGTCGATGTAACGTGTCAAAGCCATGGGGGTCTGGCAACATAGCCGGGCCCCTTTCATGAGCAGCCGTTGAAAGCCCCTCCGTGAAAGTCATCCGCCGCTTCCTCGACAAGCTCTACCTCGCCGCCGGCATTATCGGCGCTGTGTGCCTGGTGGCGATCCTTTGCGTCATCGTCGCCCAGATGGTGGCGCGCTGGTCGGGCGTCGCCTTTCCCGGATCGTCGGAATATGCCGGCTACCTGATGGCCGCTTCCTCTTTCCTCGCCTTCGCCTATGCGCTCAATCACGGCGCACATATCCGCGTCAGCCTGATGCTGACCGCGCTTGGTCGCCATCGCTTCTGGGGCGAATTATGGGCGCTCGTCATCGGTACGGCGGCGTCTTCCTATCTCGCCTGGTTCGCGGTCAAGGCGACCAAATGGTCCTACAAGCTGCACGATGTCAGCCAGGGCCAGGACGCCACGCCGATCTGGATCGTGCAAATCCCCATGGCCTTCGGTGCCGTGCTTCTTGCCATCTGCTTTTTCGACAACCTCGTTACCCTCATCCTCACGCGGCGCGACAATATCGGCAGCGATATGGTCGACCAGAGCCAGGGCGAATAGGCCATGGAAGAATTCTACGCCATTGGCATCTTTCTCTTCGTCCTGTTCCTGCTGCTTGGCACCGGCGTCTGGGTCGGTCTCGCCCTGCTCGGCGTCGCCTGGGTCGGCATGGACCTGTTCACCGTGCGTCCGGCCGGTGACGCCATGATCACCATCATCTGGCGCTCGGCCTCCTCATGGACGCTGACCGCCCTGCCGCTCTTCATCTGGATGGGTGAGATCCTGTTTCGCACGCGCCTGTCGGAAGACATGTTCAAGGGCTTGTCGCCCTGGATGGCAAGGCTGCCCGGCGGCCTGCTGCACACCAACATCGTCGGCTGCACCGTCTTCGCCGCCGTCTCGGGTTCGTCCGCGGCAACGCTGACGACCGTCGGCAAGATGTCGATCCCCGAACTGCGCCGCCGCGACTATCCCGAAAACCTCGTCATCGGTACGCTTGCCGGTGCGGCAACGCTCGGCCTGATGATCCCGCCCTCGCTGACGCTGATCGTCTATGGCGTCACCATCAATGAATCGATCTCCAAGCTGTTCATGGCCGGCATTGTACCGGGTCTCGTGCTGGCGGCGATGTTTATGGGCTATGTCGTCCTGCTTTCCTTCTTCTCGAAGACTTACCGACCGAAACCGGAGCCGGCGATGAGCTTCGCCCAAAGGCTTGTGAACTCGCGTTTTCTCATTCCCGTCATCTTGCTCATCATGCTGGTCATCGGCTCGATGTATCTGGGTTTCGCCACGGCGACGGAAGCTGCCGCCTTCGGTGTCATCGGCGCGCTGATCCTCGCCGCCGCGCAAGGTTCGCTCACCTGGTCGACCTTCATCGAAAGCCTGCTCGGCGCGACGCGCACCTCGGCCATGATCGCGCTGATCCTGTCGGGCGCCGCCTTCCTGTCGCTGTCGATGGGCTTCACCGGCTTGCCGCGTGACCTCGCCGAATGGATATCCTCGCTGGGGCTCACCCGCTTCGAACTGCTGATGGCGCTGCTCGTCTTCTACATCGTCATCGGCTGCTTCCTCGACGGTATCTCCTCGGTCGTGCTCACCATCGCCGTTGTCGAGCCGATGATCCGCCAGGCTGGCATCGACATCATCTGGTTCGGCATCTTCATCGTCGTCGTCGTGGAGATGGCGCAGATCACCCCACCCATCGGTTTCAACCTGTTCGTCATGCAGGGCATGACCGGCCACGAGATGAACTACATCGCGCGCGCCGCCTTCCCGATGTTCATGATCATGGTCGTCATGGTCTTCATCCTCATCGCCGTGCCCGACCTCGCCACCTGGCTGCCGGAAAACATGCGCGTCCATCCGGGATAATCCAGTGACCTCCGATCTGATCCTGCATTCGCCAATGCTGGCGGCGGTCCTTGCCGTGGTGATCTTCCTTGCCGCCATCATCCAGGTCACGCTCGGTATGGGCTTCGGCATGATGGCCGCGCCACTGGCCGCGCTGATCGACCCCTCGCTGGTGCCCGCCCCGGTGATGATCGCCGGCATGGTCACGGCCTGCTGGACGGCCTGGAGGGAGCGCCGCGACATCATCTGGCGCGAGGTCAATTACGGCTTCATCGGCCGTTTCGTCGGAATCTTTGTCGCCATCCTGGTGCTCTCCAGCCTCATCGGCAACAAGAGCTTTCTGCTGGTCTTCGGCGCGCTCACCGGCCTTGCCGTCATCCTGTCGGCTTCCGGCTGGCGCATGCGCTTCAACATGCCGAATCTGATCGCGATGAGCCTTCTGTCGGGATTCATGGGTACGATCACTTCCGTCGGCGCACCGCCGCTCGCCGTTCTGTACGCCGGCCAGCCGCCGCAGACCTCGCGCGCCACGCTGTCTGCCTTTTTCGCTTTCGGTGCCCTCGTTTCACTCGCCGCCCAGTTCGGCACCGGTCTGGCCGGAAAGGCCGAATTGATCCACGGGGCGATGATGCTGGCGCCGATGCTGGCGGGCATCGCCGTCGCCGCTCGCATCAAGTCGCAATTCGACCGGCGCTACCGGCTGGCGCTGCTGGTCGTCGCCGGCATGGCCTCGGTCATGCTGATCCTGCGCGGGCTTTCCTGACATGGACATGCTCGCCGCCCTGCTGCGCCTTTGCGCGCGCCACGGGCGGCTGATCCTCATCGCCGGTCTGGTCGCCGGCGTCGCTTTGCCTGATCTGGCCGCCGCATTGAAACCCTTTCTGCCAGAAATGGTGGCGCTTCTGCTGTTCATCGCCGCGCTCAGGGTCGGTCCGCGTCAGGCAGCCGGCAGCCTGCGCGACATGCGCATGAGCCTCGCGATCATCGCGCTCTACCAGATCGCCCTGCCCTGCCTGCTGGCATTCACATTCGGTGTTGCCGGTTTCACCGCGTCGCTGGCAAGCGCACTCGTCCTGATGGCCGCCGCGCCATCGATTGCCGGCAGCCCCAACCTCACCCTGCTTGCCGGCGGCGATCCGGCTCCCGCGCTTCGCCTGATGATCATCGGCACCGCATTCCTGCCGCTCACCGTCATTCCCGCGTTCTGGCTGTCGCCGATCCTGGCCAGCCCCGGCGATATCGCGGTGGCTTCCGTCAGGCTGATGGCGCTGATCGCGTTCGCCGCGATCGCCGCCTTCGCGCTGCGCCGCGCCTTGTTGCGCGATCCGTCCCTGCCCGCCTTGCAGGCAATCGACGGACTTTCCGCGCTCGCCATGGCGGTGGTGGTCATCGGCCTGATGTCGGCCATCGGCCCGGCGCTGCGCGAACAGCCGGGTGAACTCGCAACCACGCTGATATTCGCCTTCATCGCCAATTTCGGCCTGCAGATCGTTGCCTGGCTCGGATTGAAAAGGTTCTCACCCGCAGCCGACCTGCCCGCCCAGGCAATCGTCGCGGGCAACCGCAACATCGCGCTCTTCCTCGCCGCATTGCCAGCGGCGACCACCGACCCGATCCTGCTTTTCATCGGCTGCTACCAGATTCCGATGTATCTGACGCCCTTGCTGCTCGGCCGGCTTTACCGCCGTGGACAGGCTGACTGATCAGCTTTCGAGCGGCCTGGCCTGCGCCCGGAAATCCTGCCATGGATCGGCTTGCCTCAGACGCTCGCCTGCATTGGCGACAGTGAAATGGTTGGACCTTATGTCCGGTCCGACCTCGTCCCAGTCGAGCGGCATGGCGACCGATGCGCCCGCGCGGGCTCTGGTCGAATAAGGTGCGATCGCCGTCGCGCCGCGCCCGTTGCGCAGATAGTCGATCAGCACCTTGCCGACCCTCTTTTCCTTCGCCACCACCGCGACGTAGCGTTCAGGACTGTCTTCGGCCATCGCCTGTGCCAGTGCGCGCGCGAAACTGAACACCTTTTGCCAGCCGGCCTTCGGCTTGAGCGGGCTTACCACATGCAGCCCATTACCGCCGGTGGTCTTGACGAAGGCGGCCAACCCGGCCGCTTCCAGCCTTTCACGCACTTCGAAGGCCGCTGTCGTCACCGCGTCCCATTGCGTCTCCTCGCCCGGATCGAGATCCATCACGATCTGGTCGGGCCGCTCCAGATCGGCGAGCGCCGCCTGCCACGGATGGATTTCAAGTGAAGCGCCCTGCACCAGCCCGGTCAGTCCGTCGAGATCGTCGACCGCCACGATGGTTTCGTTGTCTTCCGGGTCTCGCGCCACACGTATCGTCCCGGCCAGCCCCTTCCAGGCGTGTTTCTGGAAGAAGCATTCCCCGGCCGATCCCTCCGGGCAGCGCAGCAGCGCCAGCGGGCGGCCCGCAACGAACGGTGCCATGCGTCCCCACACGGACGCGTAGTGGTCGGCAAGGTCAGCCTTGGTAACGTCGGCATCCGCCCAGTAGATTCGCTCGGGATGGGTCAGCTTCATTTCTGCTTCCGGAACGGTTTGTCTTCGTAATCATTACGCTTGCGCGAGGTTCCGCCAGCTATGCATCGATAGCAAGATGGAACATTGCCAAACACGGTCTTGCGGCGTTACGCCTTGGTGCGTCGCCAATGGAGGGTAATGCCGTGACTGCATCGTTGCAGGGAAGAAATATCGTCGTGACCGGCGGAACCGGCGCGCTGGGCAGCGCGGTCGTCTCCCGTCTCCTGGGCGAAGGCGCAACCTGCCATGTCCCCGTCCATGGTTCGAAGGCACCCGCCGAAGAGCCCGGTGTCCGTTACGTTCCGGGCATCGACCTGACCGACGCCAAAGCCGTCGATCAATTCTTTTCAGGCATCGATGACCTCTGGGCCTCGGTCCACCTTGCCGGCGGCTTCGCCTTCGGCAAGACGGTTGACGCCGAGCCTGAAATTCTCATGAAGTTGCTCCAGATGAATGCGGTGACGGCGTGGCTGTGCTGCCGCGCTGCTGCTCTTGCCAT
Source organism: Salaquimonas sp. (assembly GCA_022340185.1). GTDB lineage: Bacteria > Pseudomonadota > Alphaproteobacteria > Rhizobiales > Rhizobiaceae > BOKV01. The sequence goes on along the minus strand of JAJDOK010000020.1, from coordinate 41,442 downwards.
GACCGCAACGGGAAAAGGCGGCCGCATCGTCAACGTCGCCGCCCGCCCGGCGATCGAACAGCGCACCGGCTCCGGCATGGCCGCCTATGCCGCCTCCAAGGCAGCCGTCGCAGCGACAACGGCCGCACTCGGAGAGGAATTGAAGGGCGCCAACATTCTGGTCAACGCCATTGCCCCCTCCATCCTCGACACGCCGGCCAACCGGGACGGCATGCCAAAGGCCGACTTTTCCAAATGGGTGAGCCTGGAATCGGCCGCCGATCTGATCGCCTTCCTCGTCTCACCGCAAAACGCGGCGACGTCGAGCGCAATCATCCCGCTTTATGCCCGGGCGTGAGCTTGTCGAAAGGTGGTCAAAACGCAACTTGACTTGCTGCCCGCTCAAAGCCGAACCTGATCGCGTCCAGGTCAAGCTCTGGGAGAGGCTATGTCGACTGCACCGATTTACGAAATCGACCCGGCGAAATTCACTGCCGATCCCTATCCCGATCTGAAGGCCATGCGCGCCACCGGACCGCTCGTGCAGGTGCCGCAACTCGGCGCCACGCTGATGACACGACGAAACGACGTCTTCACCAACGAAAAGAAGATCGACATCTTCTCTTCCTGGCAACCCCAGGGCCTGATGACCATGCTGATGGGCGAGAACATGATGCGCAAGGACGCAGAGGCGCACATGTCGGAGAGGAAAGCGATCTTCCCGGCCGTCTCGCCGAAGACGGTGAAGGAGGTCTGGCGCGCCAGCTTCGAGGAAAACGCCGAACGCATCCTCGACGAAATCGAACCGAAGGGCGAGGCCGACCTTGTCCGCGATTACGCCATGCCGCTATCGGCGGAGGCGCTGAAATCGATCACCGGCCTCACCAACATGCATTTTGCCGAGATGAACCGCGTCAGCCAGGGCATGATCGATGGCTGCGCCAACTACATCGGTAATCCCCAGATCGAGACCAATTGCCACGACTGCACCGCTTCCATCGACCGCCATATCGACGGGCGCTGGGATGAGGCGCAGGCAGAACCGGACCATTCGCTACTGTCGGTGCAATTGCAGGCCGGGCTTTCGGAAAGCCAGATCCGCGCCAACATCAAGCTGGCGATCTCCGGCGGCCAGAACGAGCCGCGCGACGCCATCGCCGGTACTGCCTGGGCCTTGCTCACCCACCCGGACGAACTGGCGCTGATCGGCAAGGGCGAAGCCGTCTGGATGCAGGCCTTCGAGGAATATGCCCGCTGGATTTCGCCCATCGGCATGTCGCCACGCCGCATCGCTGTCGATCACGAAATGGATGGCGTGACCCTCAACGCCGAAGACCGGCTGTTCCTGATGTTCGGCTCGGCCAATCGCGACGAGACCGTCTTCGATGATCCCGATACCTTCCGCATCACCCGCGACACTTCGCAGGCCATCGCCTTCGGCGCGGGACCGCATTTCTGCGCCGGCGCATGGGCCTCGCGCGCGCTCATCGCCGAAGTCGCGCTGCCGAAACTGTTCGGCCGGTTGACGAACCTTCGCCTGAACCCTGACGGCGAAGTGAAGTTCACCGGCTGGGCTTTCCGCGGCCCCCTGTCGGTGCCGGTTGTGTGGGACGCCTGAATCAACCATCGAGCTTGCAAGGCAGGGCGAGCAACCAGCTCGCCCTGCTTGTCCTTATCGAACGCGGTGTTCACCAGCTTTCACCCTCATCCTGAGGTGCGAGCGAAGTGAGCCTCGAAGGACGAGGGCGGTTTTCCTTACACCTTCTGCACGGTGCGCCAGCTATCGGCGTAACCCTCGCGGGCTTCGCGCGCATAGGGCACTGGCGAGACCTTCACGCGCACTTCCGCCTGGCGGTGCGGACGTTCGACCGTGGTCTTTTGCGTCCCGCCGTTCTCCTCACCCCAGAACAGGATGAGTTCCTCGCCGATCTCGGTGTCCGAGTCGACCACGGCGAGCGACAGCATCTGCTTCTCGTTGTAGGAAAAGCCTGTGAACATCGACAGCCCGACCACGCCGTCGCTGCTGACCACCTTGTCGAACGAGGCCGAGGCATAGTTCGACAGCGGCAGGTCGACATATTTGTAGGGCGGCTGGTCCGACTGGAACTGCGAAGCGAATATCTTCGCGACATCGTCGCTGTTCCAGGCAAGCGTCACCTTCTTGCGCTGCGGCTTGTCGGCCATTTTTTCGAGCGCCTCGCGGCCGACGAAATCGTGGTCGAGCTTGATGAACGGGCCGTAACCCAGATCATAGGGTGTCGAATAATAGTCCTCGATGTTGGACGAGACATAGCTGCCGCCGATCGAGCAGGTCGCGGCATAGCTGTCGATGCCCGACCATTCGCGGAACGCCTTGTTCTTCTCGCCGGTATAGACAGCCGGCAGCGGCGACGGGATCCAGCCCGATTCCAGCGTGTTGGTCGCATAGGCGCGGGAACCGACCTGCACCAGGCCGAGTTCCTTGCCGGCCTCGAGGATCGCGGAGCGGATTTCGTCGCCTTCCTCATACGGACCCCAGATTTCCAGGCCCGGCGCGCCCGCCATGCCGTGGCGCAGGCAGCGCACCTTCCTGCCGGCGATGTTGATGTAATCCATGAAGAAGAACTTCACGTCCGGGATCGGCCCGCCATTGACCTTTTCCAGTATCTTCCAGGCATTCGGTCCCTGCACCTGATAGCGGTAGTGGCGGCGCGTCACCGGCTTGCCGCCCGGCCGCGACGGCGAACGGTCGTCGCGTTCTAGTCTGATGTCCCAGTTGCCGGTCTCACCGTGGAACTGGATCCAGTCGACGGTCGGCGCGCGGCCGACGAAGTTGAGTGCGTTTTCCTCTTCGTGGAAGAGAATGCCGTCACCGATGACGTAACCGTCATGGGAAAGCGGCACCATCTGCTTGGCGCGGTTGACGGGGAAATTGTTGAACGTGTTGATCGTCAGCGTCGACAGGAAGGCAAGAGCGTCCGGGCCGGTCACCATCATCTCGGCCATATGGTGCGACTGGTCGAACAGCACCGCGCTTTCGCGCCATGCCCGCTGCTCGTCGCGCCAGTTGGTGAACTCCGGCGGCACCACCGGATAGACATAGGCGCCGATCTGCGAATTGCGCAGCATGTCGACGAGATTGCCGCCTGCCTGAAGCTTCTCTTCCAGATTTTTGTAGTTCATGGTCTGACTGACCTCCCTTTCGAACAATGATGTCTGGATTGCGTGAAAATCGGTGCCGGCCTTGTGCCGGCACGGATTGCTATCGCCGGGTGCGGATCAGCGATCCGCCCGGGACTCGTTCAAGCGCCGCCTCGCTTTTCAGCGCCAGTTTCAGATTGCGCGCCGCAAGGCGGGCATGTTCCTGCATGATCGCCTGCGCCCTGGCGCCCTCGTGATTGGCGATCGCCTCGACCACGCATCGGTGCTGGTCCTGCGCGACGATCAGCAATTGCCGCGATTCAGGTATGTTCGCCTGCGCCATGATGAAGGCCGAGGGTGACGCGAAAGGCAACGCGACGGCACGTTCCATCTGCCGCTCCAGTGACGGGCTTTCGGCGAGTTCCAGGATCAGCGCGTGCAGCCGCTTGTTCGCCGCGACATAGCGCGCAAAGCCTTCCTCGGTTGCCAGCAGGTCTGGTACCAGTACGTCGAGTTCGGTCAGGCACTCGTGAAGCGGTTCGAGCCGGGCGGGTGACGCACCGCGTTCGGCGGCAAAGCGCGCCGCCAATCCTTCCAGCGTACCGCGGATTTCGATCGCGTCGAAGACATCGCGTTCGGAAAAGGAACGCACTGCATATCCGCCCGAGGGTATCGTCTCGACCAGGCCCTCTTCTTCAAGACGCTGCAGCGCGGCACGGATCGGCGTGCGTGAAATGCCGGTATGTTCGGCGATGGAGAGTTCGGAAACGCGATCGCCCGGCGCGAGCCCGCCTTCGAGAATGAGTTCGCGGATCGCCATGAGCGCACGCCCGGTGCGCGGCTGCGTGCCGCCCTCGCCGGAGGCCACGTTCAATTCCGATACGCCGCTCATCTGTTCTTCCTCTTCCCGTGCACTCCGGCATCGGACTCCCGGTCGCCATCCATAGCGACGTCAGCCGGTGAGCCTCCACCCATATTTCAAGATTGTATACATACTGCATATCGCTCTTTGTCAATAGGGCAGAATGCGCTTTCTTTTTCTCTATTTTTGAAGTTTTTTGGGTCAACAACGAGGAATTGGGTAAATTATGTATACAGAATTGTCATCGACGCCCAAAACGAACTCGCGGCTCACTGAAATACGTGCGCGACGAGTGGCGGGATGGTCCTGCCTGTCAGGTGGTATATTCCTGCAGCACCTTGATATAGTTCGCCCGCTCGTAGGCGAGCGGATCGGCAATGTTGCTGTGGCTCATCCTGCCGCGAATTTCACCAGGCGAGGACAGCCCGCGTGATTTGAGCCAACCGGTCAATCCATCCACCAGATCGCGCATGTGATCCACCCCGTTGCGAAGCAATGCCGACGTCGTCATCACCACGTCGGCACCGGCTAGCAGATATTTGACTACATCCTCGGCGCTGTTCACCCCGGTCGTGGCCGCCAGCGAAGCTTCCGTCCGCCCGGCGAGCACGCCGATCCACAATAGCGGCAGCCGCATCTCGTAGGCATGCGACAATTCAAGGCTTGGCTGGATCGTCAGCGTCGCCGGATCGATATCGGGTTCGTAGAACCGGTTGAACAGGACCAGGCCGCTGGCGCCCGCACTGACCAGCTCGCCCGCCATGTGGCCGGGTGCCGAGAAATACGGTCCGAGCTTCACCGAAATCGGAAGCTTCACCGCCGAGGCGACCGACTCGACGACCTCGATATAGCGCGCCTCGACATCGCGCCCGCTCATCGTCAGATCGGAGGGCACCAGAAAGATGTTGAGTTCGATCGCCGCTGCACCCGCCTTTTCGATGTCGCGGGCATAGTCCAGCCAGCCACTGTCGCTGACGCCGTTGAGACTGGCGATCACCGGGATGTCGAGGGCCTGCGCCGCCTGCTCGATCAGGGACAGGTGATGGGAGGTGTCGAAGGCATAGGCGGTTTGCGGCGGAAAATAGCTCAGCGCCTCGCCGAAGCTTTCCGCACCATGGTCGATCAGCGCATCGAGGATTTCCTGTTCGCGCTCGATCTGCTCCTCGAACACCGACGGCAGCACGACGGCGCCCGCACCGCAATCGGCCAGGCGCTTGAGGTTGTCGAGATGCCGGTTGAGCGGGCTCGCACTGGCAACGACCGGGCTTTTCAGTTCAAGGCCAAGATAGCTGGTGGTCAGATCCATGTCCGCCTCCTCACGACCTGCGCGCCGCGCCCATGATTTCCGATGGATTCGGGCCCGCTTCCATCTGCGCGAATCCCTCATAGGACTGATACTTGTCGCGGATCGCCTGCTGCGCCTCGGCAAGCAGCGCTGCCGCCTCCTCAGGCCGGCTCACGGCAAGCGCGCTGTAGCGCAATTCGTTATAGGCGTAATCCTTGAAGGGCAGGGTCGGACGTGGCGAATCGAGGCGGAAGGGCGCTTCGCCGATCTGCTTGAGCGCCGGGTCATAGCGCAGCAGCGGCCAGTAGCCGCTCGCCACCGCCTTGTCCTGCTGGGAAAGCCCCTTTCTGAGATCGTAGCCATGCGCGATGCAATGGCTGTAGGCGAGGATCAGCGAGGTCCCCTCCCAAGCTTCTGCCTCGCGGAAGGCTTGCAGGGTCTGTTGCGGATTGGCGCCCATCGCCACCTGCGCGACGTAGACATTACCATAGGCGATCGCCTGCAAGGCCAAGTCCTTGCGCGCCGTGCGCTTTCCCGCGGCGGCGAATTTCGCGATGGCCCCCAGAGGCGTCGCCTTCGACGCCTGACCGCCAGTGTTGGAATAGACCTCCGTGTCCATCACCAGGATGTTGACGTTGCGCCCGCTGGCGAGCACATGGTCGAGACCGCCGTAGCCGATATCGTAGGCCCAGCCGTCGCCGCCGATGATCCACACCGAGCGGCGAACCAGATGATCGACGACCGAAAGCAGATGTTCCGCCTTCGCGTTGCCCTTGAGCGCCAGCAGTCTGGTCTTCAGTTCCGCCACGCGCTCGCGCTGCGCCCGGATTTCCGATTCACTGATTTGTGGCGCTTCCACAATGGCGCTGACCAGATCCTCGCCGACCTCACCCGCTAGTTCCCGCAGGAGATCGTGGGCCAGACCCAGATGCTTGTCGGCGGCAAGCCGGAAACCCAGTCCGAATTCCGCATTGTCCTCGAAAAGCGAGTTCGACCATGCCGGCCCCCGCCCCTCATGGTTCTTCGACCAGGGCGTCACCGGCAGATTGCCGCCATAGATCGACGAACAGCCCGTGGCGTTAGCGACCATCAACCGGTCGCCGAACAGTTGCGACAGGAGCTTGACGTAAGGCGTCTCGCCGCAGCCGGCGCAGGCGCCGGAGAACTCGAACAGCGGTTCGAGGAACTGCACACCACGCACCTTGGCGAAATCGACGCGGGCGCGGTCGTTGACCGGCAGGCCTTCGAAGAAGGCGATGTTCTCGCGTTCCCTTTCGACCAGCGGTGCCTTGCTCTCCAGATTGATCGCCCTGATCCCCGGCTCGACCAGGCTTTGCGCCGGACAGGCTTCGACGCAAAGGCCGCAGCCGGTGCAATCCTCGACATAGAATTGCAGCGAGAACCGCGCCTCGGGATAGCCGCGCGCATTGACCGGGGCTGATTTGAATCCTTGCGGCGCGCCTTCCAGTTGCGCTTCGTCGTAATATTTTGCCCGGATAACGCTGTGTGGGCACACGAAACCGCATTGCCCGCACTGGATACACAATTCCTGGCGCCACACTGGCACGTCCTCGGCGACATTGCGCTTCTCCCAGGCCGCTGTGCCGGAGGGAAAGGTGCCGTCGACCGGCATGGCGCTGACCGCGATCTCATCGCCCAGTCCCTCCATCATTCGCGCCGTTACCCGGCGCACGAAATCGGGAGCTCTGGCGGGCACGATCGGCGGCCGCTCGAAATCGCTTGTCGCACTGGCGGGAACCTTCACCTCGCCGAGCCGCGCCAGGGCGCCGTCCACGGCAGCCCAGTTCTGCTCCACGACCTTCTTGCCCTTTCGGCCATAGCTCTTGGCGATCGCCTGCTTGATGGCGTCGATGGCTTCGGTGCGCGACAGCACGCCGGACAGCGCGAAAAAGCAGGTCTGCAGGATCGTGTTGGTGCGGTTCTTCAGCCCCACCTCGCGCGCCGCATTCGTCGCGTCGATGACATGGAATATCAGTCCCTTTTCGATGATCTGTTGCTGTACGCTGTGCGGCAGGTGGTTCCAGACCTCGTCCGGCCCGTAGGGGCTGTTGAGCAGGAAGGTCGCGCCGGGCGCCGCCAGCCGCAGCACATCGATCTTTTCGAGGAAATGGAACTGGTGGCAGGCGACGAAATTCGCTGAACGGATCAGATAGGGCGAGCGGATCGGATTCGGACCGAATCTGAGATGCGAGACCGTCTGCGCCCCCGATTTGTGGGAATCGTAGACGAAATAGCCCTGCGCATAGCGCCCGGCATCTTCGGCGATGATCTTCACCGAGTTCTTGTTGGCGCCGACCGTGCCGTCCGCCCCTAGGCCATAGAACACAGCGCGCACCACTTCGTCCGGCTCGGTCGCATAGCTTGTGTCCACGGCGATGCTGGTATGCGTCACGTCGTCATTGATGCCGACGGTGAAGCCGTTCTTCGGCTCCGCCTTCTTCAATTCGTCGAACACGGCTTTCGCCTGTGCCGGGTCGAAATCCTTCGACGACAGGCCGTAGCGTCCGCCGACGACCTTCGGCATGGTGCGTTCGCCGCGCGCACTGGCAGTAGCGAGAGTCGAAACCACATCGAGGTAGAGCGGCTCGCCGGTCGCGCCCGGTTCCTTGGTGCGGTCGAGCACGGCAACCGCCCGGCACGCGTCCGGCAGTGCCGCGAGCAGATGCCCGGCCGAGAACGGCCGGAACAGCCTGACGATGACGACACCGACCTTTTCGCCGCGCGCATTGAGATCGGCCACCGCCTCGCGCACCACTTCTGCGCCCGATCCCATGACGACGATGACGCGTTCGGCATCGCTCGCGCCGAAATAGTCGAACAGCCTGTAGCGCCGGCCGGTAAGTTCGCCGAATTGCTCCATCGCGTCGGCGACAATGCCGGGTGTCTCGACATAGAACCGGTTGACCGTCTCGCGGCCCTGAAAATAGACGTCCGGATTCTGCGCCGTGCCGCGCACGAAGGGGTGCTCGGGATTGAGCGCCCTCGCCCGGTGCGCCCTCACCATGTCGTCGTCGATCATGGCGCGGATCGTGCTGTCCGGCACCATGGTCAGCGTGTTGACCTCGTGCGATGTTCTGAAACCGTCAAAGAAATGTACGAAGGGTATGCGTGATTTCAGTGTCGCCGCCTGTGCGATCAGCGCGCAATCATGCGCCTCCTGCACCGAATTCGACGCCAGCATGGCAAAACCCGTGGGCCGTATGGCCATCACATCGGAATGGTCGCCGAAGATCGACAACGCCTGCGTTGCGATCGAGCGCGCTGCGACATGGAAGACGGCAGGCGTCAGTTCGCCGGCGATCTTGAACATGTTGGGCAGCATCAGCAGCAGGCCCTGCGAGGCGGTGAACGTGGTCGTCAGCGCGCCCGCCTGCAGCGAGCCGTGCACCGCGCCGGCCGCCCCGCCCTCGCTCTGCATTTCCTGGATGACCGGGATGTTGCCCCAGATATTGGTGATGCCGTTCGCCGTCCACTCGTCGGCCAGTTCCGCCATCGGCGAGGAAGGCGTGATGGGATAGATCGCGCAAACCTCGTTCACCCGGTAGGCGACATGCGCCACCGCCGAATTCCCGTCCATGGTCGCCTGAACAGCCTGCACTTCAGCCATTGGCGGCAACCTCCGGGATCATCTCGATGGCATGGCAAGGGCACTGTTCGAAACAGATCGCGCATCCGGTACACTTGTCATAATCGTATTCGTAGCGCCGGCCGACACCGAGCTTGATGATCGCATCCTCCGGGCAGGCCGCATAGCAATTGTCGCATTCATAGCAATCGCCGCACGAATAGCAGCGCTGCGCCTCGAAGCGCGCCTGGCTTTCATCCAGACCGGCGACGATCTCGCTGAAGCCGCCAAGCCTTCGCTCCACCGCCAGTTTGTCCTGTTCGCGCGGATCGGCGTCCGAATAGACCGGCAGGTGCAGCTTGTCGAAGGTGACGATGCCCGCAGCTTCCGGCTCGGTGTATCTTGCACCGTTCAGCCATGCATCGATGTGGCGCGCGGCACGCTTGCCATGGCCGACCGAGATCGTCACCGATTGCTGGCTCGGCACCATGTCGCCGCCAGCGAAGATGCCCTGCGCGCCGGTCATCAAATCCGGCCCGATCTCGACGGCGCCGTCGGGCGTCAATGCAATGCCGGGTACCTTGGCGAGGAAGCTGCTGTCGCTCTGCTGGCCGAGCGCCAGCACAACCGCGTCGGCGCTCAGCGTGTCGAATTCGCCGGTAGGCCGCGGCCTGCCGTCTTCGTCGAGTTCCATGCGCTCAACGGTCAGTTCGGAACCGGAAATTTCCTTGATCGTGGTCAGCCATCTGATCTTGACACCTTCCTCCAGCGCCTCGTCGGCCTCAAAGGCATGCGCCGGCATGTGCGCGCGGTCGCGCCGATAGACGATCAACGTTTCGGCTGCCCCCAGCCGCCTTGCGGTGCGCGCGGCATCCATCGCCGTATTGCCACCGCCATAGACCACGACCCGGCGCCCGAGCAGCGGCGGCTGCCCTTCGCTCGTCTCGTGCAGCACATTGACCGCATCGAGCACGCGCGCGGCGTCACGGGCCGGTATGTCGACCCTTTTGCCGAGCCCCGCACCGATCGCCAGGAACACGGCGTCGAACCCGCCCTCGCGTTTCTCGGTCTCAAGATCGCTCACCTTGTGGTTGGTGACGATCTTCACGCCAAGCGCTTCGATGCGGGCAACTTCCTGCGCCAGTTCGGCGCGCGGCATCCGATAGGCAGGGATGCCGAAATGCATCATGCCGCCGGCAACGGGACCGGCCTCACGGATTTCGACGGTATGGCCGAGCCGGGCCAGATGATAGGCCGCCGACAGACCCGCCGGCCCGGCGCCGACGACCAGCACCTTTCTGCCGGTTGGCGGACGAACGGCTTCGAACGCCCATCCCTCGACTGTGGCCATGTCGCCGAGGAAGCGTTCGACCGCATGAATGGAGACAGGCGCGTCGACCTCGCCGCGATTGCAGCCCGTTTCGCAGGGGTGGTAGCAGACCCGGCCATGCACCGCCGGCATCGGGTTTTCCGCCGTCAGCACCTCCCATGCTTCGCGATAGCGCCCGGCCTGCGCTTCTCCCAGCCACCCGCGGATATCCTCGCCGGCAGGACAGCCATTGCTGCAGGGCGGCGTCAGCGTGACATACAGGGGTTTCTGGTGACGGATCGGTCCCGTGTCATGCGTTTCGGTCAGATCGACGATCGGCGTGAAATCGGGAAGCCTCGTATTCATCGGCCCTGACGCCTCATCCTTGTCACCTGGGCCGCAAGACGACGAATCCCGTTCCGCCGAACCACGTCTCGTATCGTCTCAAGCCGGCCTTGTAACGCTCGACTTATCCAATCGAACGATATGCATGACGGTCATCCCGCATGCGCGATACGCACCGTGATGGCCATGCGAAAAGCCTAGCCTGCCTAATTGGGACTGGCAAGTTGAGGCGGCACCTTGACAGGTTGAACTGCAACGCCTGCGAAAATAGCAGTTTGACTGGCTGTGGCAACGCTTCAACCGAATGAGAGCACATGATGGTGCCTGGCTTGCCGGTGATACATGTCATGTCGTTTTCGGTAACTGTCCGGGCAGCAGCTACAACCGGTATTCTCTTCATTCGGCAACAATTCCTGCCGAAACCGGAAGTATTCTGGGTATTCCAACCAATTTTTATCCAAACCAATACCTATTAGAATAATTGCCGAAACTGTCTGTTGAACGCGGCTCGTTGAAAGCCGGCGGCTGGGGTGTTGCGTCACACAGAACAAGCCCAGCAGGAATGTGCAACGGCCATACGACAATACCGCTACGATCGTATTGAGGGGAGAACAGAGAAATGAAAACTCATCTCCATCTATGTGCGGCGCTTGCCAGCCTTGTGGTTTTACTCTCGCCTGCCACCGGCGATGCAACAACAACATATTCGTTCACTCACAATGCTGATGGGTACGGATCCACAGGACCAATTGAAAGTGTTGGACCGCAGAACACTCCGATCGACTACAGTTTTAGCGGAGTTACCTATTTTACCGGCGCGAACAGCAGTGACGTCAGCGCTCATGTCGGCCCGGGTTCCATTGGCATCAGCAGCCAGACACACAACAATGGCGGCTATGCGGTGCAGCGCCAGGAGATAACAGCGAGAGTCCAGTTCGATGTTCTGTTTGAATCGGCGGCAAGCGGCACGGTTTCCGTGGCCATGAACCTGTTGCTGAGCGGCATGGTCGACCCAACCGCTTATCTATACTCGACCGTAATTGTCGAGGCCGGGAAAACGATGGGGGTTGGGCAGCATTCATCGGGGCAATTCTCGGAAATCGGTATCCCGACCCCGAGCGATCCAAACCCGATTCGAACAGGCATGCTGGCATCTTTCGTCGATGACGGCACCGAGCAGTCCATCTCAACCCTTCCCTTCGAAGTTGAGCTCAACCAGCTGACCACACTGTATATTGCCCTGTCGACAATCCAGCCCTATGCGACGGACGATCCTTCGATCAGTTTTGGGGATACGCTGAAACTCACGACGCTGGGAGACATCTTCACGAATCCGGGCGGCTCCAGTTTTACGGATATCACCGTGAACGGCGACTTCATCAGTGACAACAGGCTGAACACCGTCCCGCTCCCGGCTGCACTTCCGCTTCTGGCGGCTGGATTCGGCTTGCTCAGTCTCATGGGTTGGAGATGCACAAGTACCGTCTCTGTCTAGGAGAAACCGTCTTCCGAATGCAATGACGCCCGTTCATTTGAATTGCCTCAAACGCCGATTTCACCTCTCTCGATCAACTGCTCGAGATCGTGCCGCACGCTTTTGCGAATGGCGGCGGACACCTTCAGAATCTCGCGGGCCTTCAGGAAATCGAGAACCCGAAAGCCCGAGATCCGGGGCTGAACGTAAAGCGACGGCGGGTGCTCGCGAAGCTTGTGCTGGGTGATCGAATGCATCATCAGCTGGCTGGCGCCAAATCCGGCATCCAGGCGCGTGGGCAGTCTGCCTTCGACTCCGCGGGGTAGTCCCAGAACGTCGACCGCGATGGTGATCATCTGGTTACCGGACACCAGGTCGAACGGCACCGGATTGTTGATTCCGCCGTCGATCAGGACCTTGCCGTCGATGATGACAGGCTTGAATATGACGGGAATGGCGACGGAAGCCGCCAGTGCATGCAGAAGCGAGCCGTCCTCGATAACCCGCATACGGTTGCCGTAGAATTCCGTGGCGGTCACCTTCAGCGGCAGGTTCAGGCCGGAGAAATCGGATGGCACGCCTTCCGGAAGGAAGGCTTTCAGCAGGCTTTCCGTGTGGAGGCCACGGACATTCGCCCGTTCGCCACCGAACAGGTCGCGGAACGTCGCCATGCGAAGCTGCCACAGTTTGCTGAACACCCGCGACCGGTTAGAAAAGGTCTTGACGAAATAGTCGGCGATCTCCTCGCCGCTCATGCCGGCGGCATAACCCGCACCTATAACCGCGCCGATCGACGAACCGGCGATGATGTGGGGCTTCAGGCCCAGATCGTCGAGCGCGGCAAGGACATGCACGTGCGCGATCCCGCGCGCCCCGCCTGCGCCAAGTGCCAACCCTATGCGTTTTGCCACAATCCGTGTCCGACTGGTTTGAAGGTATTTGTCAGCATGTAAGACCGATCGTTCCGGGTCACAGCAGCGGGCTGACGATGGCAAGCGTGTTGTTGACCAGCCGCCTGTACCATGGCCATCCCTCGACTTCCTGCCTTGTCACGGGCCGCGAATCAGCGAGAAACTGGTTCTGCCGCACGCGCAAGGCAGCGGTTACGCCTTGATCCCAGATCAGCATGTTGTTTTCGTAGTTCAGGTCGAAACTGCGCCGGTCCATGTTCGCCGATCCGACAAAGGTAATTTCACCGTCAATGGTGATCGTCTTGGCGTGCAGCAATCCCTTTTCGTATTCGTGGATATTCACGCCGGATTGCAGCAATTGCGGATAATAGCTCCGGCTGGCGCCCGCCACCGCAAGATCGTCGTTCCTGCGCGGCATGATCATCGTGACGTCCAGCCCGCGATTGGCCGCCGCGCACAGCGCGTCCTGAAGGCCCGGGCTTGGTGCGTAATAGGGAGTGGTAATGACGATCGAGTCACGCGCGGCGAATATCAGGCTTTCGAACATTTGTGGCATCGCCGAAAAGCGGCCGGTCGGTCCCGTGGCGACGATCTGCGCCGGAAATCCACCCTCATGGGCTTCGGTCGGCATCTCCAGGATGTGCTTGATATCCTCGTCGACGAAGGCCATCCAGTCCGCGGCGAAAATGATCTGATTCTGGCGCACGACCGGCCCCTCGACGCGCAGAACGACATCGACCCAGGGCGCATATTTTGCCTTCGGGAGGAATTCGGGATCGGCACAATTCTGGCTGCCGCAATAGGTGATGCGGTTGTCGATGTTGAGTATCTTGCGGTGATTGCGCAAATCGATGCGCCCGAACAATATGCGCAGGAACGGATTTCCTATCGGCAGCGCCCGGCCAAGCTTCACCCCGGCCGTAGCCATTTCCTGCCATAGCGGCGAACGCAACAACTCGCGAGACCCCAGATCATCGACCATCGCGCGGCAGGTGACACCCCTCGCTGCCGCACGCTTCAGCGCTTCCGCCATCTTGCGACCGTTGTTGTCGGGCAGCCAGATGTAGAACAGCAGGTGCACGTGGTCGCGGGCCTGATCGATATCGGCGACCATGTGCTCCACGCTGCTGACGGAATCCGCCATCAGTTCGGCGCGATTGCCTCCGACGGGGTCGAAGCGGTTCACCGATCTGCCTGCATGAAACAGCGGCAGCCAGCGGTCGGGGATCACAGCCGGAGAATCTGCCGACCCGTCCTTGTGAACGCTTCCGTCGCGGCGCAGGTCGCGCAGGACTTCCCGCATGCGTTCGACATGCCGGCTGCCGACATTGGTCTCGCCGAAGAGCATGTAGACGGCGATGCCGACCAGCGGCACCGAAAGGATCACCACAATCCAGGCGATGCGTGAAGCGGCGTCGCGATTTGCACGCAGCAGGACCCGGATGATAAGTCCCGCCTGTATCGCGACATGGGCGACTGCCGACAGCGCAAGGATCATTTATCCACCTCTATCTACGTCGCGGCCTCAAATGCATGTGGCTTGTCTGCCGGGGACGAAATGGATGCCTGGTGCGCGGCAGTTTCCTGAAAGCGGCAAGCCAAAACCATGCATAGCCCGTTCAATCACTTGCCGCCATACCGTGCAATTTGGCATGCACCTGTGTGAATTTCGCGCCGAACAGAAAAATCCACGCCGAAGCGTAGGTCCATAGCAGAAAGATGATGATGGAACCGGCTGCACCATAAAACGAAGCTGCCACATTGTGTGCTAGAAACAGCCAGATCAGATAATTGCCGATCCAGAATAGGCCCGCGGTCAGGGCGGCGCCCAGCCAGACATTCGACCATTTCACATTGGCGCTCGGCAGGAATTTGAACATCGTCGCAAAGACACAGAAGTACAATAAGGGCGCGGCCAGCAGACCAAGCAGCCAAGCCAGCACTTGGAACTGTGAAAGCAGTTCCCAGACCACGTGAAACGGCAAGGTTGCGCCGAGCGCATTGAGTGTCATTGCTCCGACCAGCGAGAGGCCGGCAAGAAGCGCCGCGCCGAACGAGATGAGATAGGTCACAACGGATTTCCGGTATTTCCGCTTGGCGTGTACGGAAACATTCTCCAATCCCCAGATGAAATCCAGCGAATTGCGCAATTGAAGGAATATCCGGGAGGCGGCGTATAGCAGTGAGCCGAACCCGATCAGTGCAAAGACACCTCCGGTTGCTGGCGATCTGCTGTTCTCGATGATGTCCCTCACCAGGGCCGCCGCTGTCGGGCTGACAAATCGCTCGGTTCCGGTGACGAGTTCACGGCTGATCGTGGCTTCCGACAGGAATAGGCCGGCAATCAGGATCGCTATCGTGATCAATGGCGCCAATGAAAGCATTGCATAGAAGGCCAGCGCCGCAGACAGCGTCCGCAGATAGGTGAACGGCAATTCCGCAAGGCATTTCCTGATGATTGCGAGCATGTGCCGACTTGAGCAGATTCTGCGGCGGATGTCAGTTTTGAATGAAAAACCCCTGCCGGCCGGAATCGTCCGGGAACATCATCAACCGGGATTTAGTTCAGGCAACGCAGTTTTTTTGTACGGCTGCAGCCCCATGACGCGAACGGCGGGCTTCCGGTAACGCCCGCCCGGGCGATCGATTTCCACGCCGCTGTTTCGGCCACCGCCGTCTGCACCTGTTTTTTGAAGCGGGAATTGGCCCGTCCTGATGAGGTATTGAGCCCGGTGCAGTGGCAGCCCCACCCCACAGCAAATCCAACTGCTCCGCCTCAGGTACGGCCGGTTTCTCAATCCTCGCGCGATACATGGCGGCGCTCCTTGACCGCTAACTGACACATCAAGGCCATACCCCGGCATCCCACAGTACTGGGGCCTCATGCTGCAATTATGTTGCGCAGCCTATTGCCACACATCGCTAAGCTGTTGATTTTATTGCTGCGTGTCGCAATGTGTTGCAACACAAAAACAAGCCTTTTTGCTGCGACATCCCGCTTCAGGGAATCAAAATTAATCAATGATTTCAATGCATCGTTGAATGGTAGCGGAGGAGGGACTCGAACCCCCGACACGCGGATTATGATTCCGCTGCTCTAACCGGCTGAGCTACTCCGCCACATTCCGGCTGACCGGATTGCGCAATTGACCTGGAAACGCCATTGGCGCCGGCAAATGCCGCCTTGCGCGCGCCGCATATAAGGAACGCCGTGCGCCACTGTCAAGCGCGCCGGCCCCGCCCTGGATTCCTTTGCCGGCAACAACAGGAAACACCAGCCAATTGGGCGTACAGGACGGCCGAAACCGGTTTCGTCCGAACCAACGCCTTCGATTGCTAGCCGGCGGAAGAAAGCACCGGCTCTGCCATTTGCGTCAGCCTGGCGAGCGCCAGTTCGGCACCTTCTTCGCGCTCCGAACGCGCAATGAAACCGCCGCCCAGCACGCGCGCCTGCTGGCTGTCGTCGGCATAAAACACGCAGGCCTGACCCGGTGCGACGCCAGTCTCGCTTGTCGCCAGATCGACGTAGACGCCGGTTTCGTCGGCATAAAGCGTTGCTGCGGCTGGTGGACGGGCCGAACGCACCCGCGCATGGATGGCGAGCCCTTCCGGTCCGATCTCCGACAGGGGAGCATCGCCCAGCCAGTTGACCTCGCGCAGATGCATGCGCCTTGTGGCCAGCGCCTCGCGCGGGCCGACGATCACGCGCCTGCGCTGATAGTCGAGATGGACGACATAGATCGGCTCGCCCGTGGCGATGCCGATGCCGCGGCGCTGGCCGATCGTGTAATGGATAATGCCCTCGTGATGGCCCAGCACGCGCCCGTCGATATGGATGATCTCGCCGGGTTCGGCCGCATCCGGGCGCAGATTGGCGATCACGTCGGAATATTTGCCCTGCGGCACGAAGCAGATGTCCTGGCTGTCGGACTTTTCCGCCACCGCGAGATTCAGTTCGCGGGCGAGTTCGCGCGTCTTCGACTTCTCCATGCCGCCGAGCGGGAAGCGCAGGAAATCGAGCTGCTCCTGCGTCGTGGCGAACAGGAAGTAGCTCTGGTCGCGTGTTGCGTCGACCGGGCGATAGAGCACACGCCTTCCCGTCCTCGCATCGACCAGCTCCGAGCGCACATAATGGCCGGTCGCCAATGCCGCCGCGCCAAGCGACTTAGCCGTCTCGAGCAGGTCGGCGAACTTGACGGTCTGGTTGCAGGCGATGCAGGGCACCGGCGTCTCGCCATGAGCATAGCTCGCCGCGAAGGGGTCGATCACCGCCTCGCGGAAGCGCTCCTCATAGTCGAGGACGTAATGGGCGATGCCGAGTTTCTCGGCGACGCGGCGCGCATCGTGAATGTCCTGGCCGGCGCAGCACGCACCCTTGCGGTGCGCCGCCTCGCCATGGTCGTAGAGCTGCAACGTCATGCCAACGACGTCATAGCCCTCGCGCTTCAACAGCCCGGCCACGACGGAGGAATCGACCCCGCCCGACATGGCCACGACCACGCGGATATCTTCCGGACGGCCCGGCAGATCGAGGGAATTCGTCATCGTTCTAATCCTGTTCATGCACGGTTAAAGGCCGCGCAGCCGGGAATTGCGCTTCATATAGTGCGAAAGCGCCGCCAATGCCAAGCGTGGCTGGATAATGAAGTCCGATTTCGAACAGCCCGTCCCTCGATCGGAATGGCTTGATTGGTTTACGGTTCAACCCCACACGCGCCGTCACCCCGGTTGCCATGCAAACCGGGGTGACGCGGAGAGTTGGGGGGATTCCAGGAATCACCTGCAAACGCCATGAAATTTGCTGCGCGGCATGAGTCGGTTTTGCTGCACAAATGCTGCAAAATTGCTGCGCAGCATTTGTGCAGCATTTTTTCGGTTTGCTGCGCAGCAAGTCATTGATTAATTTGGAAATCAAGGCATGACCTCAAGGCAGATTTCAGTATGCCCTGAACGCACGAAACCAAGCTGGTTTGCTGCAGCCTTCGACAGGTCGAGAATGCGACCCTTGATGAAAGGTCCGCGATCGTTGACGCGCACGATCGTCGAGCGGCCGCTGCGCTTGTTCGTTACCCGCAGTTTCGTGCCGAACGGCAGGCTGCGATGCGCCGCCGTCATGGCGCTGGGGTTCATCGTCTCGCCCGACGCGGTTTTCGAGTGCAACGCGTACCAGGACGCGTTGCCGCACTGCTTTGCGGTTTTCGCTTCCGCCGCACCCGAAGCCGCGGCGGAGATGACGGTGGCCGAAAAAAGTGTGGCCGCCAGGATTTTCACTAAACGCATATAGATTTCCGTTTCTTGTTATTGGAACCATGCCGGCATATGGCCGCCGGTCGTTTTGTGCGGCGCAACGTAAAGCGGAATGGGGCGCGAATATGTTGGCGGGGTAACGATGCCCCCGCCCCTGCAACAATGTGTGAGAAATCCCGGGAAAGACGGTTTCGGCGATTAGAGCGCTGCAAGCACTTGCGGCAGGACCTGTTCGATATCCTCGGCGATCAGCCCAGGACCAAAGCGCGTCGCCGCCGCGCCATGCAGCCATACCGCCGCGCACGCCGCTTCGTATCCCGACATGTTCTGGGCCAGCAATCCGCCGATCATGCCGGCCAGCACGTCGCCCGCGCCGGCCGTCGCCAGCCATGCCGGAGCATTCGCATTGATCGCAGACCGGCCATCCGGAGCGGCGATCACCGTGTCTGCGCCCTTATAGACGACCGCCGCGCCGCTCGTCTGAGCCGCCGCGCGCGCCGCTTCAAGCTTGCCGCCCTTCATTTCGCCGAACAGCCGGGCGAATTCGCCGGCATGCGGCGTCATCACCGTCGGCGCGGTCGAGGCCGCGATCAGACCAAACAGTTTCTTCGCTTCGCCGGCGAAGCTGGTCAGCGCATCGGCATCGAGCACGCAGGCGCGACCGGCCTTCAGCGCCACCGCGACCCGTGCTCTTGTGCCCTCGTGAACGCCCAGTCCGGGCCCAATCACCACCGCATTGAGCCGCTTGTCCTCCAGCAGATGGGAGAGGCCTCGGGCGCCCGCCATTTCGCGCAGCATGATCGCGGTCAGATGCGCGGCGTTCTCGGCCAGTGCGTCGGCCGGGCTTGCGACGGTGACCAGCCCCGCGCCAATCCGAAGAGCCGCGCGCGCCGCCAGCCGTGCCGCGCCTGTGCGTGTCGCCGGGCCCGAGACGACCAGTGCATGGCCGCGATCGTATTTATGGCCATCCGGCGACGGCCTGCGCCATCCATTGAGCCACAGATCGGGCGTGTTCTCTTGGGTCTGAGGCCGGATCGTTTCCAGTACGCCTTCGCCAATGCCGATATCTGCGACCATTACCTCGCCGCAATGCGTCCGTCCCGGCAACAGCAGATGGCCCGGCTTCTTGCGGAAAAAGGTCACGGTCCTGACCGCCTGCACCGCCGCACCCATCACCGCGCCGGTGTCGCCATGGATGCCGCTCGGCAGGTCGGCTGCGACCACCGGCACGCCGCTTGAATTGATCCGCGCAACAAGATCGGCGAATGCGCCCGTGATCGGCCGGTCGAGGCCGGCACCGAACAACGCATCGACGATCAGTCCGAAGCGTTCCGGCGTGACATCATCTGGCGCACGGACGCCGCCGCCCGCCTCTATCCAGCGCTCGAAGGCGATGAGCGCGTCACCCTTCAGCCGCGCCGCGTCGCCGCACACTGCCACCGTGACGTTGAAGCCGTTCTCACGCGCCAATCGCGCCGCGACGAAGCCGTCGCCGCCATTGTTGCCCGTGCCGCAAACCACGAGGATCGATTTTCCCGGCGGCACCAGATCCCGTACCGCCTCGAACACCGCCCTGCCGGCATTTTCCATCAGTTCGATGCCCGGCGTACCGGCACTGATCGTGGCCGCGTCAGCCTCGCCCATCTCGGCGACGCTCAGCAATTCGTCCATCGCCTCACCCCCCGCGCCAGAACAGCGGGCTCAGCAACACCAGTATGGTCATGATCTCCAGCCGTCCCAGGAACATCAGCATGATCAGCATCCATTTGGCGGTGTCGGACAGCGACCCGAAATGGCCGGCCGGGCCAATGACGTCACCAAGCGCTGGCCCGACATTGGAAAGCGTTGCCAGCGTACCGGTGAATGCGGTGACGAGGTCGAGCCCGGTCGCCGACATCGCCACCGTAAATCCGAACAGGATCGCCACATAGGCAAAGAAGAAGGTCGTTACCGATTGCAGCGCTTCCGGCGAGATGCGCTTGCCGTTGTAATAGACCGGAAACACGCCCGAAGGGTAGACCAGTTCGCGTATCGAAACCCTGAGCGTCTGGAACAGGATGATCAGCCGGTAGGTCTTGAACCCGCCAGCCGTCGAGCCGGCACAGCCGCCAACGAACAAGGCGACCAGGAAAACACCGGCCGACAGATGACCCCATTTCGTGTAGTCGGTCGTGGTGAAGCCCGTCGTGGTGACGATCGACACCACGTTGAACAGCGAGTGCAGCAGCGCGTCGGGCGGCGTGAAGCTGCCACTGCCATGCGCGGTGAGGAAGGCCGGCACCATCAAAACGGCGACGATGACGATCAGGATGGAAATCTGGCTGTCGAAGCCGCGGCGATAACTGCCCGCGATCAGCCCCAGGATGAAGGCAGTGAAAGGCATCGCCCCGATCAGCATGAAGATGATGGCCGTCGCCAGTACCATGTCGCCATACTGGCCGAACGAGGTGTCGTGTGTCGAAAAGCCGGCCGTGGAAATGGTGGTCATCGAATGCGCCAGCGCATCGAACCAGCTCATGCCGCCGACCGCGTACAGCACCATGCAGACCAGTGTCAGCGCCGAATAGATGCCGATCAGCCATCCGGCGAAGATACGGATGCGCGCCACCGGTTTGTCGGAACGCTCCGACGATTCCATGCGGAAGAACTGCATCCCGCCGATCCTGAGCGCCGGCAGGACGAGCACGCCCATGGCGACGATGCCGATGCCACCGAGCCATTGCGTCGTCGCCCGCCAAAGCAGCAGCCCGCGCGGCATGTCGTCGAGACCGGAGAGCACGGTCGCTCCCGTCGTCGTCATGCCCGAAACCGCCTCGAACATCGCATCGGTGAACGAAATCTCGCGCGTGCCGAGCAGAAACGGCAGCGCCGCCACCAGCGAGGTCGATACCCACAGGCTGGAGACCAGCAGGATACCCAGACGCAGCGAGAACGGCGCGAACTGGCCGCGATTGGCGAGGATCAGTGCCGCGGACACCGCACCGACGATGAACAGCGAGCCGAGGAAACCCTCCCAGTCCTCGTTGTCGTCGATATAGTCGACCGTCATCGGCGCGACCATGGCGAGCGCCAGATAGAGGCAGAACAGCCCGTTCACATAGGCGATGGTCCGGTAGATGCCTGAAAACACTTGCCCGCGTTCGCTCCTCGCCGATCAGGCATTCCGCCCGGCGCATGCACGGCTCTTCTTTGTTGTTGGTTGTTTCCCGCCATCTTCCGGCGGCAATTCCTGCGCCGTCCGATTTGTACCCGTCCCGGTGCCCGGCGGGAACCCGCCAATTCTTACCCAATTGTAACTGGCGGTTTAGCCAAAATTTAAGGCGATCGGGCTAGTTTGGCGCGTAATTGGTCGTTTGTAGTGAGTAGAATGGCATGACCGATCAGATCAGACCGCGCGTGAAATACGTCATCGGGCCGGATGGAAGCCCGTTGACGATCGCCGATCTGCCGCCCGCGAGTACCCGGCGCTGGGTGATCCGCCGCAAGGCAGAAGTTGTGGCCGCCGTGCGTGGCGGCCTTCTGTCGCTTGAAGAAGCATGCGAGCGTTACACGCTGACCGTCGAGGAGTTTCTCTCGTGGCAGTCGGCGATCGACGCCCATGGCCTTGCCGGCCTCAGAACTACCCGCATCCAGGACTATCGCGGCGTCGCCTGACCAATCCCTTTCTCCCGACGAACGGCATCTCCCCGCAAATCGGCAAAACCAGTCCCGTCCAGGCCTGTCAGGCCTTCGCGCGGCTGATGCCGCCTGCCGCGAATGCCGTCAGCACGGTCGAGACGCCATAAAACCAAATACCCGGCTGGCTGACCGCGCTGGCAAGGCCGCTCGTCTTGGCCGCGAAGATCAGGATCGCGACCAGCAGCACGTCCATCATCGACCATTTCGACAACACCCCCGCCCAGGCGGGGAATCGGCCCGAGCCGAACGCGGCTTCGTAGACGGTCGCCATCTTGACCACCGGGAAGACCAGCGAGAACGCGGCGACGAGACCCGCCAGCGCGATGTCGCCGCCGTTCCACAGCCCGGCGACGACACCGATCAGCGACGGCGTCTCGGTGAAGAAATACAGCTTCTCCAGCCGGATCAGCGGCAGCGAGATGCCGAGACCGAAACTGATCGCTGCCAGCAGCAGCAGAACGGGACGAAGCGCGGGCATCAGAAGAACAATCTCCACACAATCGGCAGCAGGATGGCGGTAGCCAGCGCGTTGAGTCCCATGGCGAGGCCGGCGAAGGCGCCGGCGACCTCGTTGACCTGCAGCGCGCGCGCCGTGCCGATGCCGTGCGCCGCCGTACCCATGGCGAGGCCCCTTGCACGCCAGTCGCGCACCCGGATCAGGTTCAGCACCAGCGGCCCCAGCATCGCGCCGGTGATCCCGGTCAGGATGACCAGCGCCGCCGTCAGCGAGGGCAGGCCGCCGAGCCGCTGGGAAATGCCCATGGCGACCGGCGCGGTGACCGATTTCGGCGCGATCGAGATGACGGAACTGGCGCTGGCGCCGAGTGCCCAGGCGATACCCGCCGCCGAAAGCGCCGCCGTGATCGAGCCGGCGACAATCGAGGCGAGGATCGCCACGCCCGAACGGCGCACATGCGCGAACTGGCGATAGAGCGGAATGGCGAGCGCCACCGTTGCCGGCCCGAGCAGGAAGTGGACGAACTGCGCCCCGGCGAAATAGGTCGCGTAGTCCGTGCCCGTCGCGAGCAGCAGTCCGACCAGCGCGACGACGGCGATCAGCACCGGATTGGCCAGTGGATTGTTGCCGGTGCGCCGATAGACCCATGTGCCCGCCTGGTAGGCGACGAGTGTCAGGGTGAGATGCAGCAGCGGGCTTGCCGCCAGATACACCCAGATGTCGTGCAGGTCGCCCAAGCCTGGCAGGGTTTGCGGCATCAGGCCCCCTCCCCGCCGCCGGAGGCTTCGCCATCGCCCTTGCCGCCGCTGGTCATCCGTGACAGCCAGGCCATGGCGAGCGCCGTCACCGCGACGGTGATGACCGTCGAGCCAATGATCGCCGCGCCGAGCGGTGCCCAGTCGTTCTTCAACAGCACGAAATGCGCCATGACGCCGACGCCCGCCGGCACGAACAGCAGCGACAGGTTGGCGAGCAGCGTGTCGCCGACGCGCGCCAGATCGCCCGGCACGCCGCGCTTCGCCACCAGCACGCCAAACAGCGCCACCATGCCGAGGACCGGCCCGGGAAACGGCAGATGCAGCGCGGTGACGATGGATTCGCCGATCAGCTGGCAGACGAGGATCACGGTGAACCAGGCGAGCATGGGCGGACTTTGCTAAAGATGCGCCGGAATGATGCATCAGGCGGCGTCCCGCGCCGCCCGCCATTCCTATCAGCAATTGGCCCGGACGAAAAACCACTTCTCACCTTGCCGATTGACGCCGCCCCGCTTCCGGCGTGAAATGGCGTCAGGGGTCTCGAACTTTTCGAAACGGTGGAGAACCGCCATGCGCGCCTTGCTTGCACTCGCCACGATCGCCTGGCTTGCCCCTTGTCTTCCCGCCCATTCGGCGGCCCTTCCCGACACGGACGATACCCTTGTCGCCGCCACCAGCCAGTCGGACACCGACAGCAATTCCGGCGGCGAATCCGGTCATCAGTGCGAAAGACGCAGGGAAACCCCGACCTCGTGAGGCGCGTCATTGCCTGAAGTCCTTGCCGGCCCGGATGCCCCGGATGCATTGATGCTCATGACCCCGGCGGCCGGATAACGGTTCAGTGACTAACGTCACGCAGATGTGCGTAAACGCACACCTTTACCCAATTGGGTTAGCCATCTCCTAAGGGTAGGCGGATTTCCCGCCTGGGAGAAAGGCAATGTTCGCAGAGCAATACAGCCACGAACGCCTGGAATGGAACGAACAGCACAGCGCCAAGGCCGAAATCGTCGTTTCGATCGTTGCTGTCGCAGCCACCTTCCTGGCTTTCTGCCTCGTCCTTTGAGGCGATACGTGGCCATCATTCGGGGATAGCGGCGCCAGGCGCCGCCCCTCCGGACTTCTTCAGAAAAGCTACGAAATCACCGACCCGCGGCCAAACCTCCAAACACAGTTCGTGCCGCGTCCGCCTCTGCCTGCTAACATCGCCCGATGCATCCCGAACTTTCCCGCCTGATCGATGAAGCCGAAACCGTTGCCGTGTTGACCGGCGCCGGCATTTCGACGGAATCCGGCATCCCCGATTTCAGAAGCCCCGGCGGCATCTGGTCGAAATTCCGCATCATCGACCATTCCGAATTCATGACGTCGGAAGCCGCGCGGCTGGAGGACTGGCGCCGCCGCTTTTTCATGGAAGACCAGCTTGGCGAGGTGAAGCCCAATCGCGGCCATCAAATGATCGCCCGCCTGATCGCCTCGGGCAAATCCCCGGCGGTGATCACCCAGAATATCGACGGCCTGCACCAGGTGTCCGGCGTGCCGGACGAACAGGTTATCGAGGTGCACGGCAATGCCCGCCACGCCAACTGCACCTTCTGCGGCGCCCGCCACGAGATCGCCGAATGCCGCCAGATGCTGGAGGCGACCGGCAAGGCGCCGGTCTGCCGCCAATGCGGCTCGATCGTCAAATCGGCTGTAATCATGTTCGGCGAGGCGATGCCGGAAAAGGCCTTCGCCCGCGCAGTTCGATTGGCCGAAGACTGCGACCTGTTCCTGGCGATGGGCACTTCGCTGGTCGTCCATCCGGCCGCGCTGTTGCCGAAATACGCACTACGCGCCGGCGCGAAACTGGTCATCGTCAATCGCGAAGCGACCGAACTCGATCCGCTCGCCGATCTGGTGCTGAACGGCGAGATCGGTGAACTGGCGGGGGATTAATTGCTGCCCGCCCCGCTTTTCCCCGCATGCGCCTTCTGTTCGGCGTGCTTGCGAGCCTTCGCTTCTCCCATGTCCATGGCCACATGGGCTTCGCCCCGTGCCCTGGCCAGTTCCACCTGTTTCTGGCGTTCGGCGAAGCGGCGTTTCTGCTCCGCGCTCATCGTGTCGTGGCAATGCGGACAGGAGACACCGGGTTCATAGAGCGGCGACGCCTTGTCCTGCGCCGAGATCGGATGGCGGCAGGCATGGCACAGATCGTAGGGCCCGGGCTTCAACCCATGGCCGACCGAGACGCGGTTGTCGAAGACGAAGCACTCGCCTTGCCACAGGCTTTCGGATTCCGGCACTTCTTCCAGATATTTCAGGATGCCGCCCTTCAGGTGAAACACATCCGTAAAGCCCTCGGCCTTGACCAGCGCGGTCGCTTTTTCGCAGCGAATGCCGCCGGTGCAGAACATCGCGATCTTCGGCTTGTTGTGGAAGCGCTCCTTGTTCTCGGCGAACCACGCCGGGAACTCGCGGAAATTCACCGTATGCGGATCGATCGCCCCCTTGAACGAACCGATCGCCACCTCGTAGTCGTTGCGCGTGTCGATCAGCACCGTGTCGGGATCGGAGATGATGTCGTTCCAGTCTTCCGGCGTCACATAGGAACCGGCCTCTTTCGTCGGGTCGATGCCCGGCACGCCCATGGTGACGATCTCCTTCTTCAGCCGAACCTTCATGCGGTAGAAGGGATTTTCTTGCGCGTAGCTTTCCTTGTGTTCCAGATCGGCAAGCCGCGGATCGGATTTCAGGAAGGCGAGCACCCTGGCGATGCCCTCATCCGGCCCGGCGATCGTGCCATTGATGCCCTCGGCGGCGAGCAGCAGCGTGCCGTAAACCTCGTTCGCCTTGCACACGTCAAGGATGCGCGGCTGCAGCTCGCGATAATCGGGCAGCGAAACGAATTTGTAGAGCGCGGTGACGGTGATAGGTTGCATGGCTTTCTCTCTGGCTCGGCGCCTAGATATTCCGTCGCGGCCGGGAATTCAAACGATCGGCAAAAATGACCACCAAACCTTTCCAGCCCGACGAAACCGATCTGAAGATCCTGCGCATCCTGCAGCGCTATCCCGACCGCAACATCACCGAGATCGGCGAACAAGTCGGCTTGTCGCACACGCCGTGCTGGCGGCGCATCCGCAGGATGCAGGAAGCCGGGATCATCAAGGGCCGCATCATGCTGGTCGATGCCGAGAAAATCGGCCTCGACATTTCCGTCTTCGTCTTCATCCGCCTGGAAAAGCACTCGCCTGGCGTGCTGGAAGCCTTCGAGGAGGCCGCCGGCAAGCTGACCGAGATCGTGCAGTGCTACGCCATGAGCGGCGACTTCGATTTCCTGCTGCGCGTTGTCGTGCCGTCGGTGCGTGATTACGAACGTACCATCAAGGCGAAGCTGCTGACGCTGCCGAATGTCGGCATCATGAATTCGCATTTCGCGCTCAACGAGGTGAAGAACACCACCGAACTGCCGATCTGACGCTTCCCTTGCTGCAATGCGGAACGATTGCGCCGAATTGTCGATATTCGCGAAACAAGTTTAACTATTGCCAAAAAATTAGGATGATATCGACGTGCATGGCTCCGCTTGCCCGAAAAATTGAACTGTCAGTCCGCGCGCTTTGCCCCATAATGTAGGAAGACGGGAATCGGTGGGGAAGACGAGAGGGAGAGTCAGGCCCATGGGCATCACGAAAACAGCTGAAAGCACGCTCGCCGGTGCCATAACGCTCGACGACAAATATACGGCCGAAGAAGGCAATGTCTTCATCAACGGCACCCAGGCGCTAGTCCGCCTGCCGATGGTGCAGATGCGTCACGACCGCGCCGCCGGACTGAACACCGGCACCTTCATTTCCGGTTATCGCGGTTCGCCGGTCGGTGGCTTCGATCTCGAACTCGCCCGCGCCCGCAAGCACTTGGCCGCTCACGACATCGTCTTCCAACCCGGCGTCAACGAGGATCTCGCCGCCACCGCCGTGTGGGGTTCGCAGCAGGCGGGTACCTCGCCCGGCATGCGGAAGGACGGCGTCCTCGGCATCTGGTACGGCAAGGGGCCCGGGGTCGACCGCTGCGGCGACGTATTCAAGCACGCCAATTCCTTCGGCACCGCCAGACATGGCGGCGTGCTGGCCGTCGTCGGCGACGACCACAACGCCAAATCCTCCACCGTCGCGCACCAATCCGACCACGCGCTGATGGCAGCCATCATGCCGGTGCTGTTTCCTTCATCCGTGCTCGAATTCACCGAGCTTGGCCTGCTCGGCATCGCCATGAGCCGCTATTCCGGTCTCTGGGTCGGCTACAAGGTGATTGCCGACACGATCGAGACGACCGGCGTCGTCGATCTCGCCGGCGAGCAGCGCCAGTTCGCGCTGCCCAACGATTTCGAGATGCCGGAGGGCGGCCTCAACATCCGCTGGCCGGACGACCGCTACGCCCAGGACGAGCGCCTGCAGGAGCACAAGGGCTATGCCGCGATTGCCTTCGCCCGCGCCAACGGCATCGACCAGCTTGTCATCGATTCACGAAAACCCCGTTTCGGCATCATCTCGTCCGGCAAGGCCTATGAGAATGTCCGCGAGGCATTGAGAGAACTGGGTATCGACGACGAGACCGCCGACCGAATAGGCCTCAGGCTCTACAAGGTCCGCATGCCCTGGCCGCTGGAGCCGGAAGGTGTCCGCCATTTCTCGGAGGGGCTTGAGGAGGTCCTCGTCATCGAGGAACGCCGCGAGGTCATCGAGCACCAGATAAAGCAGCAATTGTTCAACTGGCGCGCCGATGTGCGCCCGCGCATCGTCGGCAAGTTCGACCATGAGGACAAGCATATCCTGTCGCTGCACGAGGACATCTCGGCTGGCGTCGCCACGCGCGCCATCGCGACGAGGCTTCTCAGTTTCGACCTGCCCGAGGAATTGCGCCAGCGCGTGGCCAGCCGGCTCGCCTACTACCAGGAACGCCTCAAGCTGAGACTCGGCCACCAGCCACCGGTCGCACGCATGGCGCATTTCTGTGCCGGCTGCCCGCACAATACCTCGACCAAGGTGCCTGAAGGCAGTCGCGCCTTTGCCGGCATCGGCTGCCATTTCATGGCGTTGTGGATGAACCGCAATACGGAAACCTACACCCATATGGGCGGCGAGGGTATGACCTGGGCCGGCACCGCGCCCTTCACCGACGAAAAGCATGTTTTCGCCAATCTCGGCGATGGAACCTATTTTCATTCCGGCATCATGGCGATCCGCGCCGCCGTCGCTTCCGGCGCCAACATCACCTACAAGCTGCTCTACAATGATGCGGTAGCCATGACTGGCGGCCAGCATATCGACGGCGAACTTTCCGTGCCCCAGCTTTCCCATCAGCTTTCCGCCGAAGGCGTGAAGGAAATCTGGCTCGTCACCGACGAACCTGAATCCTATTCCACCTACGATCTGGCGCCGGGCACGAAGATCCGCCACCGCGACGATCTGGAAGACGTGCAGAAGCATCTGCGCGAAGTCGAGGGCTGCACCGCCATCATCTATGTCCAGACCTGCGCGGCTGAAAAGCGCCGCCGCCGCAAGCGCGGCACCATGGTCGATCCCGACAAGCGCGTCTTCATCAACCCGCTGGTCTGCGAAGGCTGCGGCGATTGTTCGGTGCAGTCGAACTGCATTGCCGTCGAACCGCTCGAGACCGAATTCGGTCGCAAGCGCCAGATCAACCAGTCGGCCTGCAACAAGGATTTCTCCTGCGTGAAGGGCTTCTGCCCCTCCTTTGTCACGGTCGAGGGTGCCAGCCTGAAGAAACGCGCCCTGCCATCGCATTCCGGCGAAACCTTGCCCGAACCCGCGATCGCCGCCACCGACAAACCCTACAACATCGCGATCACCGGCGTTGGTGGCACCGGCGTGCTGACCATAGGCGCCATCATCGGCATGGCCGCCCATCTGGAGGGCAAGGCCGCGCTTATCCAGGACTTCTCGGGGCTCGCCCAGAAAGGCGGCGCGGTGCTGTCGCATGTCCGCGTCACCGGCCAGCCCGGCGAGGTTGCTTCGCCGCAGATTCCCACTGGCGAGGCCGACGTGCTGCTCGCCGCCGACACCGTGGTCGCGGCGTCGAAAGAGGGCGTGGCGCTGATGAACGAGGAGCGCACTTCCGGCGTGCTCAACACCCATCTGGCGCCTGTTTCAGGCTTTGTCTTCAACCGCGATTTCGATTTCCACCAAACCGAGATCGTCGATCTGATTGCCAAGGGGCTGAAGGGCGCGCCCGACAGGGTCGATTTCGCCCGCTTCGCCGAGATCGTCTGTGGCGACACCATCGCAACCAACATCATGATGGTGGGTTACGCCTGCCAGAAGGGCCTGCTGCCGGTCAGTGCGGCTTCGTTGCTGCGCGCCATCGAGCTGAATGCCGTTGCCGTCGCCGCCAACAAGCGCGCCTTCGAATGGGGCCGTCGCCTGGTCGCCTTCCCCGACGAAGCGCACCGGCTTCTTGCCGAAGCCTTCCCGCACGCCAGTGAGCCGGCGAGCCTCGCCGAAATCGTCGACAAGCGCGCCGCCTTCCTCACCGGCTATCAGAACAAGGCCTATGCTCGGCGCTACCGCGATCTGGTGGCGAAGGTCGAGGCGGCGGAAGAAAGGCTCGGCCGCAAGCGCGAACTGACCAACGCCGTCGCCCGCTACTACTTCAAGCTGCTTGCCTACAAGGACGAATACGAGGTCGCCCGGCTCTACACCAATGGCGATTTCGAAAAGCGCCTGCGCGAGACCTTCGACGGCAAGCTCAAGCTCACCTTCCACCTCGCCCCGCCGCTCATCAACACCGACACCTATCCCGACGGACGGCCGAAGAAGAAGGAATTCGGGCCCATGACCTTCCGCCTGTTCAAATTGCTGGCGAGGATGAAAGGCCTGCGCGGCACCGCCTTCGATCCCTTTGGCCGCTCGGCCGAACGCAGGATGGAGCGCCGGCTGATCGCCGACTATGAAACCATGATCGCCGAAATACTCCCGGTGCTGTCGAAGGACAACCACCGCTTCGCCGTGGCGCTCGCCAGTCTGCCCGACGAGATCAGGGGTTACGGCCCGGTCAAGGAAACCGCTGTCACCAGGGCCGAGAAGGCGAAAAAGGACCTGCTGGCGAAATTCCGCTCACCGTCCTCGCGCACTTCTTCCAACCGCGCCAAGGCCACCGAACCGGCGGAGTAGTGTATTGAAATTGAAGCGTCAGGCCCGCTAAGGCGCCGGTGCGGCCTGCCCCGTTTTATTCGTCGCGCAGCGCGCGCCTCAATATCTTGCCAACATTGGTCTTCGGCAGTTCGTCGCGGAACTCGATATGGCGCGGCCGCTTGTAGCCGGTCAAATTCTCGTGGCACCAGTGGCGCACGTCCTGTTCGGTAAGATTCGGGTCCTTCTTGACCACGAACAATTTGACGGTTTCGCCCGAATGCTCGTCCGGTACGCCGATGGCGGCTGCTTCCAGCACGCCTGGATGGGAGGCGACGACTTCCTCGACCTCGTTGGGATAGACATTGAAGCCTGAGACCAGGATCATGTCCTTCTTGCGGTCGACGATCTTGACGTATCCCTGCTCATTCATGAAGCCCATGTCGCCAGAACGGAAATAGCCGTCTGCCGTCATCACCTTCGCCGTCTCGTCGGGGCGGTTCCAGTAGCCCTTCATCACCTGCGGACCGCGAATGCAGATTTCGCCGACCTCGCCCAAAGCCAGATCCTTGCCGTCCTCATCGCGGATCGCGATGTCGGTCGACGGCAACGGCAACCCGATCGTTCCGGTGAACTCCTTGGAATCGAAGCGGTTGGTGGTCGCCACCGGAGAGGTTTCCGACAAGCCGTAACCCTCGTGGATCGGCACGCCGGTGACCTGCTTCCATTTTTCGGCGACCGGCTGCTGCACCGCCATGCCGCCGCCCACCGTCAGGCGCAATTCCGAAAAATCGAGGGCCAGGAATTCCTCATTGTGCAAAAGCCCGTTGAACAGCGTGTTGAGGCCCGGAAACATGTGGAACTTCTGCTTCGACAATTCCTTGACGAATCCGGGAATGTCGCGCGGATTGGGGATCAGGATGTTGTTGGCGCCCTTCGACATGCCGATCACCGCATTAATCGTCAGCGCGAAGATGTGATAGAGCGGCAGCGCGCAGACATAGACGAGCTGTTCGGGTTCGGATCGTTCGCGAAACGCGACCTGGATCCATTCCTTGTTCTGCTGCACATTCGCCAGCACATTGCCGTGGCTGAGCGTCGCGCCCTTCGAGACACCGGTTGTGCCGCCGGTATATTGCAGGAAGGCATTGTCGCCGGCCGTCACGTCAGCCGGCTTCAGCGTCTCGCCTGTGCCCTGCGCCAGCGCTGTCTTGAATGTCGTATGGCCGGGGATCGACCAGGCCGGCACCATCTTCTTGACGCGGCGCACGACAAAATTGACCAGCGTGCCCTTGAAGCCGCCGAGCAGATCGCCCATCCCGGTCACCACCACATGTTCGACCGGCGTCTTGCCTGCCACCTTTTCCAGCGTCGTCGCGAAGTTTTCCAGGATGAAAATCGCCTTTGCGCCGCTGTCCTTGAGCTGATGTTCGAGTTCGCGCGGCGTGTAGAGCGGATTGACGTTGACGACCGTAAAACCGGCTCTCAGCACCGCCAGCAGCACCACCGGATATTGCAGGATATTGGGCATCATGATGGCGACTCGGTCGCCCTTTTGCAGGCCCCTTGCCTGCAGCCAGGCACCGATCCGTGTCGAGAGGTCGTGGATCTCGCGGTAGCTCAGCGCCTTGCCCATCAGCACATAGGCCGGTCTCGTCGCGAAGGTCGAGCATGCCGTGTCAAACAGATCGCCGAGTGAAGTGTAGTCCAGTGTCCCGATCTCGTAGGGGACGCCTTCGGGATAGGAAGCAAGCCAGGGCTTGCTCGTTGCCGCCTCGTCCTTTTTTACTGCGCTGCCTGTCATGTCATCCTCCCGACGCCCGGCCCGTACATGTTTGTGCAACTGGCCGGCACACAGCATTTTCAGCTTTCCCGTTTCCTGTCCAGTCCCTGCGCCGTTGGCAATGTGGCGGGACAGTTCGAGGAAAGCCCTTCATCGGGAGATTAGCCGGCTTTGACCTGGGCGGACAAGTCAATGAAACAGGACGCCTGACAGGCCTGCTTCAGGCGCCCTCATGTTTGGCAATCTTGTCGATCGCCTTTTCCATGTTGGCGATCGCCGCATCGGTCTGTTCGCGCAGATCGCGGATGCGCTGCAATTGCGAGCGCAGGATGCTCAGCTCACTGGCGATTGTCTCGCTCTGCGGCGCATCGCCAACGCCATAGAGCAGCCAGGTAGGACTGACATTGAGCAGACCGGCGAGCGTCACCAGCTTGTTGGCGCGCGGTTCGGAACGGTCGCTTTCCCAGGCGCGCAGGGTTTCCTTCTTCAGGCCGAGCGCCTTGGCAAGCGCCGTCTCGCTCATGGCGATGGCCTCCCGTGCGCGCCAGAGCCTGCCGCCAAGCGTGTCATTGTCCGGATTGCTGTCGAAAATGTCCGTGTCCTGGGGCACGAAGCGCCTCCTCTAGTTTCGGCTGACCCTGTTAATCGGTGGCAACGCGAAGCAATGTCGCGACAACGCCCTTCCCGCATCCATGAACGGCATGGCCGTTGCCAAGAACCGGCTATGGGGCCGGCGCGTGAAACGGGAAGCGCCGCGACGTGGCCGCGGCAATGAGGTGGCTGTGCTTAACACGCCGGTGCGTGGCAAGGCCACCCCGGCGTCGAAAAGATGGTCCGGCGAGGCGTCACTCCAGTTCGTCGACCGACGATATCACCTTGCCCAGCAGGCCGTATTCAAGCGCCTGTTCGGTGTTGAGCCAGAAGTCGCGCTGCGTGTCCTTGGCGATCTGCTCTTCGGTCTGGCCCGTCGCCTCGGCGAACAATCGATCGAAGCGCTCGCGCATCAGCCTGATCTGTTCGGCCTGGATCTCGATGTCGGAAGCCTTGCCGCCAATACCGCCCGACGGCTGGTGCAGCAGGAAGCGCGTATTGGGCAGGCAATAGCGGTTCTCGCGATCCGCACCAACGAAGATCAGCGCGCCGGCCGACGCCACCCAGCCGCTGCCGATGGTGCGCACCTTGGGGCGAATGAACTTGATGAGGTCATGCACCATGTCACCGGATTCGACATGCCCGCCCGGCGAGGAGATGAACAGATTGATCGGATCGTCGCTCTCTTCTGCCAGCGCCAGCAGATGCGCCGCCGCCCGCCGCGCCACCTCGTCATTGATCTCGCCGGTGATGATGACGTTACGGCTCTTGAACAGCAGGGCGTCGATCGGCCCGATGGGAGATTTTTCCGACTTCTTGCCGGAATCTTCGAGAAGCGGCATCGCCAATTCCTTTCTGCCAGTCATATCTATCGGTCCGGCCTCCGGTCAATAGACGACGACGGAGCGGATGCTCTTTCCTTCATGCATCAGATCGAAACCCTTGTTGATTTCGTCAAGGGTCAAAGTGTGGGTGATCATCGGATCGATCTCGATCTTGCCGTCCATGTACCAGTCGACGATCCTCGGTACGTCGGTCCGGCCTCGCGCCCCGCCGAATGCGGTACCCTTCCATGTACGCCCGGTGACGAGCTGGAACGGCCGCGTCGAGATTTCGGCACCCGCCGGCGCCACGCCGATGATGATCGACTGGCCCCAGCCGCGATGGGCGCATTCCAGCGCGTCGCGCATCACCGCGACATTGCCGGTGCAGTCGAACGTGTAATCCGCCCCGCCGATCTGGTCGGCGCCGCGCTTGGTCAAATCCACCAGATAGGGCACGAGGTCGCCGCCGATCTCCTTCGGATTGACGAAATGCGTCATGCCGAACTTCTCGCCCCATTCCTTCTTCGAATTGTTGAGATCAACTCCGATGATCATGTCGGCGCCGGCGAGCCTCAATCCCTGGATGACGTTGAGACCGATGCCGCCAAGGCCGAAGACGACCGCGGTCGCGCCTTCCTCGACTTTTGCCGTGTTGATCACCGCGCCAATGCCCGTCGTCACGCCGCAGCCGATATAGCAGATCTTGTCGAAGGGCGCGTCCGGATTGACCTTGGCGACCGCGATCTCGGGAAGCACAGTGAAATTCGAAAAGGTCGAGCAGCCCATATAGTGCATCAGCGGCTTGCTTTTCAGCGAGAAGCGCGACGTGCCGTCCGGCATCAGCCCCTGGCCTTGCGTGGCGCGGATCGCCGTGCACAAATTGGTCTTGCGCGACAGGCAGGAAGGGCACTCGCGGCATTCCGGCGTGTAGAGCGGGATGACGTGGTCGCCCTTTTTCACCGTGGTCACCCCCGGTCCGACATCGACGACGACGCCTGCGCCCTCATGGCCGAGGATCGAGGGGAAAATGCCTTCCGGGTCGCCGCCCGACAAGGTGAACTCGTCAGTATGGCAGATACCGGTCGCCTTGATTTCGACCAGCACCTCGCCTTGCTTCGGCCCGTCGAGATCGACCTCGTGGATTTCCAGCGGTTTGCCCGCCTCGAACGCTATCGCCGCGCGTGTCTTCATCAACGCCTCCCTCGCAATCCCGATCTTGTTGCCGCAAGGCTAACGATTTTACCTCGCGTTGCAACGCCCGATATCTGCCCCGCCAAAAGTCGATTCGTAGCCTTTGAGTACCGGTGTTTACCAAACGTTAAGAATATTTTCCCTTGGCAATAAAACCTGATATCCTGATTTTACAGGAGAAATCATCCCAATGCCCGCGTGAAGCGGCGGCCGCAGGCAAAAGGTCTCCTTTTGTGAGTCATGTTGCAGGTAGGGCGTGGTCATGCGTACAGTTCGACCAGTCAGCCGCATGTTTCTGGCGGCTGCCTTCATTTTAGCAGGCATCCAGACAATTCAGACGGCACGTGCTGCCGAACCGGTCGGCGATGCCAAGCGCGTCGTCAACACCGTTACAGGCGCGGGTGCGGTCGGCAAACGCAATCTTGCCGTCCCCGATGCCGTCTATCGCAACGAAAGCATCTCGGCGGCGACCAACTCGCACGGCGAACTGCAGTTGACCGACGGTTCGCGTGTCATTGTCGGCGAAAATTCGACCGTTTCCCTCGACAACTTCGTGGTCTCAGGATCGAGCTTCAGTTCCGGCACGATCAAGGTGACCAAGGGCGCGTTCCGCTTCATCTCGGGTGGTTCGGGCAGGGAAGCCATCAAGATCAAGACGCCGCTTTCGACCATTGGCGTGCGCGGCACTGTCGTCGACGTCTATTATGAACCCAGGACGCAAGTCTCGCGCGCGGTCCTGATCTCCGGTGCGATCACCGCCTGTTCAAAGCGCCATCCCGGTCGCTGCAAGACGATCCGGCGCTCCTGCGACGTGATCAGGATCGATCGAAATGGCGATGTTACGCAGGAACCCTTTCTGCATTCCGCACGGCGGACTGCCGAACAGGAAAGGCAGCTTTTCGATCTGACCGCGAACCAGCAGCGTTTCGGTTCGCAATGGCGTGCCTTCGAGGGTGGCTGTTATGCCCGTGCCGCCGAAGAGGTGCGCAATGGTCTGCCGCAATATCCCGGCAACCATCAGGGTCCTGAGGTCACCCCGACTGCACCGCCGGCCGCCGCGCCACAGCCACAGCCAGAACCCGAACCGGAGGGATGCGGCGAGAAAGGCGACAAGGAAGGTCATTTCGGACAAAAGGACCACCAATTCGGCTTCGGCAGGGAAGGCAGATTCGGTGGTTCCCACGGCAAACACGGCGGTTTCGGTGAGTTTGGCCACAACCCCGGCGGCTTCGCCCAGGGCGATTTCGGCAAGCCAGGCGGACACAACTGACAACGCTCGACCCCACGGGTTTCGACGAGCGCGAAACCCGGTTCCTGATGGGGAGGAAGGCAGACTGACTTGGGAAGTGCGTTGAATTGGAACGAACGCCCTCGCCCTTCGAACTCGTTACGCTCACACCTCAGGTTGAGGGCGTGGTAACGCAACCAATGGTACACGAGGTCTCCGACAAGGAATGGCTTCCGACATCCGATTTGTGCAAAGGCACCGCAAACGTCGCCCTCGTCCTGAGGTGTGAAGCCTGAGCGTAAGCGCAGGCTGAGCCTCGAAGGGCGAGGGTGACGCGCGATTTACGTTCCCATCCCCTCCACCGCCTTCAGGATTGCTTCCGGCGTCGCCGGCGCATCGAGCGCGGGAACCGCTCCCGGCTTCAACGAAGCGACCGCATGAAAGATTGCCGAGAATACCGAGGTCGCCAGCATGACCGGTGGTTCGCCCACTGCTTTCGAGCGGTAGATCGTCGCCTCCTTGTTGCCCTTCGACTTCCACAGATTGACGCGGAAATCCTCCGGCACGTCGAAGGCGGTCGGTATCTTGTAGGTCGACGGCGCATGCGTCGTCAGCCGCCCGTCGGGATGGAACACCAGTTCCTCGGTCGTCAGCCAGCCCGCGCCCTGCACGAAACCGCCCTCGATCTGGCCGATATCGATCGCCGGATTGAGCGAGGAGCCGACATCGTGGAGGATGTCGGCGCGGTCGATCTTCATTTCGCCGGTCGCCGTGTCGATGGTGACTTCCGCGCATGCCGCGCCGTAGGCGAAATAGAGGAATGGCCGGCCCGCCACATTCGGCCGGTCCCAGGTGATCTTCGGCGTCGAGAAGAAGCCGGAGGCCGACAATTGCACGCGCTCCAGGAAGCAGGCTTTCGCGACTTCCGCGAATTCGAGTTCTCGGCTGCCGACGATCACCTTGCCGTTTTCGAAGCGTACTTTTTTCGCATCGCCCTGCCACAGTTTCGCGGCGAGTTCCGCCATGCGCTTGCGGATATCAAGCGCGGCCTTCTGCGCCGCCATGCCGTTGAGGTCGGAACCGGAGGAAGCCGCCGTCGGCGTCGTGTTCGGCACC
Source organism: Salaquimonas sp. (assembly GCA_022340185.1). Lineage (GTDB taxonomy): Bacteria > Pseudomonadota > Alphaproteobacteria > Rhizobiales > Rhizobiaceae > BOKV01. Next base: position 4,565 of record JAJDOK010000020.1, on the reverse strand, counting down.
TTGTCGGTTGCCGTTGCCGTTATCCGGACGCGGGAGATGTCGACGCCGAAGGTCTCGGCCACCACCTGCGCAACTTTCATGTAAAGCCCCTGCCCCATCTCGGTACCGCCATGGTTCACCTGGATCGAGCCGTCGGTATAGACATGCACCAGCGCGCCCGCCTGGTTGAGATGGATCAGCGTGAACGCGATGCCGAACTTCACCGGGTTGAGCGCGATACCCTTCTTCAGGAATTTGCTCGACGTGTTGAACTTGGCGATGGCCTTGCGCCGTTTCTGGTAGTCCGACGTCTTTTCCAGTTCGTCGACCAGTTCGCGCAGGATGTTGTCGGTCACCTTCATGTTGAAGGGCGTGACGTCCCGGCCCCTGCCATAGAAATTGCGCTTGCGGATCGTCAGCGGATCCTCGCCGAGCTTTATCGCGAGCTGGTCCATCAGCCGCTCGGCGAACACCATGCCCTGCGGCCCGCCGAAGCCGCGGAACGCCGTGTTCGACACCGTGTTGGTCTTCACCCGCCGCGAATGGATGCGCACTTCCGGATAGAAATATGAGTTGTCGGCGTGGAACATGGTGCGGTCGTTGACGCCGAGCGACAGGTCGGCCGAATAGCCGCAGCGCCCGGAGAAATCGACATCGACAGCTTCGAGCACGCCCTTTCCGTCGTGCGCGGCCTGGTATTCTACGAGGAAATCGTGGCGCTTGCCGGTCGCCATCATGTCGTCGTCGCGATCTAGCCGCATTTTCGCCGGCCTTCCCGTCACTTGCGCCGCAATCGCCGCGATGCAGGCCCATTGCCCGGCCTGGCTTTCCTTGCCGCCGAAGCCGCCACCCATGCGCCGGCATTCGCACACAACCATCGCGTCCGGCCGCCCCAGCGTGCGCGCCACCAGATGCTGCACCTCGGAAGGGTGCTGGGTCGAACAGATCACCTTCATCTCGCCGCCCTCGCCGGGCAGCGCCATCGAGATCTGGCCTTCCAGATAGAAATGCTCCTGCCCGCCGACATGCATCGAGCCGGCGACCTTGTGCTTCGCCGACTTGATCGCCTTCTTTGGATCGCCGCGCCTGAACTCGTAGGGGTCGAGCACCTCGCCACCCTCGGCGAGTCCCTGTTCGACGCTGACGGAAGGCTTCTCCTCCTTGATCTCGACCTTCGCCAGACGCACCGCGCGCCGCGCCTGATCGCGTGTCTCGGCCGCGACGGCGAACAGCACCTGGCCATGGAACTCGACGCGCTCGTCGGCGAAGATCGGATCGCCGCCAACCGACGGGCTGCATTCGTTCGGGCCGACGATGTCTTTCGCCGTCAGCACCGCGACGACGCCCGGCGCCGAGCGTACGGCGGATAAATCGACCTTCTTGATCCTGCCGCGTGCCTTGGGCGACAGGCCGGCTGCGAGATGAATCAGCCCCGCAGGTTCCGGCAGATCGTCGATATAAAGTGCCGAGCCGGAGACATGCCGCGCCGCGCTGTCATGCGCCAGCGCCTTGCCAACGGCGATTGTGTTGGCCTTGAGGTCCGGTTTGATATTCATTGCGCCGCCTCCCGGATGCCGACAATGCGGCTGTCGCTGTCATTGCCCGAGGCGATCTCGTGCAGCGCCTTCATGAGCAGGTTCTGCGCCACCTTCAGCCGATAATCGGCGCTCGCGCGCATGTCAGTCAGCGGCGTGTAGTCCTTCGCCATCGCTTCGGCGGCCTTCGCCCATGCCACTTCGTCGCCAATGGCGATGCCGGTCAGCGCCTTTTCCGCGTTCGATGCCCGCTTCGGTGTCGCCGCCATGCCGCCAAAGGCGATGCGCGCCTCGCTCACCTTGCCCTTCTCCACCGCCAGCCGGAATGCGGCCATGACGGCGGAGATATCCTGATCGAAACGTTTCGAGATCTTGTAGGCGCGGAAATGCTGGTTCTTTTTCAGTTTCGGCACGGTCAACGCGCTTACCAGTTCGCCGGGCGCGCGGTCCTGCTTGCCATAGGCGATAAAGAACTTCTCGATCGGCATCGTCCGCTTCTTCCTGCCCTTCAGCAGTTCCAGTTCGGCGTCGAGCGCGATCAGCATCGGCGGTGTGTCGCCGATCGGCGAACCGTTGGCGACATTGCCGCCGACCGTGCCGGAAGCACGCACCTGGCGCGAGCCGATCCGGCGCACCACCTCGCCGATATCCGGGTCGATGCTGGCCAGCGCGTCGAAGGCCTGCGCATAGGTCGCGCCGGCGCCGATCCGCACATGATCGCGGCTCGCTTTGACCTCGTCGAAACCGGTGGCCCGCCCGGTGAAGATCATCTTCGGCAGGTCGCGCAATTGCTTGGTGATCCACAGACCAACATCGGTCGCACCTGAAACGATGGTCGCATCGGGATGCGTGGCGCATAGCGCTGCGAGCGAAGCGACGCTCGCCGGTGCAGCGAAGAAGCGTTCCTTCGTGCCGACGAAAAGGTCCTCGCCGTCCATCATTTCGGTGAGCGCCTTCAGCGTCTTCGCCTTGCGCCTGGAGAGTGCGTCCTTCGCCTTGCCGCTGATCGCCGAAAGCGCGGCGTCGGCGATCGGCCGATAGCCGGTGCAGCGGCACAGATTGCCGGCGACCCAGTCATTGACCGTCTGGCGGTCGGGCTTCACGCCGGCATGGTAGAGCGAGAAAAGCGCCATGACGAAGCCCGGCGTGCAGAAGCCGCATTGCGAACCGTGATGGTCGACCATCGCCTGCTGCACCGGATGCAGTTCCTCGCCCCCATCCCGATTTTGAATGGCCAGATCGTCGACCGTGATGACATCGCAGCCATCGACCGTGCCGAGCAGGCGGATACAGGCATTGACCGGCTCGTAGACAAGCTTGCCGTCGCGCATGGCGCCGAGCGACACGGTGCAGGCGCCGCAATCGCCTTCGTTGCAGCCCTCCTTGGTGCCGCAGACGCGTTCGCGCAGTCTCAGATAATCGAGCAGGGTCTCGTTCGCGCCCACATCCGCAAGTTCGACCCTTTTGCCATTTCGAAGGAAAACGAGTTGATTTCGTGCCACGGCTGAACCTTTTTTAATCAATCGGTCAAAGCTAATGGACGCTTTGTGCCTGCGCAATCGCCAAGATGGAGCTTAAAATTGGCGCAAGGGATAGCGTTGCAAATTGCGTGCCGTCTCGCCACACTGGCATGTCGCATCGCAGCATCGAGGCAGAACGGGGCGGACGAATAGTGCATCTGATAAAAGCCAAAACGCTGAGTTTTATCGACGATCCCGGCATTGTCGGCGAAGAGCGCAGCTACCGGTTTCACGAAAAGGGCGCCGTCGTCATCGACGATGAAGGGCTGATCGCCTGGTCGGGTGCGGCAAGCGATCTGCCGGAAACCTATCGCGACCTGCCCGTCACGGACTATGGCCGCAAGATCGTTATGCCGGGCTTCATCGACGCCCATCTGCATTTTCCGCAATACCGGATGATCGCCGCCTTCGGCAAGGACCTGCTCGACTGGCTCAACCGATATACCTTCGTCGAAGAGCAGCGTTACGCCGATTACGAATTCGCGCAAATGGCGGCGACGAAATTCCTCGACGAACTGATCCGCAACGGCATCACCTCCTGCCTCGCCTTTTCGACCATCCATCCGGTGGCGCTCGATGCGCTGTTCGAGGAAGCGCAGAAGCGCGGCATGGCGCTCGTCTCCGGCAAGACCATGATGGACTGCAACGCGCCCAAGGGCCTGTCGGACACCGCCGAGACCGGCTACCGCCAGTCCAAGGAACTGATCGACAAATGGCATGGCGTCGGCCGCCTGCAATACGCGATCACGCCACGTTTCGCCGTCACCTCCAGCGAGGCGCAGCTTGAGGCGACCGGCGCGCTGAAGCGCGAATATCCCGATCTCGTGCTGCAGACGCATCTGTCGGAAAACCATGCCGAGATCGCGGCGGTCGCCAATTCCTTCCCCTGGTCGAAGGACTACACCGATGTCTACGACCATTACGGCCTGCTGAGCGAAAAGGCGTTCTTCGCCCACGGCATCCATCTGTCGGAGCGTGAACTGGCGCGCATGAGCGAGACGGGCGCGGCCATCGTCCACTGCCCGACTTCCAATAATTTCCTGGGTTCCGGCCTGTTCCGCTATCACCACGCCCGCGAGGCCGGCCGACCGGTTTCTGTCGCCGTAGGTTCCGATGTCGGTGGCGGCACCAACCATTCGACTCTGGCGACACTGCGCGACGCCTATGTCGTCTCGCAGCTTGTGGGTCACCGCATCACCGCCTTCGACGCCTTCTATCTGTCGACGCTGGGCAATGCCCGCCTGCTGCATCTCGACCACGAGATCGGCTCGCTGGCAGCCGGCCATTCGGCCGATCTCGTCGTCCTCGATCCGGAAGCGACACCCATCATGGCCACGCGCCACGCGTTGTCGGGCAGCCTGCACGACGAACTCTTCGCACTGATGATCATGGGTGACGACCGCGCCGTCACCGAGACCTGGATTGCCGGCAAGGCGGTGAAGAACGAGTTGGCAGGGTGACCGAGTGACCCGTTCCCCTTCTCCTTGTGGGGAGGGGTTAGAGGTGGAGGTTATAGGCGCTCGCGAATAAA
>JAJDOK010000012.1 GCA_022340185.1 Salaquimonas sp. | reverse complement strand
AGCAGTGGTAGCTGATCCGGTAGTGATCGCGTTTCTGGGCTTCGTCGATGAAGGCGCGGGTCAGCCGGGATTTGCCGATTCCCGCCTCGCCGACCAGCACCACCACCTGTCCTTCCGCCGCGCCGGCGCGCTCCCATCGTTCCATGATCAGCGCCAATTCGTACTCACGCCCGACCATGGGCAGGACGATATCGCGGCTACGCTCCTCGAACCTGCTCGTCAGGTCGCGTTCGGACAGTACACGCCATGCCTGCGTGGGTGAGGTCACGCCCTGGAGCTCCAGCGCGCCCAGATCCTGCGTTTCGAAGACACCGCCCAGCAATTGCTCGGTGGAGGCTGCAATGACAACCTCATTGGGACCCGCGACTGCCTGCAGGCGAGCGGCAAGGTTCGGTGTGTCGCCGACCACGGCCTCTTCCTGGGCCGCTCCCTCACCGACAAGATCACCGACGACAACCAGCCCGCTGGCAATGCCGACGCGTCCGGCGAGAGCTTCGCCGCTCGGCGATTACACGGCGCCAAGCGCATCGATGATCTCGACCGCCGATCGCACCGCGCGCTCGGCATCGTTTTCATGCGCCCTTGGCCAGCCGAAATAGCACAGCACCCCGTCGCCCATATATTTTGCGACCTGACCGTCGTAACGGGTAACAACGCCGGCAACCATGTTCTGGTAGCCCACCATGATATCGCGCATGTCCTCGGGATCGAGACGGCCCGACAACTCGGTCGAACCCACCATGTCGACAAACATGATCGTAAGGTGACGCCGCTCGACCTGGGATGGCTGAGCGTCCGTGGCTTCAGGAGGAACAGCAGGGGACGGTGTGCCGTCAGGACTGGCATTGATTGCGGCGCGAAGACGTTTGCGTGCACCAAGCGAAAGACCCATTTCGCGCAAGTCTTCGTCCGTCAGTTCAAAAAGAATGTCGGTATCGATCTCGTTGTCCTCGAACGTCCTGGCCAGATGACCGAGGTCATGGCGAGAAAGCCAGTCATTCATGCGAGCCATATCGCTCGTTGGGGACCAGTGCGCTCAAGGAAATACCAAATCCTGCCAAGTCTAACGGCTGGTCTTGTCACTGTCGTGAAAAAACGAACTTTGATTGACCTAACTGTCGATCGGCAATACCCGGTCGGGCGGGCGATGCCCGTCCATCAGCGTGCGGATGTTGATGATCACCCGATCGCCCATTTCAAGCCGGCCCTCAATGGTTGCCGAACCCATATGCGGCAGGATGACGGCCTTGCCTTTCCTCGCCAGATCGAGGAATTCGGGCCGTACCGCCGGCTCGTGCTCGAAGACGTCGAGACCGGCGCCGGCGAGCTTGTCGTCGGTGAGCGCCTTGAGGAGCGCTTCCTCGTCGATGACCTGGCCGCGCGCGGTGTTGACGATGATGGTCTCGGGCTTCAGCAGCGCCAGACGGCGGGCCGACAACAGGTGGAAGGTGGCTGGCGTGTGCGGGCAGTTGACCGAGATGATGTCCATGCGCGCCAGCATCTGGTCGAGGCTCTCCCAATAGGTGGCTTCGAGTTCCTCCTCGACGGCCTGGGCGACGCGCTTGCGGTTGTGATAATGGATCGACAGGCCGAAAGCCTTGGCGCGGCGGGCGACCGCGGTTCCGATGCGGCCCATGCCGATGATGCCGAGGCGCTTGCCCCAGATGCGCCGGCCCAGCATCCAGGTCGGCGACCATCCCTTCCAGTGGCCCGAATCGATGATCGCCACGCCTTCCGCGAGCCGTCGGGAAACGGCGATCATCAGGCCCATCGTCATGTCGGCGGTGTCCTCGGTCAGGACGTTGGGCGTGTTGGTGACGGTGATGCCCTTGCGGGCGGCGGCGGCAACGTCGATGTTGTCGACGCCATTGCCGAAATTGGCGATCAGTTTGAGCTTTTCGCCGGCCTGGCCGATCAGGCCGGCGTCGATGCGATCGGTGACCGTGGGCACCAGAACATCGGCCTCGCGCACCGCCGCCAGCAATTCCGCCTGGCTCATCGGCTTGTCTTCGAGATTGAGTCTCGCGTCGAACAGTTCGCGCATGCGCGTTTCGACGACTTCGGGCAGTTTTCGGGTCACAACGACAAGCGGTTTCTTGCGCGGCATGCGCTGCGCCTCCGATATTTGTTGTATTTCGTTCGGGCCGTTGACGGAGCCTTAACCACGGCCCGTCAAACTGGCGTTCCCTCTGGTTGTTTTCTAGCAGACCGGAACGACAAGCAAAAGCCGGTGCGACCCGACATACGGCATGAGCGACCGGCGATACCGACAGGCAGAGCGAAGAAGAGACCGGCCTTGTATAATCCGCCTTCCCCCTTACCGCATGTTGCTACAACCTCCCTGTTGGGAATTGTTGTCGGCGCCGTGATGGCGGCCGGGGCGATGACCGATGTTGCTGCCGCCCAATCGATCGCACGCGGGGCGAGCGGATTGCCATTGCCGCGCTATGTTTCGCTCAAGTCCGCACGCGTCAACATGCGGGTCGGGCCCGGCACCGAATACCAGGTCGAATGGCTCTACCTCAAACGCGGTCTGCCGATGGAAGTGATCCAGGAATTCGACAACTGGCGCAAGGTGCGCGATCCGGAAGGCAATGAGGGATGGATCCTTCACTCACTGCTGTCGGGAGAGCGCACGGTCATTGTCGAACCGTGGGAGAAGGGCAAAGGCATGCTGGATATGCATGCGTCGGCAAATGGTGAATCACATCTCGTGGCAAAGGTCGAACCGGGTGTCGTCGCCACGGTATCGAAATGCAGCGGCGGCTGGTGCGAACTGACCGCCGGCGGTGCGACAGGCTTCATGCGCCAGAACCAGCTCTGGGGCGTCTATCCAGACGAACAATTGTAGGAAAATCCACCCGGCAAATGGGGTGGAGCGGCGATTTATCGGGACCGGTCGTCGTCCGTGGCGCGTACGCGCACGATGACATCGACACGCGATATCTCGAAGCCATCGGGTGGCGCGGGAAGATTCTCGACCCGGATGAAGCCGTCGGGCATGTCGATCACTTCCTCGGAGGATTCCAGGAAGAAGTGATGATGGTCGCCGGTATTGGTGTCGAAATAGGTGCGCGTGGTGTCGACCGAGATGGCACGCAGCAGGCCTGCCCCGGTGAACTGGTGCAGCGTGTTGTAGATGGTCGCCAGCGACACCGGAACGCCGGCCTGGCGGGCTTCCTCGAACAGCACCTCGGCGGAGATATGACGGTCGCCCTTGGAGAACAGGAGTTCGCCCAGCGCGATGCGTTGACGGGTCGGACGCAATCCGGCATGACGCAGCATTGCTGCGACGTCCCGCGCGTGCTTCGGCGTGTCGACACCTGTCGATGCCTGCCTGGATACTGGCATTGCGCTCACTTGGCTGCCTTGCCTGTTGGCCCCTTTGTTTCCTGCCGTAAATATAGTTTGAGTGTCAAGTTGCGGCAATAGCAGCACCGGTGCGCGATTTCGACGCCATTAACGGGCTTAAGGGATAGTTTCAAGACTCGTTCAGACGGCCGTTTTCCACAGTCAATCTTCCTTTGGACACCGGCTATGGCTGTGTTAAGAACCGGCCGAACCGACATGGGCACCGGACATAACGGTGACGCGAGTTGCTAGGGACATCGAGGGGAATGGCGCAACGCAAATCCAGCTACAATTACGAGGAACTCCTCGCCTGCGGGCGAGAGGAGCTTTTCGGTCCGGGCAATGCACAATTGCCGGCGCCGCCGATGCTGATGTTCGACCGGATCACGCAAGTGAGCGAGGAAGGCGGCGAGTTCGGCAAGGGCGCCATTCGCGCCGAACTCGATATCAAGCCTGACCTTTGGTTCTTTCCATGCCATTTCATCGGCAATCCGGTGATGCCGGGCTGTCTGGGCCTCGACGCGTTGTGGCAGATGACGGGGTTCTTCCTGGGCTGGCTGGGACTGCCAGGCAGAGGCATGGCGCTTTCCACCGGCGAGGTGAAGTTCAAGGGCATGGTGACGCCGAAAACGAAACTGGTGGAGTTCGGGGTCGATTTCAAGCGCGTCATGCGCGGCCGCCTCGTGCTCGGGATCGCCGATGGCTGGATGAAGGCGGACGGCGAGATGGCCTATACCGCGAAGGATCTGAAGGTCGGCCTGGCGGCACAGGCAGGCTGAGGACTGGACGTGCCGGAACGCATACGCAATCGAATTTTTGACATCCTTCCTGTCGAAAGTGTCCATGCGGCCAGGCCATTGCATGACGGTCCGGCGCATGGCTGAATAGTAGGGTGGTCCGACGCCGCCAGCCGGTACAGGTTAAGGGGAGTAGAGATGAAGCGAGTGGTCGTGACAGGTGTCGGCATTGTTTCCTCGATCGGAAACAACAGCCAGGAAGTGCTCGCTTCCCTGCGCGAAGCCAAATCCGGTATCTCGACAGCGGAAGACTACGTGAAATACGGCTTCCGCTGCCAGGTCCATGGTGCGCCCAAACTCGATCCCTTCGAAGTGCTTGACCGGCGCACGGCCCGCTTCATGGGCAAGGGCACAGCCTGGAATTATATCGCGATGGACCAGGCGATCGTCGACGCAGGCTTGGAACAGGACGACATCGTCAATCCGAGGACCGGCATCATCATGGGTTCCGGCGGCCCCTCGACGCGCGTCATTTTCGAGGCGGGCCTTACGACACAGGAAAAGGGACCGCGGCGGATCGGCCCGACGGCCGTGCCCAAGGCGATGAGTTCCACGGCTTCGGCGGTGCTCGCCACCCAGTTCGAGATCAAGGGCGTCAACTATTCGATCTCGTCGGCTTGCGCGACGTCGAACCATTGCATCGGCAATGCCTATGAAACGATCCAGATGGGCAAGCAGGACATTATCTTCGCCGGCGGATCGGAAGACCTCGACTGGACGATGTCGAACCTGTTCGACGCGATGGGTGCGATGTCGAGCAAGTTCAACGAAACGCCCGACAAGGCTTCGCGCGCCTTCGATGCCAGCCGCGACGGCTTCGTCATCGCAGGCGGCGCCGGCGTGCTGGTGCTGGAAGAACTCGAACACGCCAAGGCGCGCGGCGCGAAAATCTATGGTGAGATCGTCGGCTACGGTGCGACATCGGACGGCTATGACATGGTGGCGCCGTCGGGCGAGGGCGGCGTGCGCTGCATGAAGATGGCGCTCGACACCGTGGACGGACCGATCGACTATATCAATCCGCACGCCACCTCGACGCCAGTGGGCGACGAGAGGGAAATGGAGGGCATCCGCGAGGTCTTCGGCGACAAGTGTCCGCCGATTTCGGCGACGAAGTCGCTGACCGGCCATTCACTCGGCGCGACCGGCGTACAGGAAGCGATCTATTGCCTGCTGATGCTCAACAACCGCTTCATTTGCAAAAGTGCCCATATCGAGGAACTCGATCCGGCGTTCTCCGACATGAACATCGTGCGCGAGCGTATCGATGACGCGAAGGTCGATACGGTGATCTCCAATTCCTTCGGTTTCGGAGGCACCAACGCATCGATTGTTATGCAGCGTTACAATGGTTGATCGACGGCGGGCTTGATCAATCACGTTCAGACCGGGACAACTCCAGTCAGGACGATTTGACGCCGACAGGGGCGGTGGCCGGGCAAGACTGCCCGGTTTGACGGGGGAGACCAGGATGGAAGGATTGATGGCCGGCAAACGCGGCCTCGTCATGGGGGTGGCGAACGACCATTCCATTGCCTGGGGGATAGCAAAGCGCCTTGCCGAACACGGCGCCGAACTCGCCTTCACCTATCAGGGGGAAGCCTTCGGCCGGCGGGTCAAGCCGCTGGCGCAGAGTGTCGGTTCCGACATCTTGCTGCCCTGCGACGTGGAAGACATCTCGACCGTGGACAAGGTGTTTTCGGAGCTGCAGGAACGCTGGGGCAATATCGACTTCCTGGTTCACGCCATCGCCTATTCCAACAAGGATGAACTCAAGGGGCTCTACGCAGACACGACGCGCGAGAACTTCGTGCGCACCATGGTGATCTCCTGCTTCTCGTTCACCGAAATCGCCAAGCGCGCCGCGATGCTGATGCCCAATGGCGGCGCCATGCTCACCCTGACTTATGGCGGCTCGAGCCGGGTCATGCCGAACTACAATGTCATGGGGGTCGCCAAGGCGGGGCTGGAGGCGAGCGTGCGCTATCTCGCCAATGATTATGGCGGCGAGGGAATACGGGTGAACGCGATCTCGGCCGGTCCGGTGCGCACGCTGGCGGGTTCAGGCGTGTCGAATGCCCGGCAGATGTTCAACTATCAAAGCCGCAACGCGCCTCTGCGGCGTACGGTGGAAATCGAGGAAATCGGTGGCGCGGCGCTCTACCTGCTGTCCGAACTTTCTTCCGGGGTTACCGGCGAAATCCATTTTGTCGATTCGGGCTATTCAATCATCTCGATGCCGCGGCTCGAGGAACTGAAAAGTACCGATACCGAATGAATGAGGCGCATCCGGCAAGGCGGATACGCCCCAGTCAATTCGTAGATTGGGCCAGCATCAGACGGGCTAGGGCTTTACATAGGTGTAACCCTGCTCCTGGAGTTCGGTCAGCCTGACGACCCCGGATTCGACCATCGTCGCTTCCGAAAGAAGTGCGATGTCCTTGCCTGCTTTCTTGACCATCTTGGCCAAAGTGTTGCCGCAGGCCGAGAACTGCAATTCGGGGTCTTCCAGCGACATGGTGGCAATGCGCTCCTTGACCGGACTCTTGTCGGCGATCAGCATGTTGAGCCCGGGCCCGTAGGCGACGATCTCGATAACCACCTTTTCGCCCTTGCCCTCATAGTATTTCTTCACGTTCTCGACGTTGTTGAGCGCCAGGTTCATGATGGCCGGGTCGTTCTGGTCGACATGAACCGCGATCTTGTGAACGCCCTCCGCGGCATAGGCGGAACCGGCAAACAGCACCGCAGCCAAGAAGGCAAAAACCGAAACCAGCTTTTTCATAGATATCCTCCTCCAACACATTCTTTAATTTGAATGTGTGAATGTATCTTATGCCACCGGTGATGTTTCGGCAATCGGCTTGTCCGAAAGGCTTTCGTAATTGTTCGGTCCCCACTGACAGGGGGAGACCGGTTGACCTCGATCAAGGCATGAGACTTCGTGGCATAGGATTCTCCTTCATCCCGGATTTTCGCCGGGCATCAGGGAAGGGAATTCGAAATGGGTATCTGGCAAAGATTTTCGACGAATCTCGATTTGATGGGCCGCATGTTCAACAAGACCGATGCGGTCATTGGCGTGGCATTTTCGGGAGATATGGAAATGTCCATGCGTCAAGCCGTGTTTCGTTGTGCCGGATGCAAATCGATCGAGGATTGCCGGCACTGGCTTGACACGGCGGCCGAACATTCCGCCCCACCGTCCTTCTGTGCCAATGCAGCGCTGATCGAACGCCTGCGCGAAGCGGCGTAATGCCGCCGGGCGCAAATGCGTGAGGCACCTTGATCTCGATCAATACGGGGGTTTGGCGGACGGATAATCTGGTTGCGGATAATCCAGAGGGCGTGAGTGTCGCGCCAAGGACGGCAGGATGCTTTTGGAGTGGACAATCCGCCGAAAGCAACGCTTATCGATACACAGGAAAAAGGATTCCGCTGCAGTTTCAGGTACCCTCCCTCCCCGCATTCCCGTCACACACTGCGAGGATGCTGCAGCGGATAGAGCGCCCGGTTTACCGGGCGCTTTTCTTTTATCGGGTGGCTTCGATCACCTTGAAACCGTTGGCCTCAGCCAGGCGCTCGACGCGATGGAACCGGGCTTCGAGCGCGGCCTCGTAGGGCAGGTTGCGGTTGGCGACCATCAGCAGTTTTCCGCCAGGCTTGAGCGCGCGAGACGCCGCCTCGATGAAGCCGATACCGATCTGTGGGCGCGCCGCACGGCCCTCGTGAAAGGGCGGGTTCATGATCACCCAGTCGTAGAGGCGATCGACCGGTTCACTCGCGAGATCGATCCAGTGAAAGGTCAATGATCGGCCCCGCGCCAGGGGAACAAGGTTGGACCGGCAGGCTTCGCTCGATCGCCAATCGGCTTCGTAGCTCGCAAGGGTGGTGATCTCCGCACGGCTTTTCAGCGCCTCAGCGCCGAGATAGCCCCAGCCGGCGCCGAAATCAGCGACCCGGCCACTCAACCGGCCGTCGAAAAACCCCGCGAGCATGACCGAGGCAGGGTCAGGCCCGTCTGCCGAAAAGACACCGGGCGGGATGGTCAGGTCGTCGAAGCGGACCGGCTCGGCTGGACGCGGTAAAAGTTCCTTCAGTCCGCCTTGCGGCACCTCGAACCAGAACACGACGCCGTGGTGTTTCGAAAGGGATTGAAGCTCCGGCAGGCTTTCCTGCAATTGCGTGCGCAGCGGCCCCACACCGTCGGTTTTGCCACCCGCGACGACGACCATACCGCCGGCCTTGACGGCAAGCCCGGCCCCGCGAATACGCAGGAGATTGTCCTCACGGTACCGGCCCAGCAGGATCAGCGCACCATCAAAGGTAAAGCCAGCGGGCAGTTCGGCCCTGGCGTCGTGACCCTGTTTTTGCAATGCCAGATAAGCCGGTCTCCAGGTCTGGATGCATGTCGGGCGTGAAGCGAAACCCTCGGGCGGTATAAAGCCAGGCGGGGGCCCGGAGAAAACCCATTCACGCTCCATACCGGGCAGGCCGATCAGGCCGCGTTCGAACGGGTGGAACAGCGTTTTCAGCGCGTTGTCTTCCATCAAAGGCCTCTACAGAACGGTGACGAATGTATCCGGTCTATCGATTGTCGAAAGACCTTTGCATACGCACCGTCATCCTCGGGCTTGTGCCGAGGATCTGATGAACCACCGGGATTTATTGGATGCTCGGGACAAGCCCGAGGATGACGAAGGATAGGGCCATGCACCGATCCCGATACGAAAACGGGCGCGGGGAAACCCCGCGCCCGTAATTTCTGGTTGCTGCCGAAACTTACTCGGCGGCGTCCTTCTCGATTTCCTTGCCGGTCTCCTGATCGACGACCTTCATCGACAGGCGGACTTTGCCGCGGTCATCGAAGCCCATCAACTTGACCCAGACCTTGTCGCCTTCCTTGATCACGTCAGTGGTCTTGGCAACGCGACCCTCGGCGAGCTGCGAGATGTGGACGAGGCCGTCACGCGAACCGAAGAAATTGACGAAGGCGCCAAAGTCGACGGTCTTGACGACCGTGCCTTCGTATATCTCGCCAACCTCTGGCTCGGCAACGATGGAATGGATCCACTTCTTCGCCGCCTCGATCTCCTTGCCGGAAGCCGAAGCGATGCGCACCGTGCCATCGTCCTCGATGTTGATCTTGGCGCCGGTCTTTTCGACGATCTCGCGGATGACCTTGCCGCCCGATCCGATGACGTCACGGATCTTGTCGACGGGAATGGAAATCTGCTCGATGCGCGGGGCGAACTCGCCCAGTTCCTCACGGCTTTCGGAAAGCGCCTTGCCCATCTCGCCCAGAATGTGCATGCGGCCGTCCTTGGCCTGATCGAGCGCGACCTTCATGATCTCCTCGGTGATGCCGGTGATCTTGATGTCCATCTGCAGCGAGGTGATGCCCTCGGCGGTGCCGGCGACCTTGAAGTCCATGTCGCCCAGATGATCCTCGTCACCCAGAATGTCGGACAGGACGGCGAATTCCTCACCTTCCTTGATCAGCCCCATGGCGATGCCGGCAACCGGCGCCTTGATCGGAACACCGGCATCCATCAGCGCCAGCGAGGAACCGCAGACGGTCGCCATCGAGGAAGAACCGTTCGATTCGGTGATCTCGGAGACGATGCGCAGTGTGTAGGGGAATTCCTCGGCGCTCGGCAGCATCGGGTGGACGGCGCGCCAGGCGAGCTTGCCGTGACCTATTTCGCGACGACCGGGCGAACCCATGCGGCCTGTCTCTCCGACCGAGAAGGGCGGGAAATTGTAGTGCAGCAGGAAGTTTTCCTTGTAGGTGCCGGTCAGCGCATCGATGAACTGCTCGTCATCGGAGGTGCCGAGCGTGGCGACGACAAGGGCCTGCGTCTCGCCGCGGGTGAACAGCGCCGAGCCATGCGTGCGCGGCAGCATGCCGACCTCGGCGACGATCGGGCGGACCGTCTTCGTGTCGCGGCCGTCGATGCGATTGCCGGTCTTCAGGATCGAGCCGCGCACCACCTTGGCCTGCAGGTGCTTGAAGACCTCTCCCACCACCTGCGCGTCGTTGGCGGTCGATTCCTCATTGAGGAATTCTTCCTTCACTTTGGCCTTGGCGGCGTCGAGCGCACCATAGCGCTCCTGCTTGTCGGAGATCTGGTAGGCAGCTTCGATATCGCCGCCAACCAGGGCTTCCATCTTGGTCTCGAGTTCGGAATGATCCGGAACGTTGTGCTCGCGGGGCTCCTTGGCAGCCTTTTCGGCGAGCTGGATGATCGCGTCGATCACCGGCTGGAACCCGCGATGGCCGAACATGACGGCCTCAAGCATGGTCTTTTCATCAAGCTGATGGGCTTCCGATTCGACCATGAGGACGGCATCGGACGTGCCGGCGACGACGAGATCGAGACTGGATTCAGGCATCTCGTCGATGTTCGGATTGAGTACGTATTCGCCGTCGATATAGCCGACGCGGGCGCCGCCGATCGGACCCAGGAACGGTACGCCGGAAAGGGTGAGCGCCGCTGAAGCGGCGACCATGGCGACGATGTCGGGATCGTTTTCAAGGTCGTGCTGGAGAACGGTGATGATCACCTGGGTTTCGCACTTGAAGCCTTCGGCGAAAAGCGGGCGGATCGGACGGTCGATCAGGCGCGAGGTCAGTGTCTCCTTTTCGGAGGGGCGGCCTTCGCGCTTGAAGAAACCGCCCGGAATCTTGCCGGCGGCATAGGTCTTTTCCTGATAGTTGACGGTCAGCGGGAAGAAGTCCTGGCCGGGCTTTGCTTCCTTGGCGGCAACGACGGTGGCGTGCACCACGGTCTCGCCATAGGTGGCGATGACCGAACCGTCGGCCTGACGGGCAACCTTGCCGGTTTCCAGCGTGAGGGGGCGACCGCCCCACTCGATTTCCACGGTGTGGATGTCGAACATGTTTTCTTACCTGTATGTGGCGGTCGCTTCATGCGGGAATCCGAGTCTAAGCGGATTCATCCCGGACTTTGTGCGCCGCCCGGATAGCCATGCGTTTTTGGCATCCAACCCCAGAATTCAAAGGGAGGGCAAGACAACTGGAGGTCCGGGCAAATGGCGCATTGTTGAAGCGCGGCCCGGGCATCCGGTAATCCTGCCCCCTTCTACGCGGTAACGCGTATGGACGCCGGTTGGTACTCGATCCGGGCGGGACGCATGAGGAAAACCCGTCCGGACAAATAAATCCGGCGACACGCCCAGAGGACATGCCGCCGGTATTGGTCACCTGCGCAGACCGAGACGTTCGATCAGCGAGAGGTAGCGCGCCTCGTCCTTGCCCTTGACGTAGTCGAGCAGGCGGCGGCGCTGGGAAACGAGCTTCAGCAGGCCACGGCGGGAATGGTTGTCCTTCTTGTGGTCCTTGAAGTGCTCGGTGAGATTGGCGATGCGTTCGGTCAGAACCGCAACCTGGACCTCCGGCGAACCGGTGTCGCCTTCCTTGGTTGCATATTCGGCGATCAGCGCACTCTTGCGCTCTTGCGTGATCGACATCGGATTGTCCTTGTTGTTGTACGGGCCGGTTTTGAAATGCCGGACCGGGTGTCTGTCTTGCCGCCCGCAGCCGGGATGTCGTCCAGCAGGGGCCAGTTGAACAAAAGCGGGCATACCTTGCCCGCTTGTTGGGGCGCATATAGTCGATTTAAACGTTCAATACCAGTCTTTTTGTCGTTGCCACGCGCTCACACGGCCGAAACCTTGAAGACGCGTCTGGGATTGAACGAACCCTTGTCGACCGAGCCGATCGCAACCAGTTCCTCGCCCATGGTCGCATAGGCCTCGTCGGCGAAGGTGAGCGCGTCGGCGCCTCTTAGAAGGATCGAATTGCCGGCGCGCAGGCGGCTTGCCTGCGGTTGGGTGATCCGGACTTCCGGTAATTCCTCGAGCGCCAGGCCGACAGGCAGCAATTCAGCATCGAGTGCGTCGAGATCGCCCTCGAGCGCGGCGAGTTCGTCGAGCGGGACCAGATCATCCTCGCCGAAGGGGCCGACACCGGTGCGGCGCAGCTTGGAGACATGGCCGAAGCACTCGAGGTCACGGCCCATGTCGCGGGCGAGCGCACGCACATAGGTGCCCTTGCCGCATTCGCATTCGAAGGTCGCGCTATCCGTGTCGAAATCGGTCAGATCGAGGCGGTGAATGACGACGGCGCGCGGCTCGATTTCCACTTCGTCACCCGCCCGAGCGAGCTTGTAGGCGCGCTCGCCATTGATCTTCACCGCCGAGAAGGCCGGCGGGATCTGCTCGATCTCACCAACATAGTCCGCCATGACCTCCCGGATTTCGGCTTCCGTGGGGCGCGTGTCGGATGTCTCGGCCACCTCGCCTTCCAGATCGTCGGTTGTCGTCTCCACGCCCCACGCGACTGTGAAGCGGTAGGTCTTTCGGCCGTCCATGATATAGGGCACCGTCTTGGTCGCCTCGCCCAGCGCAATCGGCAGCATACCGGAGGCCAGCGGGTCGAGCGTACCGGCGTGGCCCGCCTTGGCGGCCTTGTAGAGCCATTTCATCTTGGAGACGCATTCGGTCGAGCCGATGCCTTCCGGCTTGTCGAGCGCGATCCAGCCCGAAACCGGCCGGCCCTTCTTTTTTCTCTGGGGGCTCATGAGTTTGTCTCTGTGTTCGCTTTCTGGGTGGGGAATGCGCGGATACCCGCCTCCCCCTTGAGGGGAGGCAGGTGAGTCGAGCCACGAGCTTGTCGAGAGGCGAGGGGGAACCGGTGGGGGTAAGGCACTTTGCCGCGCACCAAGTTCATGAGAACTCGCATGCGCTCGCGACCCCAACCCCTAACCCCTCCCCTCAAGGGGGAGGGGGATTTGGGATAAAAACCCGCCTTCATTCCTCTTCCTCGTTGTCCTTGTGGTCCAGATCGCGCGCCACATAGGGTTCGTGCAGAAGCGCGTCGATGCGGGCGTAATTGTCGAAAGAGGTATCGGGACGGAAGCGGAATTCCGGCATGTAGCGGAGCTGGCGCAATGATGGCGACAGGCGGCCGCGGATCAGCTTCTGGTGGCTTGCGAGCGCCTTGATCACCGGCTGGGGATCGTCCTGTCCGAGCGGGGCGATAAAGACGGTGGCGATCTTCAGATCGGGCGACATGGCGACCTCGGTAATCGAGATTACGGTTCTCTCGATCAGCGGATCGGGTATCTCGGCGCGCTGCAACAGCGCGCTCAGCGCGTGGCGCACCATTTCGCCGACGCGCAATTGTCGCTGGGAGGGAAGTTTATCCGGCATTGCAGGTTCGATCCAAACGGTCTTCTCGCATCCGCCATGGCGGCGGGCATGGAGTGGCCTTCAATAAGTTCTCACACCTGGCGAGGCTACGGAATTCATCGCTTCGCCCAATTCCAAACCCGTTCTCTGTCGGCGTCTGACGCAAAAGCATTCAATGGAATGATGTATCCGAGCCTACGGCTATACATGAGATAAAAATATTCTTTCGTTCTATATGTCTTTTCCAAGGCGTCCCACTTCATTTCAGATGTAGATTTCTCCGTATTCAAAGAAAATGTTTCACTATTGAAATTCGCGGACAACTTGTTGCCCAATCTCTGGACTTTGTAAGCCCTGTTTCCAAGCAATATCAATGTCAATTTGCCTATCTGCGGAATTAGAAATAACAACAATGCCATGGTCAAGTAGTACAGATAATCCCCATGCGTGAAATACAAATAGACCGCTACTGCCGCCAGGATCAGTCCTACAGAATAGAGAACCAATCTCTGGCGCTTTCCGGTTTGAGCCACAAGGAATAGTTGAAACTCACGGAAATCCCGCGGCGAGATGCTGTATTCGATCGAGATTCCCGACGAGGTTTCAGTCACACCAGATCCTCAACAGAGTTTTTTCGCGCTGCACTCGACGATCAAAGCGAGCGCTTGATCTCCTCGACGCGGAAGCACTCGATGACATCGCCCTCGCGAATATCCTGATAGTTCTCGAACGCCATGCCGCATTCCTGGCCGGCCTGGACTTCCGAGACCTCGTCCTTGAAACGCTTGAGCGTCGACAGCTTGCCCTGATGGATAACGACGTTGTCGCGCAGCAGGCGCACGCCGACACCGCGCTCCACCCTGCCCTCGGTGACAAGACAGCCGGCGACCTTGCCGACCTTGGAGACGTTGAAGACCTGGAGGATTTCGGCGTAACCGAGGAAGGTCTCGCGACGTTCGGGCGCCAGCAGGCCGCTCATCACCGCCTTCATGTCATCGACGAGATCGTAGATAATCGAATAGTAGCGAATTTCGATGCCCTCGCGCTCGGCCGCGTCACGTGCCTGCTTGGAAGCACGCACGTTGAAGGCGAGGATGGGGGCATTGGAGGCAGCCGCCAGCGAAACGTCGGATTCGGTGATCGCGCCGACGCCGGAATGGACGACGCGGGCCTGAACCTCTTCGGTGCCGAGCTTTTCGAGCGCCTGTGTGATCGCTTCCATCGAACCGCCGACATCGGCCTTGATGACGATCGCCGCCTCGCGCAGATCGGAGGACTGCAGCTGGCTCATCATCTGTTCGAGCGAACCGCGCGAACCGGCCTGGCGGGCCATGGCCTTTTCGCGTGCGACGCGCTGGCGATAATCGGCAATCTCGCGGGCGCGGGCCTCGTTCTCGACGACGGCCATGCGGTCGCCGGCCATCGGCGTGCCATTGAGACCTAGCACCTCGACCGGCGTGGAGGGGGTCGCTTCGGGGACCTGTTCGCCCTGGTCGTTCAGGAGCGCGC
Source organism: Salaquimonas sp. (assembly GCA_022340185.1). Taxonomy (GTDB): domain Bacteria; phylum Pseudomonadota; class Alphaproteobacteria; order Rhizobiales; family Rhizobiaceae; genus BOKV01. The sequence continues at coordinate 13,127 of JAJDOK010000012.1, read as the reverse complement.
GCACCCTGCCCCATTCGTCACCGACGATCAGAACGTCGCCGGTCTTCAGCGTGCCACGGTTGACCAGCACGGTCGCGACCGGGCCGCGGCCCTTGTCGAGCTCGGCCTCGATGACAATGCCTTCGGCGGGACGGTCCGGATTGGCTTTCAGTTCGAGCAGTTCGGACTGCAGCAGGATCGCTTCGAGCAGCTTGTCGATGCCCTTGCCGGTCTTAGCGGAGACTTCGACATCGAGCACCTCGCCGCCCATCGATTCGACGAAAACCTCATGCTGGAGCAGTTCGGTACGGACCTTGTTGGCGTCGGCCGCCGGCAGATCGATCTTGTTGATCGCGACGATGATCGGAACGCCCGCGGCCTTGGCGTGGTTGATCGATTCGATCGTTTGCGGCATCACGCTATCATCGGCGGCAACGACCAGAATGGCGATGTCGGTCGCCTGCGCACCGCGGGCGCGCATGGCGGTGAACGCCTCGTGGCCGGGCGTGTCGATGAAGGTGATCTTGGAACCGTCTTTCTCGATCTGGTAGGCGCCGATATGCTGGGTGATGCCGCCGGCCTCGCCGGCCACCACATTGGCGTTGCGGATCGCATCGAGCAGCGAGGTCTTGCCGTGGTCGACATGGCCCATGATGGTGACGACCGGCGGGCGCGGCTTCATGTCGGCCGCACTGTCCTCGCCGGAAAACAGGCCTTCCTCGACATCGGCTTCCGACACACGCTTGACGGTGTGGCCCATGTCGGTGGCGATGAGTTCGGCCGTGTCGGCGTCGATGACGTCGCCAGGCTTCATCATCTGGCCCTGCTGCATCAGATATTTGATGACATCGACGGAACGCTCGGACATGCGCGCGGCAAGCTCCTGCAGCGTGATCGTCTCGGGCAGGGTCACCTCGCGAACGATCTTCTCGCGCGGACCGGACTGCATGGCGGCGCGGCGCGCCTTTTCCTGGCGACGGCGCATGGCCGCCAGCGACGGTCCGCGAACATTGCCGTCCTCATCGAGCGCATTCGTGAGAGTCAGCTTGGTGCGGCGGCGATCGTCGCCGCCCTTGGGGCGCGACGGCTTTTCGGGCTCAGCGGCCTTTTTGCGCTCGAAGGGTTTGAGTTCCTTCGGCTTGCTTTCCTCGCGCTCGGGCGCGGCGGTGCCATCTTCACGGCGCACGACGGCAGCTTCCTGGAGCTGGCGCTCGGCTTCCTCTGCGGCCTGGCGCGCTTCCTCCTCGGCGCGGCGGCGCTCGGTTTCCTCGCGTTCAGCCAGGCGTTTTGCCAGTTCCTCGGCGCGCTTCGTGCTTTCTTCCTCGCGGCGCTTCTTGTCCTCGACATCGCGTGCCTTGGCCTCTTCGAGCGCGCGGCGGCGGGCATCGACCTCTTCCTGGGAAAGATTGGCGTGTGCGGCTTCAGCCTCGACGGGTCTGGCAACCGTGTCGCGCGCAGGAGCTGGCCGCGGTGTGGGCGGTTGCGCCGGCTGCTCCGCTACGGCGGGCTTCACCTCGCCGGGCTTGTTGATCCGGCGCTTGCGTGTTTCGACGACAACCTGCTTGGTGCGGCCATGGCTGAAGCTCTGCCGCACCGTTCCCTGCGACAGACCGCTGGGGCGCAAGGTCAGCGTCTTCTTGGTCGAAACGCTGAGCTTCTTGTCGTCGGTATCCTTGTCACTCATACTTGTTTTTGGCCTTATCCTGTCGAATATTACCGCCTGTCATTTGGCGGGCTTTTTGGACCCGCAACAGCGGAAAATCCAGCCCTCAATGCAAATTCGGGGCAATTATCCTGTTCTGCCGGGCGCGACGCGCCCACCTTCTTCAACCATCACGATAACGCTGCAACCTGCAAACGCGCTCGATCAGGGCACATGCGGCCCCACCTTTAGTTGCGGCCGCATGTATCACATTATCGATGCCCAACGCCAAATCCATTTGCGCGGAGACAAACGGAGCGGCGATCACGACCTTTTCGCCGCCGGCGGCTTCGGCCGCGCGGACAGCGCCATCGATCTTGCGCACCCCGTCAGGCGCGGCATCGGCGGCACGCAGGACCAGAACCGCTTCTCCGGAGCGCACCGCCTTGTCCACCTTGAACGCACCGGTGCGAACCTGGCCGGCCTTCTTCGCCATGGAAAGGGCGGAAAGCGCATCCTTTTCCATCAGCATGTCGATTTCGGCGCCGAGGCTTTCTTCGGCAACGACGTCGCGCTTGAAGCCGCGCGCGAAGGCCCGCTTCCTCACCGCTTCATCAACTTTCGTACGCCCTGCGGTGACCCAGACGCCACGGCCCGGAAGCTTTCGCTTCAGGTCGGGGATCACCCGGCCGGCCGGATCGGCGACGAAACGGATCAGATCCTCGGCGTCACAGGCCTTGCGGGTGACGATGCAGGTGCGCGGATTCATTTCTTCGTGCACCTTTTCCACCGCAATCATCGCCCGTACCCCGCATGACCCGATCAGACCTCGGCAGCCGGCTGAACGGCTTCCTCGCCGGCAACCGTCTCACCTTCCGTAGCTTCACCAGCCTCGGCTTCTTCTTCCTCAGCCGGCGGCGGCGCCAGATCTTCCTCGGTAACCCAGCCAGCCTTGAGGCGCGCATCCATGACCATCTGTTCGGCATCGACCCGCGACAGGTTGAAACCGTCCAGAATGCCGGGGAAGCGCGTGGTCTCGCCCGATTTCCTTTCCGTCCAGCCAACGAGATCGTCTGAGGTGCAGCCGGCGAAATCCTCCAGATTCAGAATCTTGTCCTCGCTCTTGCCGAGTGCAACCATCATCGCGGTGGTCATGCCCTCGACCTGGCGCAGATCATCGGCAACGCCGAGCTTCTTGCGCTCCTCGTCGAGTTCGGCTTCCTGGCGTTCGAGGAATTCGCGGGCGCGTGCCTGCAGTTCCTCGGCCATGCCCTCGTCGAAACCCTCGATGGTGGCGATCTCGTCGGCATCGACGTAAGCCACTTCCTCGACCGAGGAGAAGCCTTCGGATGCGAGCAATTGCGCGACCATCTCGTCGACATTGAGCGCTTCCATGAACTTGTTGGTATTCTCGACGAACTCGGCCTGGCGGCGCTCCGACTCTTCCTGCTCGGTCATGATGTCGATATCCCAGCCTGTAAGCTGGGAGGCAAGACGGACATTCTGGCCGCGGCGGCCGATGGCGAGCGACAACTGATCGTCAGGCACGACGACGTCGATGCGCTCAGCTTCCTCATCGAGGACGACCTTGGCGACCTCGGCGGGCTGCAGTGCGTTGACGATGAAGCTCGCCGGATCGGGCGACCAGGGAATGATGTCGATCTTCTCGCCCTGCAATTCGCCGACCACGGCCTGCACACGCGAACCGCGCATGCCGACGCAGGCGCCAACGGGGTCGATCGAGGAATCGCGGGAGATGACGGCGATCTTGGCGCGTGAGCCCGGATCGCGTGCGACCGACTTGATCTCGATAACGCCGTCATAGATTTCCGGCACTTCCATGGTGAACAGCTTCGCCATGAATTCCGGACGCGTGCGCGACAGGAAGATCTGCGGACCGCGCTGCTCGCGGCGCACGTCGTAGATATAGGCGCGCACGCGGTCGCCGTAGCGGAAATTCTCTCGCGGGATGGTCTCGTCGCGGCGGATGATCGCCTCGGCGCGGCCGAGATCGACGATGACATTGCCGTATTCGACGCGCTTGACCGTGCCGTTGACAATCTCGCTCATGCGGTCCTTGTACTCGTCGAACTGGCGGTCGCGCTCGGCCTCGCGAACCTTCTGCACGATCACCTGCTTGGCCGACTGGGCAGCAATGCGGCCGAAATCCATCGGCGGCAGCGGCTCGGAGACATAGTCGCCGATCTGGATGTCGGGGTCCTTGTCGCGGGCAAGTTCGAGCGGGATCTGCGTGCCGTAATCCTCGACATCGGAGATATTCTCGACGACATGCAGGCGGCGCTGCAGCTTGATCTCGCCGGTCTTGGAATCGATGTCGGCAAGGACGTCGGTCTCCTGACCATAGCGTGAACGCGCCGCCTTCTGGATCGCATCAGCCATTGCCTGAATGACGATCTGACGATCGATCGACTTCTCGCGCGCCACGGCGTCGGCGATCTGCAGAAGTTCCAGCCTGTTAGCACTGACTGCCATTTTCCTCGGTCTCCTCGGTTATACGTCAACGGCCCTTCAGCCGTTCAATTCCTGTTTCTTTTCCTGCCGGTTTGCCTCGCGCAACGCCTTGTCGCGGCGCAATGCCTCGCGGATCAAGGCGTCGTCGATGACCAGCCTTGCTTCGGCGATCTCGGCGAGCGGCACCACGAATTCCTTGTCCTCGTCGGGGCCAGCGTCCACGCGGTCGAGCGTGACGTTCTTTGCGTCGACGGCGCCGATACGCCCCTTGAAACGCTTGCGACCGTCCACCAGTGCCCGCGTCTCGATCTTCGCCTTGTGGCCGGACCAGCTGACAAAATCGGAATGGCGTACCAGCGGCCGGTCGATGCCGGGCGAGGACACTTCCAGATTATAGGGCGCGGCAATCGGATCTTCGATGTCGAGCACCGGCGATATCGCACGCGAGGCCGCCTCGCAATCCTCGATACTCATCGAGCCATCGGCACGCTCGGCCATGATCTGCAAGGTCAGGCCGTTCATGCCGGAAAGGCGGATGCGCACCAGGCGAAAGCCGAGATCGGCCAGCACCGGCTCGACGATCTGCGCGACGCGGGCTTCCTGTCCGGATTCTGCGATGATGCGCTGTTCGTTCAACTGACTCAAATCTAAGTCCCTGTCGCGACTTTTGTCTTGCTTTTTCGCCTGAACATCCATTCCGGCGCCCGTTCACGGGCTGGCGCCCTGGTTGATCACCGAGGCTTGTCCTGCCACGGGGGAAGTGTTTCCCTCACACGGCTGCCGGTTTCCCACTTCGGTCGATGGCAACAAAAAAGAGCGGGTCCGGCGGGCCCACTCTCGCGAAACGATCGGAGAATTTGAGCGCTATATAGTCGCCATACGGGACAAATGCAAGCTGGCTCGCATCAGACACGCCGGAAGATCAGATAGGCCGGCCGCCTGCCCTCGCGGATCGCCTTGTCCTCGTAGCGGGTGCGCTGCCAGCCTTTCCACGGCTCATGCCAGTCGGCGGCGCGCATTGCCGTCCACTCGAATTCGGGATGGACACGGCAATGGCGCAGCGTCCAGTTGACGTAGTGCGCAATATCGGAAGCGAAGCGGAATTGCCCGCCTGGCTTCAACGCTCGCGCCAAGCGGGTCAGATTGGCTTGCGTGACGAAGCGGCGCTTCCAGTGACGCCGCTTGGGCCAGGGATCGGGGTAAAGCAGGTCGATGCGCTGCAGCGAACCCGCCGGCAGCCATTCGAGCAGGGTTACCGCGTCGTCGTCGTGAATGCGGACATTGGCAAGCTTCTGCGCCTCGATCTCGACCAGCAGCTTGGCGACGCCGTTGACGAAGGGCTCGGCTCCGAAGAAACCGGTCCCGGGAAAGGTTGCAGCCTCGCGGGCGAGGTGTTCGCCGCCACCGAAGCCAATTTCAAGACGGAAGGAATCCGGACGGTCCGCAAACAGGCTGGCGAGATCGGCTGGCGCGGGTGCCGACAGGTCGAGTCTCAGCAAAGGCAGCAACGAATCATAAAGATCGGCCTGCGCCGGCTTCAACGGCTTGGCCTTGCGGCGGCCGAATACGGCGCGTCGCCGTGTGGGATGGGAAGCGGATTCCTCGCTCATCGTTCGGCGTCCGCCATCCTTCCCTCAAGGCGGTGCATAGCGAAAGATCAGGCGGCAGCCAGCGCCTTGACGGCCTGCTTGAGCGGTTTGACCAGATTGGTACGCTCCCAGGAAAACGATCCGTCACGGCCCGCCCTGCGGCCGAAATGGCCATAGGCGGCGGTTTTGGCGTAGATCGGCTTGTTGAGATCGAGCGTGCGCCGGATGCCCGATGGCGACAGGTCCATGACCTCGCGAACCGCCTTTTCAAGCACGCTTTCATCGACCTTTCCGGTGCCGTGGGTGTCGATATAGACCGACAATGGCTGGGCGACGCCGATCGCATAGGAAAGCTGGATGGTGCAGCGTTCGGCCAGTCCCGCCGCGACGATGTTCTTGGCGAGATAGCGCGCGGCGTAGGCTGCCGACCGGTCGACCTTGGTGGTGTCCTTGCCGGAGAACGCGCCGCCACCATGCGGCGCGGCGCCGCCATAAGTGTCGACGATGATCTTGCGGCCGGTCAGACCGGCGTCGCCGTCGGGACCGCCGATGACGAACTTGCCGGTCGGGTTGACATACCACTGACAATCCTTTGCGACCGGCAGATCACCGAGCGCCTCGAGCACATAGGGCTCGACCACCTGGCGCACCTTCTTGGAATCCCATGACCCGTCCATGTGCTGGGTGGAGACGACGATGGAAGTTACCTCCGCCGGCTTGCCGTCGACATAGCGCACGGTCACCTGGCTCTTGGCGTCGGGGCCGAGTTTCGCTGCCTCGCCCTCACCCTTGTGGCGGGCCTCGGCCATCAGTTCGAGAATCTTGTGGGCATAATAGAGCGGTGCCGGCATGAGTTCCGGCGTCTCGGTGCAGGCATAGCCGAACATGATGCCCTGGTCGCCAGCGCCCTCCTCGCCCTGGCGATCGGCGGCATTGTCGACACCCTGGGCAATGTCGGCCGACTGCGAATGCAACAGCACGTCGATCTTGGCCTTCTTCCAGTGGAAGCCATCCTGCTCGTAGCCGATGGCCCGGATCGCCCGGCGTGCGGCAGAGCGGAAACGGGAGGGATTGATGACCAGATTGCCGGCCTTGTCCTTCTTCAAGAGGGAATCGGGCACGCGCACTTCGCCGGCGATGACGACGCGGTTGGTCGTGGCCAGTGTTTCGCAGGCGACTCGCACCTGCCAGGGATCGATGCCGGTCTTGCGGGCCTCGCGATAGACCAGGTCGACGATCTCGTCGGAAATGCGGTCGCAGACCTTGTCGGGATGGCCTTCGGACACCGATTCACTGGTAAAGAGATAATTCTTGCGCGCCATGTTGCCTCCACAAATGCAGGAGGACTCACCATGCCGTCACCGCCTGCCCAAAACGGACCGTCTTTTACAGACCGGCCCTTTCAGGTCAAGTGTGACGGGACAAGCCCAATCGGGAATTCGGCAGCGAAGCCGATAAAGGCCTGCGACTAGTCAGGTTCGTCGGCCAGCGCCTTGACCATCTCGACGATCTTGCGCCGGACCTTGGCATCCTTGATCTTCACGAATGCGCGGTTGAGCTGAAGCCCTTCGGAACTCGAAAGAAAGTCGACCACGTAGTTGGAAGATTCAGATTCACCGAAGTCGCCGGACTGCCTGTTTTCGTCACCCGGCGCATCTTCGAAGAAGAACGAAACCGGCGTGTTCAGCACGCGCGCTATTTCCTGAAGCCGGCTTGCGCCGACTCGGTTTGCCCCTTTTTCGTATTTCTGAATCTGCTGGAACGTAATGCCCAGGTGTTCGCCCAACTTTTCCTGACTCATGCCAAGCATGGTACGCCTGAGGCGTACCCGGCTTCCGACATGAATGTCGATCGGGTTCGGCTTCTTTTTTTCGGCCATGTGGGAATTCTCTATTGATGCGCCATTGCAGGCGAGTGGATTGCCGACAGGAACGACGATGCGCGCCCTGTCTCGTGGGTTTGGCATTCAGGATACGCGAGCGTATTCTGTATTCAAGGCTCCGAACTATTGTTATTCTTACGAAAATGTCCGGTTGGCGCTATTTTGCTATCTGACGGTGAAATGTGTCAATGGCTGTCTGATCGCAAAGCACGACCAGCAATCGCACCAACAAGCAGGAATACGGCGCAAATGCCGAAAAAGGGCAAATTGCCCCAGTGGACATAGGGAGGCGCCGGCACGGACATCGGCAGTTTGGCGTCGATGACACCGCGTTGTCCGAGGCCAAGCAGTGCCACGGTGCGGCCCATGGCGTCGGTCACCGACGAGATGCCGTTGTTGGCGGCGCGCACGACCGGCAAACCTTCCTCGACACCGCGCAGGATGGCTTGATGCCAATGCTGATAGGGCCCCGGTGTGATGCCGTACCAGGCATCGTTGGTGACATTGACGATGAAATCCGGGCGCTCTGTTCCGGTAACCGCCGAACCGGGAAAAATGATTTCGTAACAGATGAGCGGCAGGAACCTGCCAGCCTTGCCGGCATCGAGCAACAGGCGTCCGGTGCCCGGTTCGAAATCACCGTTGAGATGGGTGAGCTGGCGGATGCCGATGGCTTCGGCCCATTCCCGCAATGGCAGATATTCACCAAAGGGAACGAGATGGACCTTGTCAGCCGCGCCGACGATCTCGCCATCGTCGTTGATGGTGTAGATGGAATTGAAGACCCGTGTGCGCCTGTCGCCGGCAACCGGGGGTTCGGTGCGCAGCGCTCCCGCGATCAGCATCGTGCCGTCGGGGATCAGTTGTGCAAGTGCGGTCAGCGCGTCGGGCCGTTGGGTCAGGACAAAGGGAAACGATGATTCCGGCCAGATGATGTGGGTGATCCTCTCTCCGCCTGGTGGCGGATTTGCCAGTCCCGGCGAAGACAGATCTATCAGCGTCTGGAAATTATGCGTCTCCATGTCGGGTGACCATTTTTCCGCCTGGTCGATATCGGGCTGGACGATGCGCAACGTCACTCCTTCTCGCCATTTTGTCGGCAGGAAGGAAAGCCGCGTGGCGCCATAGCCCAGATGCGCGAGTACGAGCGCCGCCATGGCGAGCGCGAACAGGATCGGGCCCGTGCGGCCGCGGCCGGACAGGGGTCGCAAGGCAAGGAGGGAAAACGCCGGCAGGGCGAGCACGGTCACGCCGTAAAGACCGAGCAGCGCCGCGGACTGCATGGCGCAAGGCACCGGCATGGCGGCATAACCGATCGTGTTCCATGGAAATCCGGTGAACATTGTGCCGCGCAGGAACTCGCCAAGCGCCAGAAAACCCGACAGCACCAGGAGACGCGGCCAGCCCTCACTCCAGAAAAACACCGCCAGTCCTGTCGCCACGCCCCAGAAGACAGCAAGGACGCCGGGCAACAGCGTCAGCGCGAATGGCAGCATCCAGGCATATTGGTCGGCTTCCACCAGCAAAGCGTCTCCAACCCACCACAGTCCGGCCAGGAAATAACCGAAGCCAAAGACCCAGCCGGTGACAAAACCGCGCCGGAAGCGCGTGAAAAAGCCGGCCGGCGGATCGGCGGCGGTCGCGTCCATGAGCCAGACCAGCACCGGCAGGGTGACGAACAGTATCGGGAAGGCATAGAAGGGCGGCATGGCGAGTGCCGAAAGCGCGCCGGCGACGAAGGCAGCGGCCATGCGCCGCCATCCCCAGAGCAGAATGAACTCTCCCGCCAAACGATCGACTGTTGTCGCCAGTTTCACCCGCGAATCACTTTCTGCCGCCGCCCGTTCCGGCATAGAGGCCGCAGGCGGCGGGTCAAGGTGCTGATTTTAGCCGGAAAGGCTTTAGCCGGCCTTGCGCATGCGGCGGCGTTTGGCGGGCAGCAACTCGATACGCTTGATGCGGCGCGGATCGGCGTCGATGACGCGGAATTCGTAACCCAGCCCCTCGATCACCTCGCCGCGCACCGGCACACGGCCGATCAACGCGAAGACCAGCCCGCCGATCGTGTCGACATCCTCGCCATGTTCGCCGATCTGGAAGTCGGCGCCCACCGCATCGGCGACATCGTCGAGTTCCGCCTTGGCATCGATGACGAAGACACCGTCGCCCTTGTCGAGGATCATCGGCTCGTCATCATCATCGTGCTCATCCTCGATATCGCCGACGATAACCTCGACGATGTCCTCGAGCGAGATGATACCCTCGGTGCCGCCATATTCGTCAATAACCAGCGCCATCTGGGTGCGCGCGGCCTGCATGCGGGCAAGCAGGCTGACGGCCTGCATGGAAGGCGGCACGAACAACACCTTGCGGATGATCTTCAGCGAGCCGAGCGGCTTGTCGAGGCCGACCTTCTTGAGGTCGAGATTGGCGGCCGGCAGTTTCTTGCGCGCGGCGATTTCGGTCCTGGTCATCGCCGCGGTCTTGGTGATGTGGGCGACGACGTCGCGGATATGGACCATGCCGCGCGGATCGTCGAGCGTCTCGCCATAGACGGGCATGCGCGAATGACCCGATTCCTCGAAAATCTTCAGGAGTTCGCCGAGCGAAATACCGATCTCGACAGCCTCGATATCGGCGCGCGGCACCATCAGGTCCTCGACGCGAACATCCCGCAGGCGCAGGATGTTGTTGAGCATCAGCTTTTCTTCGGCAGTAAAGGCGTGGTGGCCGGCAGCTTCGTCGGACAGGGCGTCAGCGAGATCGGCACGCAGTGTCGAAGTTCCGCGCTTGCGGAAACCGAAAAGCCGCGCCAGCCAGCCGGGCAGGCCGTCATCGACCGGCGCGACGCCGTTTGCCTGTCCAACCGGGACAAGGGCCGTCGATCCGGTATAACTCGGAGGTTCCGCTTCGCCTGTATCCTCGGCCTTCGCCTGCGGCGGGCCGACACTGTCAGCTGGGTTCATGCTTCCCTGTAGACCCGTTGGCCGTTTGCGCGTCCTGTGCCAAATGACGCCGGCCCTGTTCAGTTCGCATTGGTGTCAATTCGCGTATGGATCGTCCACACCAACGAAGGTGAGCGCCTTTGTCTCGAGATTTTCCATCTCGCGCGCTTCGCCATCATTCATGTGATCATAGCCAAAAAGATGAAAAAAACCATGAACGATCATGTGGCTCAGATGGTGTTCGAAAAGCCTGTCTTCAAGCTCGGCCTCACGCGCGATCGTCTCGTATGAGAAAACGATATCGCCGAGGACGGGGCCCGGCATCTGACCTCGCACAATCTCGCTGCCGGGAAAGGAAAGCACATTGGTCGGCTTGTCGACGCCGCGCCATTCCCGGTTGATGCGACGCATCTCGGCATCGTCAGTGAACAGCAGGCTGAGTTCGGCACGATCGGGAAAGCGCAGCCCCCCCGCCCGAACGGCGGCATCGACCGCCGGCTGCACGATTGCCAGCAATGCCGTCTCCATCGGCCAGGTGCCGGCATGTACGGATATGTCGATCTGGGGATTCAAGGTCAGTCCCGGCGACGTCCCTCGCTCGCTTTGCGCCCCGCCTCGTCATAGGCGTTGACAATCGCCTCCACCAGCTTGTGGCGCACAACATCGGAGGCTGTGAATTCGATGCGGCTGACGCCCTCGACCACGTCGAGGATCGACAGCGCTTCCACAAGGCCGGATTTCTGGCCCGGCGGCAGGTCGATCTGGCTCGGATCGCCGGTGACAATCATGCGCGAATTCTCGCCCAGCCTCGTCAGGAACATCTTCATCTGCATCGAAGTGGTGTTCTGCGCCTCGTCGAGAATCACCGCGGCATTCGACAGCGTGCGGCCGCGCATGAAGGCGAGCGGCGCGATCTCGATGACGCCGGAAGTGATGGCACGCTCGACCTTTTCGCCGGGGATCATGTCGTATAGCGCGTCATAGAGCGGGCGCAGATAGGGATCGACCTTTTCCTTCATGTCGCCCGGCAGGAAGCCGAGCCTTTCACCGGCCTCGACGGCCGGACGCGAAAGGATAATGCGGTCGACCGCGCCACGCTCGAGCAGGGCGGCGGCATAGGCGACGGCAAGATAGGTCTTGCCGGTGCCGGCCGGGCCGACGCCGAAGACAAGCTGGCAGCGGTCCATGGCGCGGATATAGGCGTCCTGGGTGGGCGTGCGCGCCTGGATCGCCTTCTTGCGCGTGCCGATCTGGGCCATGGCGAGACGGCCGCCCTTTTCGAGAGTCGGCAAGGGCAATTGGTCTTCGGCGAGCGCCATGCGGATGGCGCCGTCGACATCGCCCTTTTCGATCTTCTCGCCAGCCTCGAGGCGGGCATAAAGATGCTCCAGCGCCAGTCGGGCGCGGCGTACCGCCTCAGCCGATCCTCGGATGTCGATCATGTTGCCGCGCGCCACCGCATCAATGCCGAGCTGCTGCTCGATCATCGCGAGATGTTCGTCGAACTGACCGAAAAGCTGCGTGGCAAGCCGGTTGTTGTCGAAGGTGAGCACAAGGTGCTCAAGATCAGAAGCGCCCGACCTTGCTTTCAGGCCCTGCTCATAGGCATTCAACAACGCTTCTCCCTATAGCGGGGTTTCGTTACTGCCCGGAATTCGTTTGTCCTCACGTCTGCTCCACGTGATTGAACTACGTGAATTCGTGCAATCACATGACAATTGCGGCGAATCCTGCCTGTTTCAAGTGTAAACCCATGTCTGCAATGCAACAATGCCGGATCGGGACCGATGCGCCGGCTCTCAGGCGACGACCGGTTCGCCGGCGAGCGAGTTGGGGCCGGCGGAAGTGATCCGCACCGCCACGATGTCGCCGATACGTCCCGCCGCTTCGTCGAGGATAACGGTCTGCAGCCATGGCGAGCGGCCGGCGATCTGGCCGGTCTTGCGACCGGGCTTCTCGATCAGCACGTCCATCGGCTGGCCGATCATCGAACGATTGAATTCGAGCTGCTGCCCGTTCAGCAGCGCCTGCAGCCGCGCCAGCCTTTCGGATTTTACCGCTTCGGGCACCTGGTTCTTCATTTCCGCGCCCGGCGTTCCGGGCCGTGGCGAATACTTGAAGGAGAAGGCCTGGGCATAACCGACTTCGCGTACCAGCGCGAGCGTATCGCCAAACTCTGCTTCGGTTTCGCCGGGAAAACCGACGATGAAATCGCCCGAGAGCGCCAGATCGGGCCGAGCGGCGCGAATGCGCCTGACCAGATCGAAATAGTGCTCGCACGCATGATGACGGTTCATCGCCTTGAGGATGCGGTCTGATCCGGCCTGCACCGGCAGGTGCAGATAGGGCATCAGGATGTCGAGATCGCGATGGGCCTCGATCAGACCATCATCCATGTCGATGGGATGGCTGGTGGTGTAGCGCAGACGTTTCAATCCCTCGATCTGCGCCAATGCGAAGAGCAGTTCGCCGAGGCGCCATTGCCTGCCATCGGGACCCGTACCGTGCCAGGCGTTGACGTTCTGGCCAAGCAGGGTGATCTCGCGTACGCCCGAACCTGCGAGCCGCCTTGCTTCCTCGGTGATCTGGGCAACGGAACGCGAGACTTCCGCGCCCCT
>JAJDOK010000081.1 GCA_022340185.1 Salaquimonas sp. | reverse complement strand
GCGTTGGAGCCATAGTCCGGTTCGACGACATCCTCCTGCGCATCAAGCTCTCGCGCCTTCAGGGCAATGAAACACACCTTTGCACGGTCAATTTCAGGCGTTGCCATGGCGGGGCCTTCTTTGCTGCTGCGAAGCGGGCCTGTAGTGTCGGTCAGGTAGTTTTCGGCTGCCTTGACCCATATCAAGTTGCAATGAGCGGCGTCGCCGCACATTTGATGATAAGTAGGATTGCGCCGCGAAAACCGGAGTCGGAGGAAGACCATGCAGACACCCCTGGAACTGTCATTCACAAACATGGAACGCTCCGACGCCGTGGTGCAGCGTATCGAGACCATGGTCGACAGGCTGGAGCAGCTCTATGACGGCATCACGAGTTGCCACGTCTTTGTCACGGCGCCGCATCGGCACCATCGCAAGGGAAAGCACTTCGATATCCGTATTGAGGTTCGGGTGCCCGGGACCGAACTGGCCGTTAACGACGAGCCGGGCAACGTCAACGCCCACGAAGACATCAACGTTGCGATCCGCGACAGTTTCCGCGCTATGGAACGCCAGTTGAAGAAATGGAAAAAGCAAGCACATGGCCGGGTCAAGACCCATGAAACCGCGCCTCAGGGGCGCGTCGCGGAGTTGAGCATCGAAGAAGGTTTCGGCCAGATCGCGTCGACCGACGGCAGGCTGATCTACTTTCACCGCAACAGTGTCGCGAACGGCGGCTTCGACAATCTTGCCGAAGGCGACACGGTCGAATTCTCCATGCATCCCAGCGAAGGCGAACTGGGGCCGCAAGCCAGTTTCGTACGCGCGATCGGCAGCTTGAAGTTCGATCCAAGCGCTTCCTGAGGACTGCGGCACCTTTCTGACATTGGCGCGCGTCACAGGCGGCCGGAGCGCCGCCGCCGCCAAGCGGCATTTCGACAAGTTCCTCAGGGAACTCGAACGGCTCCACGGCTGAACTTCCGTCGGTCGCGTGCCCAGCCTGCAAGTCTGGCGGTTGCCAAACCTAGTACCACTCAATTGCCTTTACATCCTTGCGCACCGTGGTTCCGGCGGCGCCATCGACGATCATCTGCAGATCCTTCAGCGCTCCGATGGCAGCCGCTTTGCCGGTTCGCTCGGCAAAGCTGCAGGCAGCCTGCACCTTGGGGCCCATGGAACCGGCGGCGAACTGGTAGCGGCGCAAGTCGTCGGGCGACGCACGTTTGATCGCCCTCGCCTCGGGCGTGTTCCAGCCGACGGCGACCGCCTCGACGTCGGTCGCCATGACATAGAGATCGGCATCGAGTTCGCGGGCCAGGAGTTCGCTAGCCAGATCCTTGTCGATCACCGCTTCGATCCCGTGAAGCCGGTGGTCGTCGTCATAAATCGTCGGAATGCCGCCGCCGCCGGCGCAGATCACGATGGTATTCTTTTCCAGCAGCCATTGGATCGGCCTTATCTCGAATATCCTGCGCGGCATGGGCGACGCCACGACGCGGCGCCAGCTATCGCCGTCCTGGCGCATCGACCAGGTCTTCTCCGCGGCGAGCCGGTCGGCCTCGTCCTTGGCGTAGACCGGGCCGATGAACTTGGTCGGGTCCTGGAACGCGGGATCCTTCGCGTCGACTTCGATCATGGTGAGGATTGTTGCGATAGGCACATCGACGGGCAGCAGGTTGCCCAGTTCCTGCTCGATCATGTAGCCGATCATGCCCTCGGTCTCGGCGCCCAGGACATCAAGCGGAAACGCCTCATCGGCCTTGTAGGCGGCGCCCTGCAAGGCGAGCAGGCCGACCTGCGGACCGTTGCCGTGGGAGATGATGAGCTGATGACGGCCGGCGATCGGCGCCAGTGCCCGGGCCGCGATCTTGATGTTCTGGCGCTGCGCCTCGGCCGTCATCGGCTCGCCGCGGCGCAGCAGCGCATTGCCTCCCAGCGCGACGACGATCCGCATGGTCAATCGCCTATGGTCGCAACGAGCACCGCCTTGATCGTGTGCATGCGATTTTCCGCCTCGTCGAAAACGACGGAGGCTTCGGATTCGAAGACCTCGTCGGTGACTTCCATCGAATCGATGCCGTACTTCTCGAAGATCTGCTTGCCGACCTCAGTTTCCGTGTTGTGGAACGCCGGCAGGCAATGCAGGAATTTGGTGTGCCGGTTGCCGGTCATCGCCATCACGTCACGGGTGACCTTGTAGGGCGTCAAGATCCGGATTCGCTCGTCCCAGACCGAGTCCGCCTCCCCCATGGAAACCCAGACATCGGTGCAAATGAAGTCGCAACCCCGGACGCCCGCCTCGACATCTTCGGTGAAGGTCGATTTCGCGCCGGTGCGTTCGGCGATCGAACGGCATTGCCCGACCAGGTCGCCCGTGGGCCACAGACCTTTCGGCGCGGCAAAGCGGACGTCCATGCCGAGCTGCGACGCCACGACAAGATAAGAGTTTCCCATGTTGCTGCGCGCATCGCCCAGAAAACAGAAACTGATGTCAGACAGGTGTTTGTGGGTGTATTCCGACATGGTCAGCAGGTCGGCGAGCATTTGCGTCGGATGAAATTCATCGGTCAGGCCGTTGTAGACGGGCACGCCCGCGCAATTCGCCATGACTTCCGCATCGCTATGGGCGAACCCGCGGAATTCGATTGCATCGTACATGCGCCCCAGGACCCGGGCGGTATCACGCGCCGTCTCCTTGTGGCCGATATGCGAACCCGAAGGACCGATATAGGTGACATGGGCGCCCTGGTCATGGGCGGCGACCTCGAAACCGCTGCGCGTGCGGGTCGAATCCTTTTCGAAGATCAGTGCGATCTCCTTGCCCTTCAGCCTCTGCTGCTCGTAGCCGCCGTATTTCGCCGCCTTGAGGTCGCGCGACAAATGAATCAGAAACCGCACCTCCGACGGCGTGAAATCGAGCAGCGTCAGGAAACTTCTACCCTTCAGATTAATCGCCATGGTCAGTCTTCTCCTGGGATTTGCGGAATAGTGGCGCGTCGCCCGGATGCCGCTTTTAGGCCGGCTCGCGCCAGATCGGGCAGGTCATGCAGTGGCCGCCGCCGCGCCCCCGTCCAAGTTCGTTCCCCTCGATGGTGATGACCTCGATACCCGCCTTGCGCAGCAAGGTGTTCGTGTAAACGTTTCGGTCATAGGCCATGACGACGCCCGGTTCGAGAGCCACAACATTGCTGCCGTCGTCCCATTGCTCGCGTTCCTTGACGTAGGAATCGCCGCCGGTGCTGACGGATCTGAGCTTGCCCTTCTTCAAGTTGAGGGTCTCCGCGACGACCTCCAGAAAGCTCCGGTTCTCGGCCGTCACCTCGATGCTGCCATCGCCGTCGCCAGGGCGCAGGCTGAACGTCCTGATCCGATCGACCACGCTGGGGAACACGTTGACGAGATCCCGGTCGCAAAAGGTGAAGACCGTATCCAGGTGCATATAGGAACGCTCCCGCGGCATGGCCGCGACGATGACCCGCTCGACGTCGGACTTCCTGAACATCCCCTTGGCCAATTGGCCGACACCTTGCCGACTCGAGCGCTCGCCCATCCCGATCAAGACGGTCTTGTTGCCGATCGGCATGATGTCGCCGCCCTCTACCGTCGCTTGGCCATAGTTGCGGTCGACGTCGCCGCCCCACCAATAGTCGAAGTCGGCATGCTGAAACATCGGATGGAAGCTGTAGATCGCCGCCATGTTCAAACTTTCCTGGCGGCGCGCCGGCCAGAACATGTGGTTCAGCGACACGCCGTTGTAGACCCAAGCCGAGGTATCGCGTGTGAACAACTGGTTGGGCAGCGGCGCCACGACGAAGTCCTGGGGTTCCAGCACCGCGCCCAGCGACCCCTTGGCGGAGAACGGGAGCTCGGCCATGTTCAGGCCACCAATAAGGTGATTGGAAAGCCTTTCCGCCTCCATTTCCATGAAGGCGGCATGAAGGTCGTCGGCCAGGCCGACGCCGACCAGTTCCTCCGTGATCCTGCGATCGAGCAGCCAGCGGCGCGCGGTCATGTTCGTCATGGTCGCTTCGAGCAGCTCCCGGACGAAATAAACCTCGGCGCCGCGATACCGCATGGCGTCGACGAACTCGTTGTGCTCAATGCGGGCATGCTTCACCCAGATCACGTCGTCGAACAGCAACTCATGGCAATTGGACGGCGTCAACCGCGTCAGTTCCAATCCCGGGCGATGGACGATGACCTTCTTGAGTTTGCCGACTTCCGAGTGAACACCTAATTCGGTCATGTCGTCATTCCTTCATGGTGACCAGGCAATGCCTGGACAGGCGGATTGCGGGCACATCGCGGCGGTCCGTCGGGCAGCGGTCGACACAATTCTTTCGACTGAGCAAGCGCGGGCGCCGCCGGCCCGCGACACTAATCTGCCGCAAGAGGCTGGGACGCCCGGCCACTACAAAGCATACTGAATGGGATTAACCCACGCCGCGTTGATCGAGATCAAAATAATAAGCCCCGTCTCATGTCAGATTGACCATCGTCCAACATGTCACGCGCCGCGGCGTGATTCGCGTGCAAGGGTGTCAAGGCGCCCGCATGTTGCCTTGACATGGCAACCAGGAGCCGACCATGACTGACGAGGGTAAGGTTACGCCGCGACGGTTCACGTTCCCGACGGCATTCACCATCCTGTTCGCGTTGACCATCGTGGTGGCGGCGCTGACATGGGTCATTCCCGCCGGGCAGTATGAGCGCGTCCACAGTGACGCGCTTGGACGCGACGTGCCGGTTCCCGGCACCTATGCCGAGGTTGCGCCAAACCCCCAGGGGCCCATCGACGTCATCATGGCGCCGATCGCCGGTTTCTACAATCCGGAGACCTACGAGGCCAATGCCGTCGACGTGGCGGTGTTCGTTCTGGTGATCGGCGGGTTTATCGGCGTTGTCGCCAGGACGGGTGCGATCAACGCCGGCATCGGCAGCGTGATGCGATCGCTGAAGGGACGCGAAAAATGGATGATTCCCATCCTGATGGCGCTCTTCGCTTTCGGCGGCACGACCTATGGCATGGCCGAGGAAACGCTCGCGTTCTACATCATCATTCTTCCGGTGATGATTGCGGCCGGCTACGACGCGGTAACCGGCGTCGCGGTCATCATGATCGGCGCCGGCATAGGTGTTCTGGGCTCGACCGTGAATGCCTTCGCGACCGTCATTGCGTCCGATGCCGCCGGCGTCCCCTTCACCGACGGTCTTATCCTCAGATTCGTTATCCTGATCGTCGGCTGGCTGATCTGCGTCTTCTATGTGATGCGCTATGCCGAACGTGTCCGCAAGGACCCGTCGAAATCCATCGTGGCCGACCGGCGTACGGAAAACGAAAAGCATTTCCTCAAAGGCCGGACCGCAACCGAAGACGTTCCCTTCACCGTCGCGCGCCGGATCATCCTGCTCATCTTCGCCCTTACCTTCGTCGTCATGATCTGGGGCGTATCGTCCGGCGGCTGGTGGATGGCGGAGATGTCGGGCCTGTTCCTGGCCTCGGCAATCGTCGTCGGCATCATCGGCCGGCTCGGCGAAAATGAGTTCACCAGCACGTTCGTCGACGGCGCCCGCGATCTGCTGGGTGTTGCACTCATCATCGGCGTCGCGCGCGGCATTGTCGTGGTGATGGACAACGGCCTCATCTCCGACACCATCCTGCACTGGTCCGAACTTGCCGTTGCCGGCCTGTCACAGGCCGTCTTCATCAACGTCATGTATTGGCTCGAAGTGCTGCTGTCCTTCTTCGTGCCGTCGTCGTCAGG
>JAJDOK010000006.1 GCA_022340185.1 Salaquimonas sp. | reverse complement strand
AGCACTTCCTTCGCATAGCCGTCGGCGATGATCAGCAGGTCGCGATGGAAATGCATCGTCGCCTTGGGATCGCCCGTCGTGCCGGAGGTGAAGCCGAGCAGTGCGACATCGTCGCGGCCGGTCTGCACCGCATTGAATCTCACCGGCTTGTCGAGCGCGATGCGGTCGAGTTCGGCATCGTGATTGGCCGTGCCGTCGAAGCCGATCACCGTGTCGAGAATGTCGCTGTCCTTGGCGCAGGCGACCAGTTCCTCCATCAGCCGTGTGTCGCACAGCGCATGGGTGATCTGAGCCTTTTCGACATATTTCTTCAATTCGCCGGCGCGCAGCATCGGCATGGTGTTGACGACGACGGCACCCGCCTTGGTCGCGGCAAGCCAGCAGGCGACCATGGCGGGATTGTTGGCCGAGCGGATCAGCACGCGGTTGCCCGGCTTGACACCGTAGACATCGACCAGCGCATGGGCGATGCGGTTGGACCAGTCGGTCAGTTCCTTGTAAGTGCGCCGCCTGCCATTGCCGATCAGTGCGACATGGTCGCCGAACCCCTTCTCGACCATGCGGTCGGTCATCTCCACGCCGGCATTGAGGCGTTCGGGATAGTCGAACCCGTCGAGGTTCAGTTCCGGCCACTGATCGATTGGCGGCAGATTGTCCCGCGCGAACGTGTCGGTATGCGCGCTTGGTCCGAGCATCGTTTCACCCCTTTGCGTTTGCCTGGCTCTCGAGAGTCTGGCTTTCCAACGTTTGTCTGGCGATAATCACCTTCTGCACGTCGGAAGCGCCCTCATAGATGCGTAGCGCCCTGATCTCGCGGTAGAGGCTCTCGACGATATGGCCCTTGCGCACGCCGTCGCCGCCATGAAGCTGCACCGCCATGTCGATCGCCTTCTGCGCCTGTTCGGTGGCGAAGAGCTTGGCCATCGCCGCCTCCCTGGAGACGCGTTGCGCACCTGAATCCTTGGTCCAGGCGGCGCGATAGACGAGCAGGGCGGCCGCGTCGATGTCGAGCGCCATGTCGGCGATGTGACCCTGCACCATCTGCAGGTCGAACAGCGGCGCGCCGAACAATTGGCGTTCGTGTACTCGCGCCAGTGACTCGTCGAGCGCGCGACGTGCGAAACCGAGCGCGGCGGCGGCAACCGTCGAGCGGAACACGTCGAGCACGCTCATGGCGATGCGGAAACCCTGGCCGGGTTCGCCGATCATGGCCGATGCAGGAATGCGGCAATCGGCGAAGGACAGGCGGGCGAGGGGATGTGGCGCCACCGTCTCAAGCCTTTCGGCGACGGCTAAACCCGGCGTGCCGGCGGGCACGAGGAAGGCGGAGAGCCCCCTTGCCCCCGGAGCCTCGCCGGTGCGCGCGAACACCGTGTAAATGTCGGCGATGCCGCCATTCGATATCCAGGTTTTCTCTCCATTGAGGACATAGTCCCCGCCATCGCGCGTGGCCGACAAATCGATATCGGCGACATCGGAACCCGATTTCGGCTCGGTCAGTGCAAAGGCCGAGATCGCCTTGCCGGCGCGGGTCTGTGTCAGCCAATCGCGTTTTTGCGTTTCCGTGCCGAACAGCGAGATCGCGCCGGTGCCGAGTCCCTGCATGGCGAAGGCGAAATCGGCCAGGCCGTCATGGCGCGCCAGCGTCTCGCGGATCAGGCACAGGCTGCGCACGTCGAGCACGCTCCGCGGATCGTCGGGATCGACCGCCGAATGAGAGAGCCAGCCGTCGCGTCCAAGTGCGGCGACAAGCGATCGGCAGGCCGCATCCGTATCGCAATGGTCGATGGCCTTGAGCTCGCGCGCCGCCCATGCGTCGAGCGCATCGGCCAGTTCGCGGTGGCGCCGCTCGAAGAACGGCCAGTCGAGGAACGAACGATCGGCCATCAATTGCCCTCGAAGACAGGCTTGCCCTTGGCGACGAAGGCTTCGTAGGCTCTGGCGAAATCGGCGGTCTGCATGCAGATCGCCTGGGCCTGCGCTTCCGCCTCGATCGCCTGGTCGAGCCCCATGTTCCATTCCTGGTTGAGCATGGTCTTGGTCATCATGTGTGCAAAATTGGGCCCTGCCGCGACCTGTCGGGCGAGTGCCAATGCTTCGTCGCGCAGTTTGCCGGCCTCGACCAGACGGCTGAAAAAACCCCAGGAAAGCCCTTCCTCGGCACTCATCGAGCGGCCGGTGTAGAGCAGTTCGGCGGCGCGCGCCTGGCCGATGATCCTCGGCAGCATGGCGCAGGCGCCCATGTCGCAGCCAGCCAGACCGACGCGGGTGAACAGGAAGGCGGTCTTGGCGGCATGTGTCGCGAGTCGCATGTCGGAAGCCATGGCGATGATCGCGCCGGCGCCGACGCAGATGCCGTCGACGGCCGCGATGATCGGCTTGCCGCAATGGATCATCGCCTTGACCAGATCGCCGGTCATGCGGGTAAACGCCAGTAAACCCTTCATGTCCATTTTCGTCAGCGGCCCGATGATGTCGTGCACATCGCCGCCGGAAGAAAAATTGCCGCCATTCGACGCAAAGATGACCGCTTTCACATCGTCGGTATGTTTGAGTTCGCCGAACCAGTCGCGCAATTCGGCATAGGAATCGAAAGTCAGCGGGTTCTTGCGCTCCGGCCGTTCGAGCCACACGGTCGCGATGCCGTCCTCGACCTCCGCATGGAAGTGCTTCGTCTTCGTGGAATGCATCATGCCTGCCTTTCCTGATTGGCCTTCGCCGCCAGCAGCGTGAGCAGTTCGATGATCTGGCGCGCGTCGTCGGGCGAGATCTCGGCCAGAATGTCGTTGACCCACGCCTCATGCACGCCGGCCATTTTCGCGAAGCGCTCGTGCCCCTTCTGGGTGAGCCGCACCAGCGTGGCGCGCCGGTCGCCCACGACCGGAATGCGCAGGAGGAGACCTTCGTCGACGAGGCGTTCGACAATACCCGTCACATTGCCGTTCGAAACGCGCAGCACGCCGGACAATTCGCTCATCTTCAGCCCGTCTTCGGCACGATACAGCGCCGCCAGCACATCGAAGCGGGGCAGGGTGGAATCGAATTCCTCGCGCAGCCTCTCGCGCAATTCGCCTTCGACGAAGCGCGATACCTTCAACAGCCTGAGCCACAGCCGCAGCCGCTCCTTGGAGGTCGCGGCTGCGGCAGTCCTGGCCCCGGACGCTAACTGCTTCGTCAGATTCATGGCTCGCCTCCCGACAGCGTGATCGCCTGGCCGTTGATCGAGGAAGCGGCATCCGAACATAAAAAGCGCACCGTTTCGGCGACTTCTTCCGGTTCGATCAGCCGGTGCTGCGGGTTCCCGGACTTGAGGATGTCCTCGGCTTCGTCGCGCGACTTGCCGGTCTTTTCGGCGATGTTGGCGATCGTGCGATCCGTCATCGGTGTCGCGATATAACCCGGGCATACCGCGTTGACGGTGATCCCCTTGCGCGCGACTTCCAGCGCCAGTGCCCGCGTCATGCCGAGCACGCCATGCTTGGAGGCGCAATAGGCGCTGATATAGGGCGATCCTTTGAGACTCGCGATCGAGGCGATAACGATCAACCGGCCCCAGCCGGCGGCCAGCATCGGGTCGAGCGCGGCACGCCAGGTCGAGAATACGCCGACCAGATTGACGTCGAGCATGGCGCGCAGATCGGCCTCGTCCATCTTGGCGAAGGGCTTGCTCATCGCCGCACCGGCATTGGCGACGACAATCTGCGGCGCACCGTTCCTTGCTGTCGCCTCGGCAAACATCTCGCGCACCGATGTCGGATCGGTGACGTCTCCGCTGACGCAGGAAATTGAACTGCCGCCGGCCGCAACTTCTTCAAGCTTGTCGAGATGCCGCCCGGTGATCGTCACCTTCGCGCCGGCTTGCGCCAGGCTGAGGGCGATCGCCGCGCCGACACCGGTGCCGCCACCGGTGACCAGGGCATGTTTGCCCCCAAGGTCCATAGTGAGCTCAGCCATCGGTCACACCTTTCCGAGCATGGTTTCGGTGCGTTCGGCGAGCCGCCACGCCTGGTCACGTCCGGGCCAGTAGGGAGCGGGCCAGTGCTCGTCATGATCGCCAAGTTTGCTCGCTGCATGCAGCGTCCAGTAGGGATCGGACAGATGCGGCCGGGCGAGGCAGACGAGATCGGCGCGACCCGCCATCAGGATCGAATTGACGTGATCCGGTTCGTAGATATTGCCGACCGCCATCGTCGCCATGCCGGTCTCGTTGCGGATGCGGTCGGAGAATGGCGTCTGGAACATGCGTCCGTAGACCGGTCTTGCTCTTGTCGAGGTCTGGCCGGCCGACACGTCGCAGATGTCAACGCCGGCCTCGCGCAGCAGCCGGGCGATCTCGACGGCGTCTTGCGGCGTGATGCCGTCTTCACCAACCCAGTCATTGGCCGAAATGCGAACCGAGATCGGTTTCTCGTGCGGCCACACGGCGCGCACCGCATGGAAGATTTCCAGCGGATAGCGCATACGGTTTTCGAGGTTTCCGCCATATGCGTCGCCGCGATTGTTGGTCAGCGGCGTGATGAAGGAGGACAGCAGATAGCCATGTGCGGCGTGGATTTCGAGCATGTCGAAACCGGCACGTTCGGCCATTTTCGCGCCCTCGACGAATTGCGCGCGCACCGCGTCCATGTCGGCGCGGTCGATTTGCTTCGGTGTCTGGTTCCTCGACGACCAGGCGATCTCGGACGCCGAGATCAGCGGCCAATTGCCCTCCGCCAGCGGCCGGTTGTCCTCGACCCAGCCGAGTTCGGTCGAACCTTTCGGACCGGAATGGCCAAGCTGCATGCAGATTTTCGCTTCGCTCTCGCCATGGACGAAATCGACGATGCGCTTCCACGCCGCCTCGTGTTCGGGCGCATAGGTGCCGGGGCATCCCGGCGAAATGCGTCCCTGTGCGCTGACGCAGGTCATCTCGGTAGTGACGAGGCCGGCCCCGCCTTTGGCCCGTTCGCCGAGATGGACGAGATGCCAGTCGGTCGGGCAGCCGTCGACCGCCTTGTATTGCGCCATCGGCGAGACGACGACGCGGTTCTTCAATTCAAGCCCGCGCAATTTGAACGGCGCGAACATCGGCCGGCGCACCGGCGCGTTCGAATTGACGCCTGCGCGGCTCTGGAACCAGCGCTCCGCGCTCTCCAGCCATTTGGCGTCGCGCAGACGAAGGTTTTCATGGCTGATGCGCTGCGAGCGCGTCAGCAGCGAATAGTTGAACTGTACCGGGTCGAGATGGAAATAGCGCTCGATCTCCTCGAACCATTCCATCGAATTGCGCGCCGCCGATTGCAGCCGCAACACATCGGTGCGCCGCTCTTCCTGGTATTTTTCAAACGCCGCCTGCATGGACGGTTCGCTGTGCAGGTAATTGGCGAGCGCAATCGCGCTGTCGAAGGCGAGCCGCGAGCCCGAGCCGATGGAAAAATGCGCCGTCGCCGCCGCATCCCCCATCAGCACGATATTGTCATGGTACCATTTTTCGCAAAGCACGCGCGGGAAGTTGATCCAGGCCGAACCGCGGATGTGGCGCGCATTGGAGATCAGCTTGTGGCCACCCAGTTCGTCCGCGAAGATCGCCTCGCAGGTGGCGCTGGATTCCTCCTGGCTCATCTCGCCGAAACCGTAGCGGTTCCAGGTCTCCTCGTTGCATTCGACGATGAAGGTCGCCGTGTCGGCGTCGAATTGGTAGGCATGCGCCCACACCCAGCCCTTGTCCGTTTCCTTGAAGATGAAGGTGAAGGCATCGTCGAATTTCTGGTGCGTGCCGAGCCAGACGAACTTGCATTTGCGCATGTCGATGTCCGGCTTGAAGTACTCGGCATAGGTCGAGCGCGTTTTGGAATTCAGCCCGTCGGCGCCGACAACGAGGTCGTATTCGGCCGCATATTCCTTCGGATCGGCGATCTCGGTCTCGAAGCGCAATTCGACGCCGAGTTCGCGGGCGCGTTCCTGCAACAACAGGAGAAGCCGCATGCGGCCGATGCCGGCAAAGCCATGGCCGGTTGAGGTCGTCACCGTACCCTTGAAGTGGACGGCGATATCATCCCAATAGGCGAAATGGGCGCGGATCATCTCCGCGCTTTTGGGATCGTTCTCGGCGAGATTTGAAAGCGCGTCGTCCGATAGCACCACGCCCCAGCCGAACGTGTCGTCGGCCTTGTTGCGCTCGATCACGACGACCTCGTGTGACGCATCGCGCAATTTCATCGAAATGGCGAAGTAGAGTCCGGCCGGTCCGCCGCCGAGGCATGCAACGCGCATTCGTCGCTTCCTTTTCGCCCGTGTTCCCGTGACGCGTTCCCCGCGCCATCGACAACAGCATAACCCGCCTCTATTTTATTTCAAGCATGAAATTTCATACATAAAATAAATTGGGGATAAAACCTGCTTTGCCGGAGCGAGCGCGCAGCTGTTTTCAACCTCACAAACAGGGCAGGGCACCGGCCGCGCATCCCGGCCGGGCATGGAAAGTCCACCATCGGCGAAAGCCAGGCTTGAACGCGCGCCGAAATCCGTCTATGCGCGCTGCAGTGTCAGCGGATAATTGAGCCGGGGCGCTTCCGGAGGGGTGGCCGAGTGGTTGAAGGCACCGGTCTTGAAAACCGGCGTGCGGGCGACCGTACCGTGGGTTCGAATCCCACCCCCTCCGCCACACGCGTCTTATATAATATTGATTTTATATACTAATTATCTTTTATGGTTATCTAGTGCCACCTTTGGTGCCATCCACGTGGGATGGTGAAGACGCATATCGGGCACGTTTCAACGCCTTAGCGCGTGTTGGTGCTTCCAAAAATCGAAGCCACAACCATCGCA
>JAJDOK010000055.1 GCA_022340185.1 Salaquimonas sp. | reverse complement strand
CTGAAGCAATTCCAGGCGTAAGGTCGGACTTGAGGAACCGGCTTTCCGCCCGCAATTGCCTGGGCAGTATCGACGGCCTGAATCAAATATCTGCCGATCGCCTTGAAAAATGCGCACCGTCGGGGGAGCGTGCCGTGCTTGAACCACCCCTGTCGGCGGCAAACAACGCATATTGCCACGATTTGCGTTCACAAACAGTTGCTTGATGATCCATCGCACCAAATGTGATCTACTCGTTAACCACATGGCAAGGATAATTACATTACCCCCTAGGACGTGAGGGATCGGCACCACCCACCCCCCAACACCCTGGTGTCGGCGACGACCCCACAGGACCCGAGCCGGTGTGTTTCCAGGCGTCGAGACGCTTCTTGGAAACATACCGATCCCTCACGCCAACCGGCTTTTGAAAACGGTTACAATTGTAGACCGGTGGTCAGCCCGGATGGTTCGCCTTGGCGGATATCACACCAGGAACGGATTGTTCTGTCTTTCGCCACCGAACGTGCTTCCCGGTCCATGTCCGCACACGAACGTGATGTCGTCGCCCAGCGGCAGCAGCTTGTCCTTGATCGAGGCGATCAGCGCGGCATGATCGCCGCCCGGCAGATCCGTGCGTCCGATCGACCCGTTGAACAGCACATCGCCGACATGGGCGAAACGCGCTTCTTCATTGATGAAAACGACATGGCCCGGCGCATGACCCGGACAGTGCAGCACCTTGAAGGAGTGCCCCCCGATATCGATTGTGTCGCCTTCGTCGAGCCAGCGGTCGGGATAGGCATTCTGGTAGCCGCCGGGCAGGCCGAACATTTCCGCCTGCCTTTCGATATTGCCGAGCATGTTCTTGTCGGCGATGTGCGGTCCGACGATTTCGACACCCAGGGCACGCTTCAGCGCCTCGGCCCCGCCCGCGTGATCGATATGGCCATGCGTGAGCAGGATCGTGTCGACCTTCATGCCGGTCTTTTCGATCGCGTCGAGTATCGCCTCGACATCGCCGCCGGGATCGACCACCACACCGCGTTTCGACATGCTGTCGAAGATCAGCGTGCAATTTTGTTGAAATGGCGTTACCGGCACGATGGCAATCTGCAGCCTACCCGTGCCGGTCTGTCCGCTTTGTTCGGTGTCCTGCGAAGTCATTGACGGCCTTTCCCGATCATTTCGGATCAGGCCTAGTTCGCCGATGCCCCGCCGACAAGTTCTTTGTGTAGCTGGCGGCTATTTGCGCCCGCCCATCACCGCGCCGATGACGCCGTTCAGCACGCCGCCGCCGACCAGGCCGCCAACGATATCGCCGACGATCGAACCGGTGCTCATCCCGCCACCGCCGCCCATCATGCCGGCGATCACGGGTCCAAGCGCATAGCCACCGCCGACTCCACCCACAATGCCTGAAATCAGCTTCGGCAGTATCGCCATCGCCGTCTGTTTCAGCACCGAATTGATTGCCGCACCTCCGACAATACCGGAGACCGCCTGAATGATGATGGGAACCAGTGATTCCATGATTCTACTCCCGCCTTTGTTGTTGTATTCGCCTGACTGCGAATGTCCTCCTTGCAAGGGACGGGGAATCATAGACGCACTAGACTAAAGTTCAAAGACGAATGACGGTGCGTCATCCACAGGCAGAATCGGCACAGGCAGGATCGGCAAAAGCGAAACCGGCAATCCGCAGGGACCGCCGGTTGCGAATGGGTTGGTGGCCGGTGTCTAGGCTGCCTTGACCGCGGGACGACCGCGCACCTCGGCGTCGTAATCTGTCATCAGCTGCTGGCAGATTTCGCCGGGGGTAAACCTATAGGGCCCGATCTCGGAGACCGGCGTCACTTCCGCCGCCGAACCGGTCAGGAAGCATTCCTCGAATTCGGTCAGTTCCTCGGGCATGATCGCCCGCTCGACCAGTTCATGGCCGCGACGGCGCGCCAGGTCGATGACCGTCCGCCGCGTGATGCCGTCCAGGAAGCAGTCGGGCGTCGGCGTGTGGATCACACCGTTTTTGGTAAAGAAGATATTCGCTCCCGTCGCTTCCGCCACCTGGCCGCGCCAGTCGAGCATCAGCGCATCGGCATAGCCCTTGGCTTCGGCGGCATGTTTGGAAAGCGTGCAGATCATGTAGAGTCCGGCCGCCTTCGACTTGCACGGCGCGGTTCTGGGATCGGGGCGCCGCCAGTCGGATATGTCGAGGCGAATCCCCTTCAACCGTTCCTCCGGCTTGAAATAGCTCGGCCATTCCCAGGCGGCGATGGCGGCGTTGATCCGATTCTTCTGCGCCGAAACACCCATCATCTCGCTGCCGCGCCAGGCGATCGGACGGATATAGGCGTTGCGCAGGCCCTGGCGCTCGACTTCCTCGATGCAGGCCTGGTTGATCTCGTCCTGGGTAAAGGGAATCTTGAAGCCAAGCAATTCGGCCGAGTTGAACAGCCGTTCGGTATGCTCCTCGAGCTTGAAAATGCGTCCCTCATAGGCACGCTCGCCTTCGAACACGGCGCTGGCATAGTGCAGTCCGTGGGTCAGCACATGGATGCGTGCATCCTCCCAGGCGACGAACTCGCCATTGAACCAGATAAATCCGCCCAGTTGATCGAAAGGAACCGCCGTCATGGCATTTTCTCCCGTTTTCGGCGTACAAACCGTATCGTTACGCCGTTCTTTTGCTTATGTAACAAGCCTAGATGCAACCCAAAAATATGTCAATAGTACTGACATATTTTTGGGTTTGACGTTATGTTTGAAGGCCGGTGTGCTACGCCGTTATGCGCAATTGGGCAAGGAGACCGAGTGAAATGAAGGCGGACGCGGAAAGCCCGGGCGATGTGGTCGCCAGTCCGATTGGCACTGCCGATATTCCACAGATCGCCAACATTGAATTGCTGTTCTTCGCCTACCGCGCCTTCACGGGTGATCCGGACCGCATTCTGACGCGTTTCGGTTTCGGTCGCGCCCACCACCGCGCGCTGTTCTTCGTTAGCCGCCGGCCGGGCATGACGGTCGCCGAATTGATCACCATTCTCGGCATCACCAAGCAGTCGCTGTCGCGCGTGCTGCGCCAACTCATCCAGTCCGGCCATATCCGCCAGATTACCGGCCGCTCCGACCGGCGCCAGCGCCACCTTTATCCGACCAAGGCCGGTCACGAGCTTATCCTCGAATTGTCGCAGCCACAGTCTCGCCGTATCGCTGACGCACTTCATGCTTGCGGCCTTGCCGACAGCGAAGCGGTATCATGCTTCATGCAGGCGATGATCGACGCCGACGATCGCAAGTTGTTGGATGCCATCGCCACGGCAACCGG
This sequence comes from Salaquimonas sp., assembly GCA_022340185.1. GTDB lineage: Bacteria > Pseudomonadota > Alphaproteobacteria > Rhizobiales > Rhizobiaceae > BOKV01. The sequence goes on along the minus strand of JAJDOK010000055.1, from coordinate 15,573 downwards.
ATAGTGTGCAGACGATGCCCGGGAGCGCGATCATGCAACACGAACAGGGCTCGGAGCAGAGCGGAATCGGCTTCGCCCATCATGTACCGGAAGATGATGCGGCGCACCTCCTCGTCATCGATGACGACCGGCGCATCCGCGAATTGCTGTCGCGCTACCTGGGCGAGCACGGTTTTCGCGTCTCGGTCGCAGCCGATGCGGCGACCGCGCGCCGCAAGCTGGAATCGATGGAGTTCGATCTGCTGATCGTCGATGTGATGATGCCCGGCGAAAGCGGTGTCGCCTTCACGCAGTCGCTGCGCGAAACATCGGGTGCCGTGCCGGTTCTCATGCTCACCGCGCTGGCCGAGATCGACCACCGCATCGAGGGGCTGGAAGCCGGCGCCGACGACTATCTGCCCAAGCCTTTCGATCCGCGCGAATTGCTGCTGAGAATCTCCTCCGTCCTCAAACGCACCACCAAGCCCGCCCCGGCGGCAATCGAGCAGGTCGCTTTCGGCCCCTTCGTCTTCTCGGTGCCCAGGCGCGAACTGAAAAAAGCGGGCGAGAGCGTGCGCCTGACCGACCGCGAACAGGAAATCATGACGGCCTTTGCTTCCCGTCCCGGCCAGACCATCGCCCGCCACGAACTGCTGGGTTCAGATTCACCTTCCGGTGAGCGCAAGATCGACGTCCAGATCAACCGGCTGCGCCGCAAGATCGAGGAAGATCCCGCCAATCCGAAATGGCTTCAGACCGTGCGTGGCATTGGTTACAAGCTTTGTGTAGACTGAAGCCGACCGCCCCGCCAAGGGGGCGCCAATCAAGAGAGCATATGCCGTCTCGGCGTGGGGCCCCTGCCGGCAACACCGGCAGATAATCAGCGGCAAGAGGCTGGAAATTGGCTGTCGAACAGGGCGAACTTCCTTCATCGCGTTACCGTCGCAATCCGTGGCGCCTTGTTGCGCGCTGGGTTTCGGCGCGCATGCCCAAGGGGCTCTACCAGCGTTCGCTCATCATCATTATCGCCCCGATGGTGCTGCTCCAGTCGGTGCTGGTCTTCGTCTTCATGGAACGCCACTGGCAATTGGTGACCCAGCGCCTGTCGAAAGCCGTCACCGCCGACATCGCCGCCGTCATCGATATCATCGAGACCTATCCGACGAACGACAATCACGAGGCCATCATTCGTATTGCCCATGACCGTCTCGGCCTCAACATCGCCATCCTGCCGCCCGACCCCTTCCCGCCGGCCGTTTCCAAGCCGTTCTTTTCCATTCTCGACGACGTTTTGCGCAGCGAGATCGCGCGCCAGATCGGCCGTCCCTTCTGGATCGACACGATTGGCAATTCCGACCTTCTGGAAATCCGCATTCGGCTGGAAAATCCCGACGCGGTGCTACGCGTCTTCGCCCGACGCAATTCGGCCTATGCCTCCAACAGCCATATCTTCCTGGTCTGGATGTTCGGCACTTCGCTGGTGCTGCTGATCATCGCCATTGCCTTCCTGCGCAACCAGATCCGCCCGATCCAGCAATTGGCCGATGCCGCCGAACGCTTCGGCAAGGGCCGCGAGATGTCAACCGACTTCCGTATCCGTGGCGCCCGCGAAGTCCGCCAGGCCGGCCTCGCCTTCCTGCAGATGCGCGAGCGCATCGAGCGCCAACTGCAGCAGCGCACCGACATGCTGACCGGCATCAGCCACGATCTCAGAACCGTGCTGACCCGCTTCAAGCTGCAATTGGCGCTGGTCGGCGAGACGCCCGAGATCGAGCAATTGCAGGCCGATGTCGACGAGATGCAGGGCATGTTGCAGGGCTATCTCGACTATGCCCGCGGCGAGGACGGCAAGCCGGTCGAGGAGGTCGATATCTGCGAACTGCTCAAGCGCCATGAAAGCGAGGCGGCGGCCAAGGGCAAGAAGTTCGAAATCCACTGCAAGCCCGGTTTCCGCGTGCGCGTGCGCCGCAATGCCATGGCCCGGCTGGTCGCCAATATCGTGTCAAACGCCTTCCGCCATGCCGACACCCTTGTCGTGCGCGTCAAGGGCGGCAATGGCTGGGCGACGCTGACATTCGACGATGACGGGCCGGGCATTCCGCCGGACCAGCGCGAGGAGGTCTTCAAGCCCTTCATGCGGCTGGACGAGGCGCGCAACCAGGACGCCGGCGGCACGGGACTGGGCCTGTCGATCGTGCGCGACATCGCCCGCAGCCATGGCGGCGACATCAATCTGCACGAAAGCCCGATGGGCGGCCTCAGGGCCGTCGTCAGGATGCCGATCTAGTTTTCTCGAAAGTCAGTCCTGCGGACAGCCCGTCACGACGCTGCCCGAAGAGGCCATCGGCTTGCCGTTGATGAACACCGTCGCCGCACCCGTCGCGACCTTGCCGCCGCAATTGGTCGTCCCGCCGACCACCGCCGCAGGCTTGCCGTTGATGAAGACGTTCGACGAGCCTTCCACGATGATCTTGCCACCGCTGGTGGCGTCACCACTTGTTGCGGCCTGGCTTCCTTCGACGGAAACCGTCGGATCGCCGGTGACGACCTGTTGCGGCGCCTGCTGGGCAAAGGCCGGCACCGCAACACCGATCGCAATCAAGCACGCCATTATCTTGCGCATCGCCGGATTTCCTTTTGTCAGTGCAGCCTGCCGCCGTCCGGCACCTTGAGATCGACACTGGCGAGCACCACCTCGCCGTTCTCGTCGGGAAAACCGAGCGTCAGCACTTCCGACATCATCGGACCGATCTGGCGCGGCGGGAAATTGACCACCGCCATCACCTGGCGCCCGATGAGCGCCTCCGGCGTGTAGTGCACGGTAATCTGCGCCGATGATTTCTTGATGCCGATCTTGCCACCGAAATCGATTTTCAACTTGATCGCCGGCTTGCGAGCCTCGGGGAATGGTTCGGCCTCGACGATCGTGCCGATCCTTATATCCACCTTCAGGAAATCGTCGATCGTGATCATGTCGCTCTGGTCCGACATGACTTCAGCCCGAAAGTTCTTCAGAGCGCATTTTCGCCGCCGCAATCGCACGTGCAATCAGCTTTGCCATAGCATCCTCGCCCATCAGCACGGATAGCGCGGCGGCGGTCGTACCGTTGGGCGAGGTGACATTCTCGCGCAGTTTCGCCGGCGTCTCCGACGAGCGCACCATCAGTTCGCCGGCCCCGGACACGGTCTCGCGTGCGAGTTCCATGGCAAGCTCCGCCGGCAGGCCGGCTGCGACACCTGCCTGGGCCATGCATTCGGCCAGATGGAATACATAGGCCGGCCCGCTGCCCGAAACGGCGGTGACCGCGTCGATCAATCCTTCGTCCTCGACCCAAGCCACCTTGCCGACTGCCCTGAGCAGCCCGTCGACGATCTCGCGCTGCCGGGCGGTGACGAAGCGGTTGGGACACGCCGCCGTGATGCCGCGCCTGACCAGTGCCGGCGTATTCGGCATCGCCCGCACGACAGCGGGGGCTTCGCCACCCGTTCCACCTCCCAAGCCGGCCTCGAGTGCGGCGATGGTCGTGCCCGCGGCAACCGAGACAGCCACCGTCTGCGACCCCATCATCGGCGCAATTGTCGGCAGGACAGCGCCCATGATCTGCGGCTTGACCGCAAGCACCATGACGTCGGGCGCAAAATCCGCGATGGCTTCGCCCGCATGCCGGATGCTGGTCTGTGAAATCAATTCGGCCATCGCCGGCGGCGGCGACGGATCGACCACCGTGATCCGTTCCGGCGCAAGCCCTTCGGCAAGCCAGCCGCCAAGCATCGCACCGCCCATATTGCCGGCGCCGACAAGGGCGAGGGTGAAATCGCTGTTCATCGCGTTTGCTTGCCACGGAACGCCGCCAAGCTCAAGCAAGGCAGACACTTCCCTCCGTGGCAGGGCAAGCTTTGGCGACAAAAGGCGAGGAGCGTAGCGATCGGGACTGGAGGAGCCAAAGCGCCAGCCTGTGAACGCACGCCAAGGTGGAAACTCCGGCGGAAAACTTGCAGCCTTTCAAGGAAACGTTCAGCGAGCGAAGAGCGAGCCGCGAAGCGCCCTCGCGGAGGCCCCAGCGTAGCGAGGATGCCGCCGTGAGCGGAAACTACGCCGTGCCTTCGGTCTCGAACAGCGCGCTGTCGAGCGCATGGCGGGCGCCGTGGCCGGTCCAAACCACGAACTGGAAGGCCTGATAATAGCGCTCGCAGGCGTCGATCGCGCTCGCCAGCAGGCATTCGAGCTGCTCGCCGGTCGGTTCCGCCCCACCATTCAGGAGCAGCGCCTGGCGGTACATGATCACGCCCTCGCCGGTCCAAAGGTCGAAATGGCCGATCAGCAATTGCTCGTTGATCAGCGACAGCAGCTTGATCGTCTCGGCGATCCGCCGCTCCGGCACCTTCAGATCGAAGGCGCAGGCCAGATGCAGTGCCTCGAAATCCTCCATCCATGAGAAGGAGACATTGTAGTCGGCCCACATGCCTGAGACGGTGATGTTGATTTCGTCGTCACCCGACCGCTCGAACGACCAGTCATTGAAGGAAGCTACCTGTTCGATCATGTCGACGGGATTGATGTCTCGATCGGGTTGGATTTCCGCAAGCCGCATGGTCCCTCGCTTCGCCGCCAATCGGGCATTTGACGCAGTTGCAGAACCAGTGAAATCCAGCCCCGCTGCAGAATGACGGCCGCGCCGGCTTGACCCGGTCGCGGCCGTAGTTGGAGCATGCCTTTCCGCACTTTTCCAGTGCTTCGAGAGGCCAGGTCCGCCGCGAATCATTCTGTAATTTCAGTGTATATTCATGTGCTTGATTGGCTAGCCCCACCCTGGCGTCCAACCGGCGAATCTGTGGAGAAGGGGCCATTGCGATCAACGCCGCAAGCCGCTAAGCGATTCTGCTGACTCGTTTTTTTTAACGGTGAGTCCGGCGAAAAAAAATTTTCGATTCAGGCAGTTTTCTTGCCTTCGAGCGCCACAATTCGCGCTTCCAGGGCCTCAATGTGCTTTTTCAGCGATTCATTCTCGGCCCGGGCGTTGGCCGCCATCTCCTTCGCCGCGTCGAATTCGTCGCGTTTGACGAGGTCCATGTCGGCCAGAAAACGCTCCGCCTGGGCACGGAATGCCGTCTCCGCCTCGCGTTTCATTCCCTGTGCGGCGCCCGCCGCGTCTGTCATCAGCTTGGCGAATTCGTCGAACAGCCGGTTCGGTCCCTGGTTCATGGGAAACGCTCCTTCATCATGAAACCATGATTTAGCGGTGCCGGCAGTCCGGTTCAATGCGCAAGTTGATGTGACTGCCGACACAGGCAGGCATCAACGCGGCTTGCCTTCCCGAGGCGAGTTGGGGAAACTGCGGCCGGATTTCCTGCCGGACTTCCTTTTCGGACACGAAAACTCACAATGGAGGCCGGCAAAGGAGTCCGGTGATGGAGAAAAGCGTGCCGACTGGATTGATCACCTTGCTGAATACCGCCCTTTATACACTGGCGCTCATTGTCGTGACCACCCTGCCCGCTTCCGCCGCCGAACAGCAGCAGCGCCGCGTGGCGCTCGTCATCGGCAACAACGACTACGAGAACGTCCCCAAGCTGGAAAAGGCGGTCAACGACGCCGATGCCATCGCCGAACATCTGACCGGCATAGGCTTTACGGTGACGCTCGCCAAGGATATCGGCCGCCGCGCCATGAGCCGCGCCGTCCTCGAATTCGAAAAGAACCTGCAGGAAGGCGACGTTGCCCTGTTCTACTATGCCGGCCACGGCTTCTCGGTTTCCGGCCAGGACTACCTGCTGCCCGTCGACATTCCCGAGGCAGGAGCGGGGGACGAATCCATGTTCCGCGACGAAGCCTTCCTGACCAACGATCTGGCAGACCGCTTCCTGCGCGCCGGCGCCGCGACCGCGATCCTCATTCTCGACGCCTGCCGCTCCAACCCGTTCGAGAAGGCGGGAACACGTGCGATCGGCGGTGAAGGCGGGTTGGCCAACCAGCCGCTCGGCGAAGGCATCTTCGTCCTCTATTCGGCCGGTCAGTACCAGTCGGCGCTCGATTCGCTCGGACCGGGCGATGCCAGCCGCAATTCGGTCTTCACCCGCAATTTCCTGAAACAGCTCGACACGCCGAACGCCTCCATCATCGACATCGCCAAGGCGACCCAGGTCGCGGTGCGCGACATGGCGTCCAGCATCGGCCATGTGCAATTGCCCTCCTATTACGACCAGATTCTCGGCAATGTCGTGCTCAACCCTTCCGACGAACCGACAGCCTCACGCGGCGCGACGCAGGAGTTCCAGGAAGGCTCTACCGTCGCCATGCTGCCGCGCGTCGATCCCCTGCCCAAGGAGGGCAAGGGCAAGCCGCTGGCGAATTTCTCGCGATCCAATGCCGGCTGGCAGGTCACCATCTCGCTGCCCGAACCCGCCATCCAGTTCGGCTACCGCATCGGCAAGGACGGTGACTTCGTCGACACCGGCCTCACCACCAGTATCGACCGCGAGACAGGTCGGCCCATGCCGGTCACCTGGTTCTCGCTGCCAGGCGACCAGCCCGCCGGCGAAATCTATGTGACCTGGCGCGACAAGCGCGGTGAAGAGGCCGGCGTCTTCCCGATCCGCTTCGATCCCGACGACCAGCTCAAATCCGGCCAGAAGCAGATCCTCGACCAGCTTTGGACCTCGTGGATCGGTTTTCGCGAATATAACGGTCTGAAGGTCTATTTCACCCAGCTCATCTCGTTCCGCTGCGCGTTCGAAAAGGTCGAATATGCGCTTGATGAGTCCGGCGATTTCCAGACCTGGCCGATGCCCGAGTGCGACCCGTCCAATCCGAACGCCGTGCCGGAGAACGCAGAAATCTACCGTGACATCCCCGGCAAGACCAGGTCGATGCAGGTCATCGTCACCTGGTATGACGGCACGAAGTCACCGGTCAGGAATTTCAATGTGAAATACTGATCCCGCGGCCCATCTTTACCCCCTCCCCTCGCCATGTCATGAAGCGGCCATCCGAATCCGCTTGATGACGGAAAATGCCGCTTCTCGCCATTCCCTTTCCGATGATCGACCCGGTGATGCTGCATGTCGGCCCGCTCGCCATCCACTGGTATGGCGTCGCCTATGTCGTCGGCATCGTCTTCGGCTGGTGGTATGCCCGTCGCCTTGTCTCCAATGAGCGGCTGTGGGGCGGCCCCTCGCCCATAACGATCCAGGACATCGACGATTTCCTGATGTGGGCGGTGATCGGCATCATCATTGGCGGCCGGCTTGGCTATGTGCTGTTCTACGATTTGCCGGTCTATCTGGAGAACCCGTTCCGTATCGCCATGCTTTGGACCGGCGGCATGAGCTTCCATGGCGGGCTGACCGGCACCATCATCGCGATGATCCTGTTCGCGCGCTCGCGCGGCTTCTCCATTCTTTCGCTGTTCGATGTCATTGCGGCAAGCGTCGGCATCGGCCTGTTTCTCGGCCGCTGCGCCAATTTCATCAACCAGGAACTGTGGGGCAAGCCGACCGACTTGCCCTGGGGCGTGGTCTTTCCCGACGCCGGCCCCGAGCCGCGCCATCCGAGCCAGCTCTACGAGGCCACGCTCGAAGGGCTGGTCCTGTTCTTCCTCCTGCGCTTTCTCACTCATCGGTTGCTGAAGCTGAAACTGCCGGGCTTCGTCGGCGGCACCTTCATTGCCTGGTATGCCGTCTGCCGTATCCTCATCGAATTCGTTCGTCTGCCCGACGTCCAGATCGGCTACCTCTATGGCGGCTGGCTCACCATGGGCATGGTCCTGTCCCTGCCGATGTTTCTGGCCGGCATCTGGGCGATGGCGACCGCCCCAAATCGGGCCATTGGCCGCGCGCCGGGCACCAAACCGTCATGACCCCCTTGGCAGATCGCATCGCGCGGCGCATCACCGCCGCCGGACCAATGCCGCTAGCCGAATACATGGCTGTTTGCCTGGGCGACCCGAAGGATGGCTATTACGCCCGCGCCGACACCATCGGCGCCGGGGGCGATTTCATCACCGCACCGGAAGTCAGCCAGATGTTCGGCGAGCTGATCGCCGTCTGGTGCTATGCGGCCTGGCAGGCCATCGGCCGGCCGGGGAAAGTTATGCTGGCCGAAGCCGGCTCCGGCAAGGGCACACTTCTGGCCGATCTGCTGCGCACCGTGCGCCGCTTTGCCGATTTCGCCAGCGCGATCGACCTGCATCTGATCGAGGCAAGCGAAACGATGATTGCCCGCCAGCGCGAAGTCGTGGCGGCAGCGGACTTCGCCGACAGGGCGCACTGGCACACCACCCTCGCCGAATTGCCCGACTTGCCGACCATTCTGGTCGCCAACGAATTCCTCGACGTGCTGCCGATCCGCCAATATGTGAAGGCCGGTGAAATCTGGCACGAACGCTGTGTCGGACTGGCCGACGACGGCGCGCTTGTCTGGAAACTCGGGCCTGCGCTGATCGACCCTTCGCTCCTGCCGCCCGGCGCGGTGCGTGAACCCGATGGCGCCGTTTTCGAGACCGCGCCGGCGCGCGAGGCATGGATCGCCATGCTCGGCGAGAAACTGGCACAGAATGGCGGCATGGCGCTCCTGATCGACTATGGCCATGCCGAGACCGGCTTTGGCGACACTTTCCAGGCCATGCGCGGCCATGCCCATGCCGATCCGCTTGCCGAACCGGGCCTTGCCGACCTCACTTCCCATGTCGATTTTACCGCTCTGGCCCGCGCCGCCGCTTCAGCTGGCTCAACCGCATCGGCCATCGCGGATCAGGGCGAATTCCTGCTCGCCATGGGTCTGGCGGAGCGCGCCGGCACGCTTGGCGCCCATGCTGACGAAATGACGCGCAAGCGCCTGCGCAGCGAGGCTGAGCGGCTGGCCCGCCGGGACCAAATGGGAAGTCTTTTCAAGGTATTGGCGCTAGCCGGCCGATTTCCGCAGGGGGATGGCCCTGACTTGCCGCCTTTCACTTTCCCGACAGCGATTGACGTTCGCGGAAGTTGACAAGCGCCACCTCGCCACGCACTGTCTGGCGCGATGAAATGCGGCTTTCACCACGACCGAAAACGACGATGACGAATCCGGCGCCCATCCTGTGCGAACGGTTGGACGCTCTGTCACCGGGTGTCGTGCATGGTTTTTTCACCCGACAGGGTGGCGTCTCCGAAGGTATCTTCTCCAGCCTCAATACAGGCTTCGGCTCCTCCGATCTGCATGACGACGTTGCCGAAAACCGCCGCCGTGTTGCCGACCACATGGGCGCACCAGGCAAGCCACTCGCAACGCCGCACCAGACCCACTCAACCGACGTCATCATCGTCGACGAGAGCTGGGACTATGAAAATCGCCCCAGGGCCGACGCGGTGATAACGAAACGGCCCGGCATCGCCATTGGCGTGCTGACCGCCGATTGCGGTCCCGTCCTCATCGCCGAGCCGCAGGCGCGCGTCGTCGCTGCCATCCATGCAGGCTGGCGCGGCGCGCTGACCGGCATCCTCGAAAACGCGATTGCTGCCATGGAGCGGCTCGGTGCACTGCGCCAACGCATGACCGCCACGCTTGGCCCGACGATTGGCAAGGACAATTACGAGGTCGGACCGGAATTCGTCGAGCGGTTCATTGAAGCGGATCGCGAGAATGCGCGCTTCCTGCGCCCATCGCCAAAGGAAGGCCACAGCCTCTTCGACCTTCCGGCTTACATCCTGTCGCGTCTTCACGCGGCCGGCGTGGACGCATCCTGGACCGGCCATTGCACTTATGACGACGAAGCGCGGTTTTTTTCCTACCGACGCAAGACGCATCGCGGCGAAGCCGATTACGGCCGCCAGATTTCAGCCATCGTGATCAGGGACTAGGAGACAGGTCATGGCGCTCCATTTTTCAGCTACCGAATTCGCCAAACGCATGGAACGGCTCCAGGCCGCCATGGACGAGCGCAAGCTCGACTGCATGCTGCTGTTCGCCCAGGAAAGCATGTACTGGCTGACGGGTTACGATACATTCGGCTTCTGCTTTTTCCAGTGCCTCGTCGTCAAGCGTAGCGGCGAGATGGTGCTGTTGACGCGCGCGCCGGATTTGCGCCAGGCGCGCCATACCTCCAACATCGAGAACGTCGTTATCTGGACCGACCGCGAAGGCGCCGATCCGACCGTCGATCTGCACAAATTGCTCGGCGAACTCGATCTGGTCGGCACCAGGATCGGTATCGAATACAATACTGCCGGCCTTAACGGCCGCCGCACACGCGCGCTTGACGCCCGTCTCAAGGCATTCGCCGAGACCGAGGATGCTTCCGATCTCGTGGAAAAGCTCAGGATGGTGAAATCGAGCGCGGAGATTTCACATATCCGCAAGGCCGGCGAACTGGCCGATGACGCGCTCGACGCTGCCATCGAACTGGCTGGACCTGGCGCCAACGAGGCCGAGATTCTATCCGCCATGCAGGCAGCGGTTCTGTCGAAGGGCGGCGACTATCCGGGCAATCCATTCATCATCGGCTCGGGCAAGGACGCGCTGCTTTGCCGCTACAAATCGGGTCGCCGTAAATTGTCGAAGAACGACCAGCTTACCCTGGAATGGGCCGGCGTATGGGCGCAGTACCACGCCGCCATGATGCGCACCATCATTGTCGGCAAACCGACCGCCCGCCATCTCGAACTCTACGAGGCGGCGAGCGCCGCGCTCGTTGCCGTGCGCGATACCATGGTCGTCGGCAACACCCTTTCCGACATGTTCGCCGCGCATGCCCGCGTGCTCGACGATGCCGGCCTTGTGCGCCACCGCCTCAATGCCTGCGGTTACTCCATGGGCGCTTCCTACGCGCCGTGCTGGATGGACCGGCCGATGATCTATGACGGCAACACGACAGTGATCGAGAAGAACATGGTGTTGTTCCTGCACATGATCATCGCCGACAGCGAGACCAACACCGCCATGACGCTGGGCCAGTCCTACATCGCCACCGCTTCGGGCGCAGACAGCGTGTCACGACACGAAATTGACCTGATTGTCAGATAGCGGCTAAACAGACGGCGGGGACGAATCATCCTTGGCAAACAGGAACAGCCAGTGACCCGAAGCTCATTTTTCGCATCCTTTCGTCCGGTCGCCGATATGCAGGGGCGGAAGAAAAACGGGACATTCGGTGCGAAAGGCCACAGCTTGCGCATATTGGTCCTGACCGCCGCCGCCATCACGCTTGCCGCCTGCAATTCCACCTCCCTCACCAATGGCCTCGGCACCGCTTCGACGCAACGCCCGCCGGCACCCGTTCCCACCGGATCGGTCGGCAGCGAGACCGCCCTGGCGCCACAGCAGAATCAGACACCGCCGCAAGCTGCCACCACGCTTCAGGGCGGCGGTCAGCAGGTTGCCGCCCTGCCGCGCGTTCCGCCAGTCGCCTTCCTGCCGGTCACCGGCGCGCCGCAATCGGCGGTGACCCGGCTAGCCGGCGCCATGCGCAGCGCCGCCAAAGCATATGCAGTACCAGTGGTCGTGTCCGTACAGCGCGGCGCGCGTTACCAGTTGAAGGGCTATTTCTCCGCACTGAACGACGGCTCGGGCAGCGTGCTCGTCTATGTCTGGGACGTGCTTGACGCCAATGGTGCGCGCGTCCACCGTATCTCGGGACAGGAACGCGGCGGTTCTGCCTCGGGCGATCCCTGGGCGGGCATCTCCAATGACATGATCGAAAGCGTCGCGCGCACGACCATGGATTCGCTCAGGAGTTGGGTTACGACAAAGGCAGGCTAGCGGCATTTCCCGCCGCCTTCTCAAGCATTGCGTTGATAATCCGGCGAAATTCCCGCCAGACCATTGATAGCGGCATGACCATCGCCTATACAGCCGGCCTGATCAACTCTCTGGCGGCGCCCACAAGATGAAACTCTTCGCTGGCAATTCCAACCGCGTCCTCGCCGAGCAGATCACCAAATATCTCGACATCCCCCTGGGCAGGGCGAATGTGCGCCGGTTTGCCGACCAGGAAATCTTTGTCGAGATTCTCGAGAATGTTCGCGGTGAGGACTGCTTCATCCTGCAGTCGACCTCCTATCCGGCAAACGATCACCTGATGGAATTGCTGATCATGACCGATGCGCTCAAGCGCGCCTCGGCCAAACGCATCACCGCCGTGTTGCCCTATTTCGGCTATGCCCGCCAGGATCGCAAACCCGGACCGCGCGCGCCGATCTCGGCCAAGCTCGTCGCCAACATGATCGTCACGGCCGGTGCCGACCGAGTGCTGACGCTGGATCTGCACGCCGCGCAGATCCAGGGCTTTTTCGACATTCCGACCGACAACCTGTTCGCCGTGCCGGTGCTCGCCCGCGATGTGAAGGAAAGCTACGACCTGGAAAACACCGTGGTCGTCTCGCCCGATGTCGGTGGTGTTGTGCGTGCCCGCGCGCTCGCCAAGCGCATCGATGCCGGCCTCGCCATCGTCGACAAGCGCCGCGAGCGCCCAGGCGAATCGGAAGTGATGAACGTCATCGGCAACGTCGCCGGCAAGGACTGCATCCTGGTCGACGACATCATCGATTCCGGCGGCACGCTGTGCAATGCCGCCGAGGCCCTGCTCGACATCGGTGCGTCCTCCGTCACCGCCTACATCACCCACGGCGTGCTGTCGGGCGGTGCGGTTGCACGCATCACCGCCTCCAAGCTCAAGGAACTGGTCATCACCGATTCGATCCAGCCCACTTCCGCGGTGGAAACGGCGCGTAATATCCGCGTCGTCTCCGTCGCCGAACTGGTCGGCGAGGCGATCAACCGCACCGCTCTGGAAAAATCCGTCTCCAGTCTTTTTGATTAAGTCACGGGACCGGGAATCGCGAAGGCATCACGGATAGCGCGCGCCATGGCGTCGACCGCTGGTCCGCGCGAACGCGGATTGCGATGCATCACCACCCGTGACTGGTCGATTTCGCCAAAGCCGTCTTCTTCCGTCAGTTCGCGGCAGCCTTCCGGAATATTCGAACGCGAGATCGGCGCGATGGCGATCCCCGACATGACTGCCACCTTCAATCCGCCGCCGGTCTTGCTGCGGTAGGCGACGCGGTGGGGCAGGCCAAGTCTCGCCAGCAATTGTAAGGCGAATTCCGAACACCAGCCGGCGTCTTCATAGAGCGCGATCGGCAACGGCCTTTCCTGATGCTTGGCATGCGCCTGCGAGGTGACCCATACCGTCGGATCGCTCATCAGCACATCGCCCCTCGAATAATGCTGCCATTCGAAAATCACGGCGAGGTCGAGTTTGTCGGCCTCGACCGCACGCATGTGTTCGGCCGAACTGCCATAGCGTGCATTGATCTCGACATCGGGGTGGACTCTGGCAAAGGCGCCGAGCGCCCTGACGAGGATCGAATAACCGTATTCCTCCGGAATGCCGAGCCTGACCTTGCCTTCGAGCGGCGGCGCCGACAGTGACGCCGCAGTCTCGTCGATCAGTGCAACGATACGCCTGGCATTCGCCAGCAATTGCTCGCCCTTGGCGGTCAGTTCCACGCCGCGCGAGCCGCGCACGAGCAAGGGCTCGCCGACACCCTTCTCCAGCCGCTTAATCTGCATCGAAATGGCAGACTGCGTGCGATGCACGATTTCACCGGCGCGCGTCAGATTGCCGGTTTCGGCAACCGCAATGAAGGTACGCAGCAATTCGCTTTCGAGCGGGTGGTTCATGACATAAGCCATCACAATTTCTGATGCCTGATATCATTACAATTCGTTTCATAAATGTCAAACCAATCGCCATATTCAATTCAGAACGTTTCTCCCGGTCAGCCTTCCCTCGAGGAAAAACCATGAACGCCATGACCCCCTTCGATGCAGCCGAAATCGCGCCGCATCCCGTTATCGCAGCCCCGCGCAGCAAGCCGGACGAGCAGCCGCGACGCCACGACCCGTCCGACTATGCCGGCATCCTGGAAAAGCACGACGATCACCTGATCCGCGATATCGGCCTGACCCGTGCCGAAATCCTTGGTCCGGGGCGATTTTTCTGGTCGCAATGGTTGAAGACAAAACTGCCCTGGCGGCTGTAAAACAGCTCTTCTGCGGCACGGCGCTTCAAGCCGCCATGCCCGCTTGCGCTTCCCGCGCCTTTTCCCTATAACCCGCCTGCCCGCGCAGACACCCTTGGAGGCAACGCGGGCTTGTCGCGTTTTTCGGAACATTTTTCCGGCGCTGCAAATCCGGCATGGCCCTGATTGGGCGGCTGGAAGCCCTCTCTACATTTCGGAAGGAACCGCAATGAGCCAGCAAAGCTATGAGCTGAAGGCCGAGCGGCGCGAAAAGGTCGGCAAGGGGGCCGCCCGTGAATTTCGCCGCAACGGACTAGTGCCCGCCGTCATCTACGGCGACAAGAAAGACCCCCTGGCAATTGCGCTGTCGCGCAAGGAAGTCACGCTACGACTGCATGGCGGCGGCTTCATGACGACGCTCGCCACCATCGATATCGGCGGCGAGAAGCATCAGGTATTGCCCAGGGATTACCAATCCGACCCGGTTCGCGATTTCGTCACCCATGTCGATTTCCTGCGCATCGGCAAGGGTTCGCGAGTCGTTGTCGAAATCCCCGTCCACTTCGTCAATGAAGACGATTCACCCGGCCTCAAGCGCGGTGGTGTGCTCAACATCGTGCGCCACGAAATCGAGGTCGAATGTCCGGCAACCGCCATTCCCGATGCCTTCGAAATCGATCTCGACGGCCTCGATATCGGCGACTCGGTCCATATCTCGCATGTCAGCCTGCCCGATGGCGTTACGCCGACCATCACCGACCGCGACTTCACCATCGCCACCATCGCCGGTGCCGCGGCCATGAAGCCGGAGGAAGACGAGGAGGGCGAGGAAGCCGAGACCGAAGAAACGGAAGAAGAAGAAGAGGCCGAAGGCGAGGAATAATCCCGCCGCCCGGCGAAGGAAGAGCCGACTATGTTCGTTATCGCAGGCTTGGGCAATCCCGGCGCAGGATACGAACGCAACCGGCACAATATCGGTTTCATGGCGGCGGACGCGATTGCCCGCCGCCATTCCTTTTCGCCCTGGCGCAACAAGTTCAAGGCGGAGGTCGCCGATGGCAATCTGGGTGGCGTCAAGACGCTGCTGATCAAGCCGCAGACCTTCATGAACCTGTCGGGCGAAGCCGTCGGCGAGGCGCTGCGCTTCTACAAGCTCGGCCTCGACGACCTACTCGTCATCCATGACGAACTCGACCTGATAGCCGGCAAGGCCCGCATCAAGAAGGGTGGCGGCGCCGGCGGCCACAACGGTATCCGTTCCATCGACGCCCATTGCGGCAAGGATTATCGCCGGCTGCGTCTCGGCATCGGCCATCCCGGCGACAAGTCGCGCGTCCACGGTCATGTACTGGGCGATTTCGCCAAGGCCGACTCTGAATGGCTCGATCCGTTCGTCGAAGCCATCGCCGACAACGCCCCGCTTTTGGCCAAAGGCGAGGATTCGACCTTCATGAACCGCGTCTCGCTCGCCATGGGCGGTGGCAAGGAAAAGAAGGAAGGTGCTGTCAAACCTGTCTCCAAGGCAAAGAGCCACATCCATCGCGCACGCGCCAAACCGGCCGCCAAGGTGCCCGAGACCGGCCCCATGGCCACCAT
>JAJDOK010000005.1 GCA_022340185.1 Salaquimonas sp. | reverse complement strand
GGCGTGGAATGCGGCCTATGTCCAGCCCTCGCGCCGGCCGACCGACGGGCGCTATGGCGAAAACCCCAACCGCCTGCAGCATTATTACCAGTACCAGGTGCTGTTGAAGCCTTCGCCGCCGAACCTGCAGGAACTCTATCTGGGCTCGCTCTACGCCATCGGCATCGACCCGAAACTGCACGACATCCGCTTCGCCGAGGACGATTGGGAAAGCCCGACGCTCGGCGCCTGGGGGCTCGGCTGGGAGGTGTGGTGCGACGGCATGGAGGTGAGCCAGTTCACTTACTTCCAGCAGGTCTGCGGCTTCGAATGCGCGCCGGTCGCCGGCGAACTGACCTATGGCCTGGAACGCCTCGCCATGTATGTGCAGGACGTCGACAATGTCTACGACCTCAACTTCAACGGCCGCGACGGCAACGACAAGGTCACCTATGGCGAGGTCTTCCAGCAGACCGAGCGCGAATATTCGCGCTGGAATTTCGACGTCGCCGACACCGATACGCTATTGAGGCATTTCGAGGACGCGGAAGCCGAGTGCAAACGTATCCTCGAACAGCCGGCGGTCGACCCGAAGACGGGCAAGACCATCGTCATGGCCCATCCCGCCTACGACCAGACGATCAAGGCTTCCCACGTCTTCAACCTGCTCGATGCACGCGGCGTCATCTCGGTGACCGAGCGCCAGAGCTACATCCTGCGCGTGCGCGCCCTGGCGAAAGCCTGCGGCGAGGCCTTTTTGAAGACCGAAGCCGGTGGTGCGCTGGAGGCGGCGGAGTAGTATTCCGAACGCAGCGTTCACACTGGCTGGCCTTGCCGCCCTGCGATGAGCCGTTATCCTTCGCCTCAGGGAACATCGGGTACCGGAGGTGAAGCATGGAAAAGGGTGTTGTGGCGCAGAAGGCGCCCTACAAGGTCGAGGTCGAGGCGGGCAAGGCCTATTTCTGGTGCGCCTGCGGCAGGTCGAAGAACCAGCCCTTCTGCGACGGTTCGCACGAGGTGACGGATTTGAGGCCCATCCGCTGGAAGGCAGAGGAATCCGGCACGAAATGGTTCTGTGGCTGCAAGCAGACCGACGACCGCCCCTTCTGCGACGGAAGCCACAAGGCGCTTTGAAATATTCAGGCCGTCCTGATTATCTCTTTGGACATGTGCCGTTCGTCACATGACAAACGGCCCGCTTCAGGCTAGCTTCCGCGAGGTTACAGCGCGGGGAGGCTGCCTCATGTCGACAACCCTCATCATTGCCATCATCGTCGTCGCGGTGATCGGCTATGTCATCATGGTCTATAACGGGCTTGTGCGTTCCCGCCAGATGGTGGAGGAGGCCTGGTCCGGCATCGACGTGCAGTTGAAGCGCCGCGCCGACCTGATCCCCAACCTGGTCGAGACGGTGAAGGGCTATGCGAGCCATGAGAAGGATACGCTGCGCGAGGTGACCGAGATGCGCACCCGCGCCCAGGCCGTACCTGCGGGCGATATCGCCGGGCGCGCGGCGGCGGAAGGCATGCTGGGTGCGGCACTCGGCAAGCTGATGGCGGTCGCCGAAGCCTATCCCGATCTGAAGGCCAATGAGAATTTCCGCGATCTGCAGGGCACGCTCGACAAGGTCGAGAGCGAGCTCCAGATGGCGCGGCGTTATTACAACGGTTCGGCGCGCGAGATGAACGTCAAGGTCGAGAGTTTCCCTTCCAACCTCGTCGCCAACAATTTCGGGTTCCGCCAGGCAACCTATTTCGAACTGGAAGACCCGGCCGACCGCCAGACGCCGCTGGTCAAGTTCGGCGATTAGAGGGTAAACGCTATGATGCGCCCCATCGTGCATCTTGCTGCGCTGCTGGCACTCCTCCTCACCGCATTGCCTGCTTTTGCGGCAGAGGAGATCCTGTCCTTCGACTCCAACGTCAAGGTCGAGACGAACGGCGATTTTCTTGTCATCGAGACGATCCGCGTGCGCGCCGAGGGCGACCAGATACGCCACGGCATCTACCGCGATTTTCCGATCACCTTCGAAAACGCCAGCGGCAGCAAATCCCGCAATTCCTTCGATCTGATCTCGGCGAAGCGCGATGGGCAAAGTGAATCCTATCACACCGAATCGGGCAGCACATTCGTTCGCGTCTATCTCGGCCGCTCAGAGGTTTTCGTCGAACATGGCGTCCACACCTACGAATTGACCTATCGCACCGACCGCCAGCTCCGCTTCTTCAAGGATCACGACGAGGTCTACTGGAACGCCACCGGCACAGAATGGGCCTTTCCGATTCTCGAGGCCACCGCCGAAATCCATCTTCCTCAAGGCGCGCAGGCGATGGACGCCAAGGCTTATACCGGCAGCTATGGTTCGACCGCGCAGAACGCGAGCTACGACTTTGCCGACCGTGGCAATGTCGTCAACTTCCAGACGACACGGCCGCTCGGACCCCGCCAGGGCCTGACCGTCGTCGTCGCCTTTCCCAAGGGGATTGTCGCCGAGCCGGATTCCAGTCAACAGCTTGCCTGGTATTTCCGCGACCATGCCGGCGCGATCCTCGCCTTCGCCGGGCTGATCGTCGTCCTCGGCTATTATCTTTATATCTGGAACTGGATCGGCCGCGACCCGCCCAGCGACATCGCCGTGCCGCGCTGGGACATGCCGGGTGGCGTTTCGCCCGCACTCACCCATTACATCTGGAATCGCGGGCTGAAAAAGCAGGGCTTTCCGGCGATTTCGGCCGCCGCCCTAAACCTCGCCGTCAAGGGCTATCTCGAACTCGACGAGATCGGCGACACCATCACGCTGCGCCGTACCGACAAGAAGGAAGGGGCGGGGCAATTGCCGATCGGCGAGCGGACACTGCTTGCCCGGGTCGAATCCGCCGGCGATGTGCTCAAGATTTCCAAGGCGAATGGCAGCAAGATCCAGTCGATGGGAAGCGCCTTCCGCTCGGCGATGGAAAAGGAGCACCGATCCGTCTTCTACCACCACAACAGAGGCTGGATTTTCGGCGGAGTCGCGCTTTCGGCGCTGTTCATCCTAGCGATCTTCTTTGTCGGCGGCATCAATGGCGAAAGCGTCGGCGCCATTATCCCCATTGCTTTCTTCGGCATCGTGCTGACCGTGTTGACCGTCACCACCGGCAAGCGTGCGCAGTCCGGACTGGGCGGCAAGCTGCAATTCGTCTTCTTGGGCTTCTTCATCGTCATCATGCTCGTTAATTCCGGCGTGCTCGCCGCTGCCGGCCTGTGGAGCCTTGTCGACGATCCATTGCTGATCGGCTCCTTCATCTCGCTCGTCCTCGTAAACATCCTGTTCTATTTCCTGATGGGTGCACCGACGCCGCTCGGCCAGAAGCGCATGGCCGAGGTCGAGGGACTGAAACGTTACATGACGGTGGCCGAGGCCGACCGCATGAACATGGCCGGCGCACCGGAAATGTCGCCCTCCCATTACGAGACCCTGCTGCCTTATGCCGTGGCGCTCGGCGTCGAGAAGCAGTGGTCGAAAGCCTTCCAGGTCTGGCTGGCGGCGGCGGTTGCGGCGGGCGTGGCGGCGGCCACCACCTATTACGGCCCGAGATGGTACCGCGGCGACAGCCCTTTCGACACCGGGTCGATCGGCAACCGCATGGGCGGGCTGGCCTCGTCGATGGCCGACAGTTTCACCGCCTCGCTGCCCGCGCCGAAATCTTCCTCCTCCGGCTTTTCCGGCGGCGGCGGCTTTTCCGGCGGCGGCGGCGGTGGCGGCGGCGGCGGTGGGTGGTAATGCGCTTATCCGGGTGACATTTGCCGCCCGGATTGCTATTGCGCCACGCGACAGGTGAACAACCGCCGCGACCGCCGGAAATTTTCATGCCCGATCTTCTGCTCGAACTGCTCTCCGAAGAGATTCCTGCCCGCATGCAGCGCAAGGCTGCCGGCGACTTGCGCAAACTGGTCACCGATGCGCTGGTCGATGCCGGGCTGACCTATGAGGGCGCGAAGGAACACTGGACGCCGCGCCGGCTGGCGCTCGACCTTCGTGGCCTGACGCCACGTTCTGCCGACATTCGTGAGGAGAAGAAAGGTCCGCGCACCGACGCGCCGGAACAGGCGATTGCCGGCTTCCTGCGCGGTGCGGGTCTCGCTTCGGTCGACCAGGCTGAAGTGCGATCCGACCCCAAGAAGGGCGATTTTTACGTCGCGGTGATCGCAAAGCCCGGCCGCGATGCAAAAGAGATCATCGCGGAGGCTATCCCCGGCATTATCCGCACTTTCCCCTGGCCGAAATCGATGCGCTGGGGCGAGGCCTCGCGCGAGCCGGGCTCGCTGAAATGGGTGCGTCCGCTGCAATCGATCGTCTGCACCTTCGGTCCCGAGACCGAGGAGCCGGAAGTGATCCCCTTAGAGGTCGACCGCATCACCGCTTCAAACGTCACGCGCGGCCATCGCTTCATGGCCCCCAACAGTTTCGAGGTGAAGCGCTTCGACGATTACGTTGCGAAGCTCGAAGCCGCGAAGGTCGTGCTCGACGCCGAACGCCGCAAGGAGATGATCCTCGCCGATGCGCGCAACCTCGCCTTCGCGCAAGGGTATGAACTGGTCGAGGACGAGGGTCTTGCCGAGGAGGTCGCCAACCTTGTCGAATGGCCGGTCGTGCTGATGGGCGAGTTCGAGGAAGCTTTCCTCGATATCCCCGACGAAGTCATCCGCCTGACCATCCGCGAGAACCAGAAGTGTTTTGTCCTTTCCAACAAGGACGGCGCGCTGACGAACAAGTTTATGCTCGTCGCCAATGTTGAGGCGAGCGATGGCGGCGCGGAGATCGCGCGCGGCAACGGCAAGGTGGTGCGCGCCCGCCTGTCGGACGCCCGCTATTTCTGGGAGACCGACCTTCAGGTGGCGAAGTCGCCGGACGGCTTCGACAGATGGATCGCCAAACTCGACGATGTCACCTTCCATGCGAAACTCGGATCGCAGGGCGAGCGTGTCAAGCGCATCATGGCGCTGGCGAAGGAACTGGCGCCCATCGTCGGTGCCGACCCGGTTAAAGCCGAGCGCGCCGCCTGTCTCGCAAAGGCCGATCTGCAATCGCAGATGGTGTTCGAATTCCCCGAGCTTCAGGGCGGCATGGGCCGGCGCTATGCCGAAGAGGCGGGCGAGGACGCTTCGGTTGCGCGAGCGATCGAGGAACATTATTCGCCGCTCGGCCCCTCCGACGACGTGCCGTCCGATCCGGTCTCGGTCGCCGTCGCGCTCGCCGACAAGCTCGATACGCTGGTCGGCTTCTGGGCTATCGACGAAAAGCCGACCGGCTCCAAGGACCCCTACGCGCTCCGCCGCGCCGCCCTTGGCGTCATCCGGCTGGTGCTGGAGAATGGGGTGAGGTTGGGGCTAATTCAAGCCGTCGAGCGACCTATTGTGACATTGCCTGAGGAACTCGTCAGATCTGGTGGAACTTCAAGTGACGCTGAGAGTAAGATGCTGGCTGGAATATCGTTTGAAGGCAAAGAGTTCGAATACAATCCAGCACGTGCAATAGCGAATTCTCTCCTCTCCTTCTTCCACGACCGTCTGAAGGTCTTCCTGCGCGACACCGGCGCGCGGCACGATCTGATCGATGCGGTGATTGCCCCCTCACTCTCCCCCCTTGCGGGGGAGATGTCTGCGAAGCAGACAGAGGGGGGCAAGGCGGCAAACTCGGAGGGTTCACCCCCCTCTGTCGGCCCCTCCGGGTCCGACATCTCCCCCGCAAGGGGGGAGAGGGGAGGAACCGACGACCTCCTCATCATCGTCGAAAAGGTCCGCGCCTTGCAGAAGCT
>JAJDOK010000018.1 GCA_022340185.1 Salaquimonas sp. | reverse complement strand
GGTGAACACTTCAATCTCGCCTCGGCGCCGCTCGGTATCCGGCCGGTTCAAAAGCCGTTGCCGAAGATCTTCATCGCCGGCCAATTGCAGAACGAGACGGTGCAGGCAAAGATCGCGAAGAACGGATATGTGCCGTTCATTGCACAGCACCATCGTCCCGCCTCGGCATTGATCGAGCAGCGGCAGCGTCTGGAGAAAATATGGCAGGCGTCCGGCAAGCATTCCGGAGATCTGCAAATGGCAACGCAGCGGTTTGTTTTTGTCACCAAGAACAAAGAAGAGGAGATGGAAGCTGCGGAACACATTCGCTACACGCTTCGCATAGCGCTCGGTCTGCGTTTCGGTACGGCAACACTTTCCGGATCAACCCTGAACGAGGTTCCGGCGCCCAACGAGCCTTCGCTTGAAGATATCCTGCAAACCGCGCCGATCGGCTCGCCGGAAAGGGTCGCCGAAGTCCTTTCGAACGACATTTCGACGATCAAGCCGAGCCAGATAAGCTTCATCGCCCAGTTCGGCGGAATGGAGCAGGACAAGGCAATGCGTTCGCTCGATCTCTTCGGTTCCGAAGTGCTCCCCCTGCTGCGCAAGGAGCATGGCGATCTGAAAGAAAAGGACGCCGTTTCCGCTGCCTGAAGGTGGCCTCGAGCCCGGATTGCCTGTGGCCGGCACCGGGCTCTTTCAATACCGCTTCCGTGCGGTTCATCCGGTTTCGAGTAATGAACAGTGAATTTGAAGACGAATCTGCCATTGTAACCGGTGCTGCGCGAGGCATCGGGCGGATAACGGCCGAATTGATGGCGCAAAGGGGCGCCCGCGTATTGCTCGCCGATCTCGACAGCGATGCGGTCGAAAAGGCGGCTTCCGACCTTCGCGCCAAGGGCCTGACCGCTCAAAGCGTCAGCCTGGATCTGACCAATCCCGGCGAATATCCCGCGCTTGAAAAGGCGGTCGAACAGCATTTTTCCGGCCGCGTCGACGTCCTTGTGAACAATGCGGGCGGATGGCGGTTCTCCACATTTGACGAAATAAGCATGCAGGAATGGGAATGGATGTTCCGCACCAATACAACGTCCATGTTTCTTGCAACGCAGGCCGTCAAGCCGATGATCCCCGAGAACGGGACCGGGCGCATCGTCAACGTTGCGTCAGGGGCCGCACATCAACCCAGAACGATCATGCCGCATTACGCCGCGTCCAAGGCCGCAGTCGTCAGTCTTTCGCGCTCCTACGCTCTGGAACTTGCAGCGAGAAACATTCTGGTCAACGCCGTCAGCCCGGGGCCTATCGCGACCGAAACGCTCAAGGCGGACTCAAATCAGGAAGAGCTCAACAAGCTCAAGCAGGCAATTCCACTGGGGCGCGCTGGGGAACCGGAAGACATTGCCGAAGTGATTTTGTTCCTCGCATCGCGGCGCAACCGCTTCATGACCGGCCAGACCCTCGTCGTCAATGGCGGTATGTTCATGATCTGAAACGCCAATCGTAATTCGATCGGCCAACCATGTTGACAGGGGAAATTGATGGGAAACTTAGACGGCAAGATAGCACTGGTTACCGGTTCCGGCCAGGGAATGGGCCGCGCTCATGCGCTATTGATGGCGGAACGCGGAGCAGACATCGTGGTCGCCGACCTGAATGGTGAGAATGCGGAAGATACCGCAGCCCAGGTCAGGAAGCTTGGCCGGCGGGCCCATGTCGAGGCCATCGACATGGCGGATGCCCTCGCGGTGCAGAAGATGGTCGAAAATGCAGCCGCCGCACTAGGCGCGATCAACATACTTGTCAACAATGCCGGCTTCGGGATGCGCAATCCCATCGAGGAGATCACCATCGACGATTTCGACCGGATGTTTGCGGTTCATGTGCGCGGATCCTTTGCCGCGACCCAGGCGGTCATCCCGGCCATGAAGCAAGCCCGTTACGGCAAGGTGGTCAACATATCGTCGATCTGGGGAATGACCGGGTTCAAGGTTGCGTCCCACTATTGCGGGGCCAAGGCAGCGTTGCTCGGAATGACAAAGGCCTGGGCGAAAGAATTTGCGCCCTGGAACATCCACGTCAACGCGGTCGCACCGGGCGGCGTGCGGTCTGGCGGACCGATGCGGTTCGACGATGAGGAAGAGCGATTGCGCAAGGAAGCGTTGATCCCCCTTGGGCGCTATTGCGAGCCGGTAGAGATGTCATATGCGGTGGCATTCCTGGCTTCGCCGGAGGCCGACTATATCACCGGTCAGGTGCTGAGCCCGAACGGCGGCGATGTCATCGTCGGTATCTGAACCTGTCAGGAGATAATGCCTGCCTGGCTTCGGCCGCCATGCGCTGTTTCACCCTGCGGTAGACGAGCACGCTGACGCCGGAATATGACGCCGGCCTTCGGCGACGTGCTATGATTTTTCGGACTTGCCCTGTAGAAGAGCGGCCATGTCGAAGTTCGAAACATCATCGCGCGCAATGGCCGCCGGCGATTGCGCAAACCATCCAGCCTTCGCCATTGCACCGATGATGGACTGGACGGACCGCCATTGCCGGTTCCTCCATCGCCTGCTGACGCGTCGCGCACTGCTCTATACCGAGATGGTGACCGCCGATGCGGTGATCCATGGCAACCGCGACAGCCTGCTTGGCCTTGGCGAGGTTTCATCCCCCGTCGCCGTCCAGCTTGGCGGCAGCGATCCCGGCAAACTGGCCGAGGCCGCGCGCATCGCGGAATCCTTCGGCTATGACGAGATCAATCTCAATGTCGGCTGTCCGTCGGACAGGGTTCAGTCCGGCACGTTCGGCGCCTGCCTGATGTTGCAGCCGGTTCTGGTCGGAGAATGCGTCGCAGCCATGCACAAGGCGGTTTGCCTGCCTGTCACGGTCAAGTGCCGCCTCGGTGTCGACGATCAGGATACCGGTCCTGCGCTCGATGCGCTCGCCAACGCTGTCTGGCAGTCGGGCGCCGATGGTCTGTGGGTCCACGCCCGCAAGGCCTGGCTCGATGGGCTGAGCCCGAAACAGAACCGGGACGTGCCGCCGCTCGACTACGGCCGCGTGCGGACGCTCAAGCGCGCCAATCCGAACCGCTTCGTCGGTCTCAATGGCGGACTGCAGAACCTCGAGCAGGCCGAAGCCGAAATGGCGAAAGACGGCGTAACGCTCGACGGCGTCATGCTCGGCCGCGCCGCCTATCACGATCCGGGTCTGCTGCGCGGCGTCGACCGGCGTTTTTATGGTGATGCGCGCGCGCCGATTGGCTGGGACGAACTGATCGAGGAAATGACCGACTATACCGCGCGCCACGTCGCGGCTGGCGGCCGCGTCCACCATGTGACGCGGCACATGACCGGGCTTTTCACCGGCTTGCCGGGCGCCAGGCGCTGGCGCCGCACCCTGGCCGAAGAGGGGGTGCGCCATGACGCGGAGCCCCAGATCATCGCCATGGCCTATGCCGGTATCGGGCAAAAAGAGGCTGCCTGACCGCCGCTTGATCCCGCTGGCGCGCCGTTTCAGCTAGAAATCAGTGATTTACACGGGCTGCGCGAGCGGATAGCCAGAAGCATGTCCAGTTTGGGACGCCGTGATTTCGATTGCCGGGGGCTGACTTGCATTTACAGGAGATACTCACCTTTGCATTGGCCGCCATCGCGGTCGGCGGTGTAGCTGGTCTGCTTGCCGGCATTTTCGGCATTGGCGGCGGCGCGGTCATGGTGCCGATCTTCTACCAGGCGCTCGGCTATCTGGGCGTCGATGGGACCGTGCGCATGCATGTTGCCGTCGGTTCCTCGCTTGCCATCATCGTGCCGACCTCGATACGTTCGTTCATGGCGCACAGGAAGCACGGCGCGGTGGACATGGACCTGCTGAAAAGCATGGCGCTTTCGGTGCCGGCCGGCGTCGTGCTGGCATCGCTGGTGGCCGCGCATATCTCGTCCGCCGGTCTGCGTCTCATCTTCGCCTGCATTGCGATCGTGGTTGGCTTGCGCCTGCTGCTGAACCGAGAGAATTGGCGTCTGGGCTCGACCATTCCCGGCAATCCGTGGCGATCGATCTTCGGTCTTCTGCTCGGTTTCTTCTCGACGCTTATGGGCATTGGCGGCGGCATTCTCAACAACACGTTCATGACGCTGTATGGCCGGCCGATCCATCAGGCGGTGGCGACGTCGGCTGGCGTCGGCGTACTGATCTCCGTACCCGGCCTCATCGGCTATGTCTGGGCGGGATGGGGCGATCCGCTGCTGCCGGTCGGCTCCACCGGTTTCGTCAACTGGATCGCCTTCGCCATGATCATTCCTGTGACGATGATCGCAGCCCCGGTGGGTGCCAGGATCGCCCATTCGCTGCAAAAGCGGCATATGGAGATCGCCTTCGGCCTGTTCATGCTGCTGGTTGCCGCCCGCTTCTTCTACAGCCTTTATGGCTGACAGGGGCCAGGCCATTCACCCGAATGGGTGAACCGAGGCGCATGAGCGCGGCGTGAATTCGGCCCGCGCCCTGAAACAGCCATTGGATCGGCCCGATGCCCGCTTGCGGGGTATTCGTCCCGGGTTGTGATAAGCTGGCAGGAGCGAGGGATGCATGCCGAGGGGGAAATCCGGGAACCATGTCTTCGTTTGCCTGGCAAGTGGTTGGAATGGTCTTGTTGGTAGGGACTGTCTGGGCTGGATATCGGTTCTGGCGTCATGGTCTAGCGCATGAACCGTCCCGGGCGGAGGTCCTGGCCGCGCTGGTCCTGTTGGGCACGCTGGCCGGCGGGTTCTGGGGGGCGTTCGCCTGGTGGCAAAACCTTGCCTACGCATTTTCCTGGTCATTGCCGGGACTGGCGGCAAGAATGCTGGCAGCGGCCGGTTGGTCCTTCGCGCTGGCCGCGGCATTCGCGCTCGGGTCCTCGTCTATAAGACATCTCCGGTTGGTTCTGCTGATGTTGTGGGTGTATCTGGCGCCTTTGACGCTGGCGATCCTGACACTGCATCTGGAGCGTTTCGATTTCACGCGCGACGTCACAGTGGCATTTTTCGCGATCGTGGTGCTTTTGCTGGTTTCCAGTTCGATCGCGCTGTTCGCACTACCCAGAAACGATCCCGTATCCGATGCGCTGCCGCGCGCGCCGGCACGTCTGGCCCTGTGGACAATTGGTGCCGTGGCCGGGTGTTGGGCCATTGCGCTGTTCGTGAAACCCGACGGGCCGTCGCCGCTGATCTGGACATGGCCTCGCGATGCGTTGACGACCAGGCTGATTGCCTCGATGTTCCTGGCCACATCGGTCGGCGCATTCGCGGCGCTGCCGGGAAGGCGGCTCGGCCGCACCGTCTTCTGGGTGACGATTGCATATGCGCTCGGCATCATGGTCGCCGGATTTGCTCACGCGGTATGGGCCGACCCGGTGCTTGTCCTCAAGGTTGAAAAGCTGCCGGCATCCTACATGGTCGTCTGGGGCGTGCTGGGGGCGATCGCCGCCATGGCATTGCTGGTTTCCGGGGCGTCGGAAACAGAACAGCCGGAAAAGGCTTGAAGGCCGGAACGCCAACCCCGTCCGGCGGAGCCGGGCGATGATGTTAGCCTGACACGCTCTAGAACGTTTCCTCGATTCACGGAACCGATGAAGCGATCTATCTCTTTTTTCACGCAATTGCGGACGGAAAACCGGTATCCACTTTTCCTGGAATTGCTCTAGTCGGTCAGGATCAGCCGGTCGCCGCGGAAGTCGAAGCTCGACAGTGTCGAAAGATAGTTCATGCCGAGCAGGCTGGTGTTGAGCGCGCCGGGCCGTGCCACCATCGCCATGACATCGGGACGGTGGATAGCCCCGATGTCGAGGCTGTCGAGACGGATCTGCGCCGCTGTCGTGCGGCCGTTGGCCGTGGTCACCGGCGTCGTGTAGGACAGCCGGTCGATGTCGATGCCCGCGCGTTCGGCGTCGTTGGCGCTCAATACCACGCTGGAGGCCCCGGTATCGACGAGGAAGGTGACGCTCGCACCGTTGACCTGCGCTCTTGCATGAAAATGGTCGTCATTGCCGCGGATCAGCGTGATCCGCGCCTGCCCGTCGCCATAGGTGTCCGAGATCGGGCTGCCGGGGATGAGCCCGCCGGTCAGCCGGGCGCCGAAATCCTGCAAATCGTAGCGGTACAGATAGCCCGCCATCAGGATCAGGATGATCGCCAGCCACAACACGATGTTACGCGCCATTTCCCGCCATTGTCCGCGCCGGGTGAACAAGGCGGCGGCGATCACCAGCGCCCAGACCGAAAAATAGACCATGGAGCCGAAGCGGTCATTGTCCATGCCGAACAGCGTGCCGGAATCATGGTTGACAATGAGCAGCAGCGCGGCGGTGCCGATGACGCCGAGGATGAGCCAGAGCGCCTTCATGAACCGTTCTCCGACTCGGTGTCCGAACCACGTTCTTCGCGTTCGCGCGCCATGCGGCTGCGCCGCGTCTCGCGGCGCGGCTTGCGCTCGATCGTGTCCATGCGGGCCGGCAAGCCGGCCATGATCACGTCGCGTTCTTCGTCGCTATACTGTGTCCAAGTGGCGATTTCATCGCGCGTGCGCCCGCAACCGAAGCAATAGCCGGTCCTGTCGTCGATGGCGCAGACGAGGATACAGGGCGATTTCACTTACTTGGCGATTCCGGTTTGCAGATCTGTTCAACAGGTAAGAACGCCCGGCAGAATCGCAAGTCGTGCGGAGCGTGGCGGGCCTGGAAGCGTCATCTTCAATGCGTTTTAGCGCGAATCCGTTTCGCTCAGCCGGTATGGGCAAGGCGGCGGGCAGACACCTTAGTGCCGCCCGGGCCCCTGGTGTCCTGCACCGGTGGCATCACTTCCAGGACGCGCGTTCGCGGGAAGGAGGCGATCACTTCGGTCCCCTCGCGCAGCTTGGAGTGCAGATCGAACTTGCCGTCATGCATGTGCACCAGCGCCTGGACGATCGGCAGGCCCAATCCGGAACCCTGTTCGGCGCTCTTGATCGCAATGGAACCTTGCCCGAAGGATGACAGCACGATCGGTATTTCCTCTTCGGGTATGCCGGGTCCGGTATCCTTCACCGCGATGTACTGGCCGCCCGAACTCGTCCAGCCGGCCTTCAGCCAGACGGTGCCGCCCTTCGGCGTGAACTTCAGCGCGTTGGACAGCAGGTTGAGCGTTACCTGCCGCACGGCCTTTTCGTCGGCCCAGATTCTCGGCAGGTTGTCCTGGTACTGCGTGATGATGGTGATGTCCTTCGACTTCGCCTTGAGTTGCACCATGTGGAAGGCCTCGTCGACGACATTGACCAGCTTGATCGATTCCTCGTTGAGTTGGTGGCGGCCGGCCTCGATGCGCGACAGATCGAGGATTTCGTTGATCACGTTGAGCAGGTGCTGACCTGAATTGTTGATGTCGGTGATGTATTCCTTGTAGGAATCATTGCCGATCGGCCCCAGCACCTCATTTTGCATCACTTCCGAAAAACCGAGGATGGCGTTGAGCGGTGTGCGCAATTCATGGCTCATCGTCGCCAGGAACCGGGATTTCGCCAGATTGGCTTCTTCGGCCCGCCGGCGTGCTTCCTCCGAGATCGAGCGGGCGGTTTCAAGTTCCGCGATCAGGGTTTCCTTTTCGGCCCGGTGTGCCAGACCCAGGAGAAATGACTGCCTCAGATTGCGCGCCAGGAAGAAGAAGAAGGTCTGTCCGGCGATGAGGACGCCGCCCATGATCATCGACGCCGGCTCCAGAGATGCCATCAGGCGGGCAGCCAGGACCAGCGAGGGAACACCGGAAGCAATGAGCAGGCTTGCTTCCGATGCAAAGCAGAGCAGCGCTGTGATCGCCTGAACGACCAGCATCACGGAAAACTGTATGGTCGCGTAGGAACTGTCCACGCAGGTCGGGCATTTGTAGAGCGCGAAAATCGACCAGCACAGCGCCAGCAGCCATTGCACCAGCGTGTAGGGGCGCCGCCATTTTGCCACCATGTCCTCTTCGTCCGTCGTGCGCAGGAAACGCATCGAGAGCGCCGTCACCAGCCCGTAGGACAGAATCGTGAGTGTGCACCAATAGGCCGCCAGCGCCGCGCCGATCTGAAACGAGATGATGACGGCGACGATCAAAGCGAAAACCGGAACCACCATGAACGCCTTGCGGTAGTTGTCCGCCAGGCGAGTCATCAGTTCCAGTTCGTATTCGATGATCTTGCCGGGATTATGCGCCAACCGCTGACGCTGATCCTTCACGAAACGGGCCGTCGGGCTCCGTTTTTTCGTGCGGTCGACAATGATCTTGTCGGATGAAGCGGATGGGGACTCGACACGCATCGAACCGGGTACAACTCACTACTGGTACAAGACCCTGTACCTAGCCTCATTTAGGTTAACATCCTGTTAGGCTTGATGGCAGGTCAACGGCCAAAAGGGGGACATGGAAGCATTGGAACGTAAGGATTCCTGGCGCAGCAACCGCTTCGGCCGATATGGTCGTGGAAGGGAAATGCGAGGCGGTGCGCGGCGCCTTTCGTGGCGCGATCTTCTGACCGCGCTGGTGGTGCTGGTCGCACTTGCGGCAGGCGCGGCGATCGTCGCGCGCGACCAGCATACCGAGTTCCATGGCCGGGCGAGGGTCTCCGACGGCGATTCCCTCGAGATCGCCGGTCAGCGGCTTCGTCTCGTCGGCATCGATGCGCCCGAAATGGCCCAAACCTGCCGGGACGCGTCGGGCACGGTCGAATGCGGCCGTTCCGCCCGCTTCCATTTGCTGGGCCTCGTCGCGGGCAAACGTGTTACTTGCACGGGTACTCAATATGATCGTTACGACCGCCTGCTCGCCACATGCCTGGCGCGGAATGCGGTTGGCCCGACTTCTGAGGGCATTGAGCTCAACGCGTCCATGGTGCGTGATGGCTGGGCGATCGCCTATGGCGGCTACGAGGCGGAAGAAGCCGAGGCGCGGAAGGCAAGACGCGGCATGTGGGCCTTCAAGTTCGAACGCCCGTCGGACTGGCGCCGCCGCCATGGCCACGCG
>JAJDOK010000008.1 GCA_022340185.1 Salaquimonas sp. | reverse complement strand
CCGGCTTCGGCCGCCTTCAGGCTCCAGGCAATGTGTTCCGAGGTGATCAGCGGGATATAGACCCCGTCGATGACGTCCGACGCCAGCATTTCCTCATACGAACCGAAGGCATGCGGTATGCCGAAGCGTTCGGCGAATGCCCGCGCGCGCGAAAGATCGCGGCTGGCGACGGCCGCCACCACGCCATTGTCCGATTCCCCGATCTCCGGCACGACATGCTCGCGTGCTATCGTCGCGGTCGAAAGTACTCCCCAGCGGAACATGGTTTGCCTCCTCTTTTGTCGTGCACACTAAGGAGGGCAGGGCGAAAAGAAAAGCCGGGCGCGATAGCCCGGCAACTTCCTGCGGTCGTCATGCTCGGGTCTGTCCCGAGCATCTAACGAACCGCTGTGATTCATTGGATCCTCGGCACAAGGCCGAGGATGACGATGCAGCAAGCCTACCCCCGCAGCACCCCGCCGGTTGATTTGACGACATTCTCGACGATGCGCTTGGAGATCGCGTCGATCTCTTCATCCGTCAGCGTCTTGTCTGTCGGCTGCAGCGTGACCTCGATGGCGACGGATTTCTTGCCCTCGCCCAGCGAAGCGCCCTCGAACACGTCGAAGATATTGACGGCGCTGACCAGCTTCTTGTCGGCGCCGGCCGCAGCCCGCATCAGGCTCGCCGCGTCCTTGTCCCTGTCCATGACGAAGGCGAAGTCGCGCCGTACTGCCTGATAGGGCGAGAGATCCAGCCTCGGCTTGGTCCTGGTGGCCTTGGCGCGCGGTTCGGGAATGGCGTCGAGGAAAACCTCGAAGCCGGCTGCCGGCCCGTCGACATCGAGTGTTTCCAGCGTCAGCGGATGGATTTCGCCGAAGGCGGCGAGGATCACTTTCGGCCCGAGCCGCACCGTGCCGGAACGCCCCGGATGATACCAGTCCGGCGCTTCGGTGAAGATCTGCACCTTGGAAACATCCACGCCGCAGGCTTCCAGCGCGGCGAGCGCGTCGGCCTTGGCGTCGAATACGGAAACGGCCTGCGCCGCGCCCTGCCAGTGGCGACCGCCGCCGGTCAGCTTCGCCGTACCGTGGCGGATGCCGCCGGCAACGCGCTTCTGTCCTTCCGGGGTGTCGCCGGCATAGATGGCCGCAACCTCGAATAGCGCGACATTGTCGACGCCGCGGTCGCCATTGCGCTGCGCGGCGGCAAGCAGGCTCGGCAGCAGCGACGGGCGCATGTCGCTCATGTCGGCGGCGATCGGGTTGGCGAGTTTCAGTTCCGCCTGTCCGCCACCGAAGGCGACGGCATGGCTTTCGGGGATGAACGACCATGTGACCGCCTCCAGCATGCCGCGCGCGGCGAGCGCGCGCCGCGCATTGCGTGTGCGGATCTGGCCGGTGGTCAGGATCTTCGATTTTACCCTGTCGCCCTGCTCCATCGGCGTGAACGCGATCTCGTTGACGCCGTGGATGCGCATCACTTCCTCGACCAGATCGGCCTTGCCCTCGACATCGGGTCGCCAGGAGGGAACCTTGACCTTCGCATGCGTGCCGTCGTCTTCCTCGATCTCGAAACCGAGCCGTTCGAGGATCGCGCGCGATTCTTCGGCACTGACGTCGAGACCGGTCAGCCGCTTGACTTCCGAATAGGGGAAATCGACGATCTTGTGCGGCGTGGGTATGCGGCCGGCGAGGAAGATTTCCGACGGCTCGCCGCCACAGAATTCCAGAACCAGCCTTGTGGCCTCTTCCAGCCCGGGCTGGTTGAAGGCCGGGTCGATACCGCGCTCGTTGCGGTAGCGCGCGTCGGAAAGGATCGCGAGTTTTCGCCCCGTCTGGGCGATGTTGAGCGGCTCCCAGAGCGCGGCCTCGATCAGCACGTCGGTCGTCTCCTCCGTGCAGCCGGAATGTTCGCCGCCCATGATGCCGGACAGCGATTCCACGCCATTGTCGTCGGCGATGACGCACATCGTCGTGTCGAACGTGTAGGTCTTGCCGTTTAGCGCCTCCAGGCTCTCGCCCGGATGCGCCCGGCGCACCACGAGATCGCCCTTGACCTTGGCCGCGTCGAAGACGTGCAGCGGCCGGTTGCGGTCATAGGTCAGCCAGTTGGTGATGTCGACCAGCGCGTTGATCGGGCGAAGGCCGATGGCGGTGAGGCGTTGCTGCAGCCATTTCGGCGACGGCCCGTTCTTCACGCCGCGCACCATCCTGAGACCGAAGGCGTGGCAAAGATCCTGGCTGTCGGCGAAGTCGAGCTTGACTGCGACCGGGCAGGGGAACGAACCCTTGACCGGCTCGATTGCCGGCGACTTGACCGTGCCGAGGCCCGCTGCGGCGAGATCGCGCGCGATGCCGGCCACGCCCAGCGCGTCCGGCCGGTTCGGCGTGATGCCGATCTCGATCACCGGATCGTCGAGCCCGGCATAGGCCGCATAGGAGGCGCCGACCGGCGCGTTCTCGGGCAGGTCGATGATGCCGGTATGGTCGTCGGAGAGTTCCAGTTCGCGTTCCGAACACATCATGCCGCGCGATTCCACACCGCGAATGGTGCCGACCTGAAGTTCCAGATCGATGCCGGGAATATAGGTGCCGGGCGCCGCGAAGGCGCCGACCAGGCCTGCCCGCGCATTGGGCGCGCCGCACACGACCTGGATCGGATCGCCTGATCCGGTGTCGACCATCAGCACCTTGAGCCGGTCGGCATCGGGATGCTGCTCGGCCGAAACCACCTTGGCGATGGTGAACGGCTTGAAGGCGGCGCGGTCATCGACCGCCTCGACCTCGAGGCCGATCATGGTCAGCTTTTCGACGATCTCGTCGAGGCTGGCGTCGGTTTCCAGATGTTCCTTCAGCCAGGACAGGGTGAATTTCATTGTTCCGTTTCCATCATCAGACTTTGTCGGCGCCAATCAGGCGTTATTGGGTATTGGCCGCGTCACGCTGGTCTTCTCGCAGGTTGGCAGGCCGTCGGGCATGTGCACATAGGGCAGTTTTTCGCTCACATAGGCATGCACCGTCGGGCGGTAATTCTCCGGCGCGTCCATCGCGCCCAGCATGAAATAGACGCGGCCCGGAATGCGCCGGTCGAAATAGGAGATCGGCGAACCGCAGACCGGGCAGAAGGAGCGCGTCACCTCGCCATTGATATGGGTCGCTGGTTTTTCGCCGGAAAATTTCACGCTCTGCGTCGCGAAGCCGACAAAGGCGGAAACCGGCGCGCCGGACGCCTTGCGGCAGTCGGCGCAATGGCAATAGCTGACATGTTCCGGCTCGTCGTCGGCGGCGAACCGGATCGCCCCGCAACGGCAGCCACCCCGATGGGCATCGTCGTGCAGATCGCTCACGACGAGAGCCCCCCGAACAGTGTCGGGATATCGAGCGGGCGGAAGCCGTAATGCGACAGCCAGCGCGCGTCGGCGTCGAAGAAGGCCCTGAGATCCGGCATGCCATATTTCAGCATGGCGAGGCGGTCGATGCCGATGCCCCAGGCGAAACCCTGATATTCGTCCGGGTCGAGCCCGCCGAACCGGAGCACGTTCGGGTGCACCATGCCGCAGCCCAGCACCTCCATCCAGTCATTGCCCTCGCCGAAGCGCACTTCGCCGGGCCTGGATCGGTCGCACTGGATATCGACCTCGAGGCTGGGTTCCGTGAAGGGGAAATAGGACGGGCGGAAGCGCATGCCGACATCCTCGACCTCGAAGAAGGCGCGGAAGAATTCGTGCAGCGCCCATTTCATGTGCGCCACCGTCGTCACCTTGTCGACGACAAGCCCCTCGAGCTGATGGAACATTGGCGAATGGGTTGCGTCGGAATCGCAGCGATAGGTCTTGCCCGGAATGACGATGCGGATCGGCGGCTGCTGCGCCTCCATGGTGCGGATCTGCACCGGTGAAGTGTGGGTGCGCAGAAGCAGGCGTTCGCCGTCTTCCTTTTCCCGCATGAAGAAGGTGTCGTGCATCTCGCGCGCCGGATGGCCTTCAGGGAAGTTGAGCGCGGTGAAATTGTAATAGTCCGTTTCGATGTCCGGGCCTTCGGCGATGGTGAAGCCCATGTCGGAGAAGATCGCGGTGATCTCGTCGATCACCTGGCTGATCGGGTGGATGCGGCCCGTCTCGGTCGGCGAGGGGCGCACCGGCAGGGTGACGTCGAGTTTTTCTTCCGCCAGCCTTGTTGCCATCGCCGCGCGCTTGAGCACTTCGCGGCGCGCGCCGAGCGCTTCGCCGATGCGGTCCTTCAGGCCATTCAGCAGCGGTCCCATCTCCTTGCGCTCGTCCGGGCTCATCGCGCCGAGCCGCTTCATCTGCTCGGTCACCGAACCCTTCTTGCCGAGCGCGGAGACACGCACCGCTTCGAGCGCCGCCTCGTCGTCCGCCGCGCCGACGGCGTCCATGATCTGCTTTTCCAGTGTGTCGATCGCCGACATTGTCCCTGCTTCCGTCGTTCTCGTTCAAGAAAAAACCCGCGCCAGCCTCAGCGGCCGGCGCGGGTCCCGAATTCGTATTTCCAATGCCTGGGAAGCGCCTGCCTTATCGCACAGCGGCTTCAAAAGCACCCGGTGTCGTGTCTTTCAGATAGGCGAGAGCCGCCTTGGCCTTGTCGCACACGGCGGTGAAAGCCTCCGGCTCGTGGATCGCCATGTCGGAAAGCACCTTGCGGTCGACCTCGACGCCGGCCTTGGTCAGTCCGTCGATCAGACGGCCATAGGTCAGCCCGTTGTCGCGCGCCGCCGCATTGATGCGCTGTACCCACAGCGCGCGGAACGAGCGTTTCTTGGCGCGCCGGTCGCGCGTGGCGTACTGCATCGAACGGTCGACGGCGGCTTTCGCCGTGCGGATGGTGTTCTTGCGGCGGCCGTAAAAGCCCTTCGCCTTCTTCAGAACCTTCTTGTGACGAGCATGGGCGGTTACGCCCCTCTTTACGCGTGCCATGATCTTGTCTCCCTAGCCGTTCAGCCCCGCCCGTAAGGCAGGTATTTCTTGACGATCTTCGCATCCTGATCGGACAGGACCGTCATGCCGCGTGCATCGCGGATGAACTTGTTGGAACGCTTGATCATGCCGTGCCGTTTGCCGGCCTGTGCGACCTTCACCTTGCCGGTGCCGGTCAGCTTGAAGCGCTTTTTCACGCTCGATTTGGTCTTCATCTTGGGCATTTCGCGGTTTTCCTTGTTGGTTGGCTTTCCGCTCACGCATTCACTTGCCGTGGCCTGGCGGAAATCAAAAAGCACCGCTGACCAACCCCGAAGGGCCACCCGTGTCCGGGAAAAGCGGTGCCTCGCTTGTCTGGTCGCCATGGCATGCCCTGCCAGGCGACCGCGCGGGGTATATACAGCCGAGGGGGAAAGAGCGCAAGGGGTGGCAAACGCTCCGGCACTACCATCCGTACGGGCGGCGATCGGCAGAAAACATTATTGTCAGGGAATAATTCGCCGCCGCCGCGTGTCCAATGTCCGGGAAGCCAATTCCGGCTTTCCCTTCTGGCATCTTACAAAGGGAGGCATTTCCTTGAAAAAGATCATCCTTTCGACCTTCGCCCTGATGGCGATGACCTCGGCGAGCTTTGCGGCCGGGCCGGCCACCGTTTCCACCGACAAGGGCGATGTCCTTGCCGGAGAAAAGGGCATGACGCTCTACACCTTCACCGCCGACACGCCCGGCACCTCCAATTGCTACGACAAATGCGCCCAGAACTGGCCGCCCTTCCTGGCCGGCGACGGCGACATGGCAGAAGGCGGCTTCACCCTCGTCGAACGCACCGACGGCACAAAACAATGGGCCAAGGACGGCATGCCGCTCTATTATTGGATCAAGGACACCAAATCGGGCGACACCACCGGCGATGGCGTTGGCGGCAAATGGAACCTTGCCCGTCCATGATCTGAAGCGGCAGTCCGCCAGTGCGTGGAAACGGAGGCGCGTCTGTGCCCTCCGTTTCCGGGGGAGCGGCCAATGAAGGATTTTGGCGACAGGATCGTCGCCTTGTTGCCGGGGCTGCGGCGTTTCGCCCGCAGCCTGTGTCGCAATTCGGTTGAAGCAGACGACCTTGTCCAGGACAGCATGATGCGGGCCCTTGCCGCGCGCGCTTCCTGGCGCGGCGACAATCTGCGCGCCTGGCTGACGACCATCATGGTCAACCAGTATCGCAATGATCTGCGGCGCGGCCGCACCGCGCCTGTCACGCTGCCTATCGATGACTGGCAGGCCAATGTTCCCGACACCGCACGGGGCGACCCGGTCGAACAACTCGGCCTGCGTGCCGCGATCGGCAGGCTTACGGCCGATCAGCGCGTCGTGCTCATGCTCGTTGTCGTCGAGGGCTTTTCCTATGAGGAAGTTGCCGCGCTGCTGTCCATTCCCGTCGGCACGGTGATGTCGCGCCTGTCGCGGGCGAGGCGGTCGCTGGATACGATGTTGAACGGCGACAATGTTGTCGAACTGCGGAGAAGTTGATGAGTGACAAGAACCGGCAAACGGTGTCCGAAGATGAACTGCATGCGCTTGTCGACGGCCAGCTTTCCGCCGAACGCCAGGCACAGGTGCTGCAATGGCTCGATGCGCATCCGCAGGAAAAGGCGACAGTCGAAAGATGGCGCGCCGGAAGCGCGGCGATCCGCGATCTGTTCCGTGAAGACGATCGCGACGGTGAAGCCGACCGCAGACTGGTCGCCGCGCTCCAAAAGCGTGCCGGACGGGGAGAAAGTGCCTCTGCGGGCAACTGGAAATACCTGCGCGGGATCGCTGCCGGTGTCGCGCTCTTCGTGTCGGGCGGCGTTGTTGGCTACGGGGTAAACGCCTATCTCGCCACGCAGCCCACCGTCTATGTCGAAACCCTGCCACGCGCCTCCAGGACGAATTATCTGGTCTATGCGAGCGAGGTGCGCCACCCCGTCGAGGTCGGGGCTGACGAGGAAGCCCATCTTGTCGCCTGGCTCGGCAAGCGTATCGGCCGCAAACTTGCCGCGCCTGATCTGCGCGCGGAAAATTTCCGGCTGGTCGGTGGCAGGCTTGTCACCTTCGACGGCAAGCCCGGAGCCATGCTGATGTACGAGGACAAGGCAGGCGACAGGCTGACGGTGACCATCGCGACCAGCCCTTCGCACAAGGGCACCAATTTCCGTTTCGAGCAGGAGAACGGCATCGGCACGTTCTACTGGATTGACGACGGCTATGGCTATGCCTTGTCCGGCAATCTCGTACGCGAGGAACTGTTGCACCTTGCTACCGCGATCTATCGCCAGCAAACGACGCCTGTATCGCAATAGGAATCGCTCAGGCCTGCGCCTGACGTGGCCATGTCAATGTCACCTTGAGTCCGCCAAGCGCTGAGCGATCAATATCGAGATCACCGCCATAGGCTTCGACAATGTCGCTGCAAATGGCAAGCCCGAGCCCCGTTTCGCTGTCATGTGTATCCAGCCGACGTCCGCGTTCGCGAATACGCTCGCGTTCGGTCTCGGTCACGCCCGTTCCGTCGTCATCGACAAAAATGGAGATTCGGTCGGCCGTTTCGGCCGATGAAATCTCGACCCGTGACTTTGCCCATTTGCGTGCATTGTCGAGCACATTGCCAAGCGCTTCGGAAAAATCGGTCGCGTCGGCCGCCGCCACCAGTCCGTCAGGCAAGCTCGTCTCCCATAAGACGCGGTCACCTTCGGAGATCCGGCGCATGATCTCGACGAGCTTGCCGGTCACCTCCGTCACGTCGGTCGAGCCGGTATGCACTGCTGCCATGCGCGCGAGCGCCAATTGCCGATCGACGCGCTTTCGAATAATGCTGATCTGCTCATGCATTTCCTCTGCCATACCGTCATCGCGCCTGGCAGACATGCGCTCGACAATCTGTGCCATCAAGGTCAATGGCGTCTTCAGGCCGTGCGCCAGATCCGAGGCACGCTGACGGGCCTTTTCGACAGCATCTTCCCTCGCTGTGAGCAGGTCGTTGATCTCGCGCACCAGCGCCTGCGTTTCGCTCGGGCCGGCTTCGCTCATGCGCGAGGCCGCGTTTGAACGGATGCGCGCCACCTCACGCCGGAGTGTACCGAGTGGCAGCAGGCCGATCGTCACCTGCAGCGCCGAAGCGGCAACAAGTGCCAGTCCGGTTATCGCAAGCATGATGCCCAGGCGCGAGGAGAATTCGTCGCTGGCGTGATCGAACTCCGCCCGACTGGTAGCCACCGTCACCGTTAGTTGCGTGCTGTCCGCTGCTTCGCCCAATGTGATGTTCTGGCTGATACTGATGACGGGCTTGCCGTCGGGACCGGTCATTTCGACAAGATCGGAAAAGGAGGTGGCGCGCGCATCCGTTGGGTTCAGGTCGCTGTCCCACAGGGAACGCGAGCGCAACAGCTGGCCGTCGGCGCCGGCGATCTGCCAGTAATGGCCGCTTGCGGGAATCGTATAGCGTGGATCGGTTAGCTCCCGCGTAAGTCTCCATTTGCCGCCGGAGACTTCGGCACTGGCAGCCAGCGTGTCAATCACCCCCGTGAGCTGGCGCTCATATTCGAGCGCGATCTGGCGCCGGAACAGATCGGAAAGCGTGATCCAGACAATGATCAGAGCCAGTGAAACCAGCACCGCGGCGGCCAGCAGCAGCCGGATACGCAGCGAGCGGATCATTTCGTCTCATCCGAAAGATAATAACCGAATCCGCGTCGTGTCAGGATGATTCCGGGACCCAATTTGCGTCTCAGCCGGTTGATCAGGACCTCCAGGGCGTTGCGCGAACCCTCGTCGTGACCGTGGACAGCTTTTGACAGTTCTTTCGCCGGAACAGCCGATCCCGAGGCGGTTGCCAGTTTCTCGATCGCACGGTATTCGGCGGGCGTGACCGGGATTTGCCGACCATCGAGCTCGACGCGCATGGTCCGCTGGTCGACCGCCAGCCGTCCGGCAGTGCGCATGGTTGGTGCGAGCTGTCCTGCACGTCGCAGCAAGGCACGCAATCGTGCGAGCAGTTCTTCGTTGCGGAAGGGCTTTGGCAGGTAATCGTCCGCACCGGCGTCGAAACCATCGACGCGCTCCATCCAGCTACCGCGCGCCGTCAGCACCATGACCGGCGTTTCGACCCCCTCGCTGCGCCATCGTTTCAATAGCGTCAGTCCGTCAAGGCCGGGCAAGCCGAGGTCAAGAATGATCACGTCGAAATCCTCGGTACCACCGAGTTCCCAGGCCTCGGGTCCGTTGTCGCAATGCTCGACCATGAAACCGCTGGTATGAAGGACGGCGCCGATATGTTCTGCGATCGCTCTTTCGTCTTCGACGACCAGTATCCGCATTATCCCGTCCCCCCCACGAGTGCGCGGCCTAGCGGGTGAAGAGTCTGCCGTTTCGCGCATTCATCCGCACCGTTGCGATGCGGCCCGATCGGGCTTTCACCTTAAATGTATAAACATATCCAAACAGCGTCCTTTTCAAGTCGATGTCGATTACTCGACCTTCGATGTTCTCCTCGACGATACCGAGTGCTTCGTTCAGGGCGATGACATCGCCACGTTGCACGGCTTCGCGTGCTTTGTCATGATCGAGCGAGCGGTTCTTGTTGCTTGCGCTGTTGGGGCTGCTTCCCGCTCTGTTACCGACACCGTTCCCTACTCCGTTACCGCCGCCGTTCCCAACTCCGTTGCCGCCGCCATTCCCCTTTCCGTTGCCGCCGCCGTTCCCCTTTCCGTTCCCCCCTCTATCGCCGCCCTTGCCCTCATTGTCGGCCCGGGCGTGAACGGGGACCGCCAGAAGAGGAAGGGAGATCAGGAATTGGCGACGAGGAAGGTTCATGGTCTGGATTGTCTATCCGTTTGGGCACTACCGATCTTGCGTCAGCCTCGATGACGCGGTCAATTG
The DNA here is from genome assembly GCA_022340185.1 of Salaquimonas sp. Taxonomy (GTDB): domain Bacteria; phylum Pseudomonadota; class Alphaproteobacteria; order Rhizobiales; family Rhizobiaceae; genus BOKV01. Next base: position 19,283 of record JAJDOK010000008.1, on the reverse strand, counting down.
CTGCACCATACGGCGCTCTTCCCGATTTTGACTGCTGAACATACGACGGGTTTCTCGACGAAGCAGCGACCGGAGCGTTACCGCTCCGGTCGCTGGGTGCCTTCCGCCAACCGTGTGGGGCCATCGGTCGATGGCGGTTTGGGCACGTCCCGGTGTCGAAAGCCTCCCTGCTGTGTCAACCAGAACGCGATCTTCGCCTCGGATTGACCAGTAAGCCGGTTGAGTTGCGGCCGCCGCACGCACCGTTATCTTCACCACCGACTTCACCTTCACCACTGCCGTTACGATCTTTGCCGTCTCCGCCGGTGGCACTTGAACTGTCATCCGCAGGTCGTCATTCGCGGAGTTGAGCAGTCCGAAGTCGTCGTTCTCGTTTGCATCGGCGATTCCTCCCTCGTGGAAATTGCCGCCATCATAAAGTCTGGGGGCCAGTCCCGCGGAAAACGCCAATGCTATGATCGTGGTCAACAACACGGATTTGGGCTTCGCCGTCGAGGTTTCCGTGCAGATTGACCGTCACATCGACGAACATATGTGATTCATGCTGACATTCCGCTTATCGAGACTGTCAGCTATTCGTAAGCTTTGCCGGTCTGCGCAGCCGCGAAAAACCCGCCGGATTTCTCCGGCGGGTCCTGATTGGTTCTTGAGAACGGTAAAAGGCCGAAGCCCTACTTCGCCGGAGCGACCACCATCATCATCTGGCGCCCTTCCATCTTCGGTTCCGATTCCACCTTGGAGATTTCGGCGATCTCGTCACGCGCCTTCATCAAGACTTCGAGGCCCAGTTCCTGGTGCGCCATCTCGCGGCCGCGGAAGCGCATGGTCAGTTTGACCTTGTCGCCCTCCTCCAGGAACTTCTTCACCGAGCGCATCTTCACTTCATAGTCGTGCACGTCGATGTTCGGCCGCATCTTGATCTCCTTGACCTCCTGAGTCTTCTGCTTCTTGCGCTGCTCGGAAGCCTTCTTCTGCGCCTGGTACTTGTATTTGCCCAGGTCGAGGATCTTGCAGATCGGCGGATTGTTGTTGGGTGCGATTTCGACGAGGTCAAGTCCCGCCTGTTCGGCGATGGCGAGTGCCTCGTCTGTGTCCAGGATTCCCCGGTTCTGGCCCTCAGCGTCGATCAGCTGGATCTGGGGAACGCGGATTTCGGAATTGGCTCTTGGCCCCTCCTTGGTTGGCGCTGGCGCCCTATGCGGTCGGCGAATGGTCGTGTACTCCTGTGCCGTTTCGGTTTGATGCGATTAAGCCTGCCCGGCCATCACGGACGCCTTAAAGCGTCGCCTGAAAACAGCCTCCTGGGCCGGCAGCGGGTTCCATTAGCATAAATCGATCCTGAAATCATGCGAAAATCAGGGCTGCCGTCATTGTGGCGGTCCGGAAAGGATAAGCCTTCATGAATGTCGAGCATCTGGTTGTCGGCGCCGACGCCCGCGACATCGCCGTTCGGCGGCGGGAAGGAAGAACTCCGGGCTTCGTCTGGCTTGGCGGCTATCGCTCCGACATGGTCGGCACCAAGGCCGTGGCGCTCGACGAATGGTGCGGCGAAAAAGGCCTTGCCTGCTGCCGGCACGACTATTCCGGCCATGGCGAGTCGGGCGGTGAATTCCGTGACGGCACGATTTCGCGCTGGACGGAGGAAAGCCTTGCCGTCTTCGATGCCTTCACAGACGGCCCGCAGATCCTGGTCGGCTCATCCATGGGCGGCTGGGTCGCGCTGCTGATGGCGCGTGAACTCAAAAGGCGCGGAGAGATGGAGCGGCTCGCCGCCATGCTGCTGATCGCGCCGGCGCCCGATTTCACCCATGAGTTGATGTGGCCGAAACTTTCCGATGCGCAAAAGCGTGAAATCGAGGAGAAAGGTTATTTGGAGGAGCCGTCGCAATATTCCGACGAACCCAACATCTACACGCACGCGCTGTTCGAGGACGGCGAAAGGAGCAGGGTGATGACCGGTCCGATCGAGATTGGCTGCCCCGTTCACATCGTCCAGGGCATGAAGGACCCGGACGTGCCGCACCAGCACGCCATGAAGCTTGCCGAACACCTGCCATCGGACAACGTCACGGTGACGATGGTCAGGGACGGCGACCACCGCCTGTCGCGGCCGCAGGACATCGCGCTGCTGCTCAGGATCGCAGGCGACCTGGTCGGGATTGGCTGAGGGGCGGCGTGAAGCAGGTCATGTACCGATCCACCCTCATCCTGAGGAGGCCCGCAGGGCCGTCTCGAGGGGCGAGGGTGGCCCGGTCGTTGCCAAAACCCCTGACCCTTCGAGGCTTCGCTTCGCTCCGCACCTCAGGATGAGGGGTTTTATGTGCTACTTGCCGCTTCTGTGCCGACCCCATAAAACGAAAATCCCGCCTGCGCGCCGGTTCCGGCGCCCTGACTTCTTCGGCTGTTTGAGGAGCATGGTTTGAACGCCCACACGCCGCCCGTCCGCAAGGACCGCATCGACGCGCTGGGCGCAGCGCTGCTGGTCGTCTTCTCGGCCCTGCTCGGCCTCAACCAGGTGTTGATGAAGCTTGTCAATCACGGCATGAACCCGGTCTTCCAGGCCGGCCTTCGCTCGACGGTCGCCTTTGTTCCGGTGCTTGCCTATGTGCTGTGGCGCGGCCGCAGGATTTCGTTCAGTGACGGCACGTTGAAATTCGGCGTCATCACCGGTGTCATCTTCGCCTTCGAGTTCCTGCTTCTGTTCAAGGCGCTCGACTATACTTCGGTGACGCGTACCTCGGTCCTGTTTTACTCGATGCCGATCTGGGTCTCGCTCGGCGCGCATTTCCTGATCCCGGGCGAAGGCCTGACACCGAGGCGCATGGCGGGACTGGTGTTTGCGGTCGCAGGCGTGGTCGTCGCACTCGCACGCAACACCCATCCCGCGACCGAGAACGCGCTGTTGGGCGACATGATGGCCCTGATCGCCGCAACGGGTTGGGCCTCCATCACACTTACTACGCGGGTGACGAAGTTCTCGCGCCTCGCTCCCGATGTTCAGCTTGTCTACCAGCTCTTCGTTTCGGCGCCGATCCTCTTGTTGATCGCACCGGCGTTCGGTCCGGCCATTCGTGACATGTCACCGGCGCTGTGGGCCGTCTTCGCCTTCCAGGCGATCGGCATCGTCGCCATCGGTTTCATGGTCTGGTTCTGGGTGCTGTCGATCTATCCGGCGTCCGACATGGCGAGTTTCGCCTTCCTGTCGCCGGTTTTCGGCGTCGCCTTCGGCTGGCTGATATTGGGCGAGCCGCTGTCCGCCAACATCATTGTCGCGCTGGCGCTGGTCGGTCTCGGCATCTGGCTGGTCAACCGAAGGCCGAAACCAAAACCGGTCTAACCCCCGCCGATCGCTACACCTGCGGCGAAGACCAGCGCGCCGCCCAGTACGACCTGGAAGATCGCCTTGCCCCAGGGCGTTTCCATGTAGCGGTTCTGGATGAAGGCGATTGCCCACAATTCGACGAAGACGACGACCATCGCGATCGACGTCGCCGTCCAGAAATGGGGAATGAGATAAGGCAGCGCGTGGCCCAGTCCGCCCAGCGCCGTCATGATGCCGGTCGTCAGCCCGCGCTTGATCGGTGAGCCGCGCCCCGAGATGACGCCGTCGTCGGAGGCGACTTCGGTGAAGCCCATGGAGATGCCGGCGCCGACGGACGCCGCGATGCCGACGAGAAAGGTGGTCCAGGTGTTTTCGGTGGCGAAAGCGGTGGCGAAGATCGGCGCCAGCGTCGATACCGAGCCATCCATCAGCCCGGCCAGGCCCGGCTGCACATAGGTCAGCACGAAATTGCGGTGTTCGGCGGCGCGCTCGGCCTCCTCCACGCTTTGCGGCACATGCTCCTTCTGGGCATGCATGGCCGTACCGATATGGCCGGCCTCGGCGCGCGCCAGATCGCCCAGCAATTTGCGGATGCCAGCGTCGCTCGTCTTGCGCGCGGCCGCGGCGTAGAAGCGGCAGGCCTGTTCCTCCATTTCGGCAGCCTGCCTGCGCACCTCGTCGACGCCATAGGGTTTGACCAGCCAGTCCGGCTTGCGGTCGTAGAAACCCTTGACATGCTCGCGGCGGATCAGCGGGATGGTTTCGCCGAACTTCTCGCGATGCAGTTCGATCAGCCAGTCGCGGTGCTGGGCTTCCTCCTCGGCCATCTCGTCGAACATCTTCGCCGTGTCGGGATAGTCGTCACGCAGCCACCGCGCATAGGACTGGTAGATGCGTCCGTCATCCTCTTCCGAAGAGATTGCAAGCGCGAGGATTTCCTGCTCGGTCAGGCTGTCGAAGGGACGCCGTCCGCGATTGATGAAACTGGATAGCATGAGACCACTTTGTTTGGAACGATTCCAATGTAGAGACGGTCGCAGGCAAGTCAATGGGGGCTTTCCAGCCGGTCCCCAGCCAATCCTCAAACCGGTTGGCTAGTCAATCCAGATGCCCGATATCCAGCGCCAGATTGTGGCTCGCCCATTCGTTCTCGGGAATCTCCTCGCCGACCTTGAAGGCAAAGGATGTGACGCCGCCGAAATCCGGCTGTGCCGTGCATTTGTAGGCGATATTGTACCAGTGCCGCCCCGCGCGGAACGCGCCGCCGCGGGCAAACAGCGTGTAGCGTCCCATTTCCATGTCCGCCATGGCATAGGCGACGACCGCTTCCGGCACGAGCTTCGCTTCGGCGAGCCGCACCTGTTCCATCGCCTCGATATTGCACAGCTGGATCAGGCGCTCGTCGACGGCGAGCAGCGGCAGCGCCGCCCGCGCATTGGCGCTGCGGGGATCGGCCAGCACCTTCGAGGCATAGGTGCGGCTTGCCTGGGTCAGGCCGTCGGCATCCGCCGCCGGCGGGGAAGGTTCAGGCGTCACGGGAGTCGGCAGGCTTGCAGTTTGCGGAACCTGCCTTGGCGGTGGAGGTGGTGCCTCCGCCACGATCTGCACGATGACGGACTCTTCGCGCGGCATGGGCGGCAGGCGGGCCGGGACCAGCCGGCCCAAAAGGAACAGCAGCAGCACATGGATGAGTAGCGCGCCGGCAATGAAATAATGCGGCACGTCATCGCCTGGCCTTGCAAGTCTGCCTATCCTTGCTTGCGGTGTGACAACCCGCACAATCTTCGCCCCAGTCTCGACACATATCCCGACTGCCGGGCTGACGCCCGCTCAAGCTCTTGTCCATAAATGCGGCGTCCGCGCGGCCACACAGCCGGCAATGTGTCCCGTCGGTTGACTGCGGCAGGGCGCCGGTACCGGTCCGATTGACGCCCGGCGGCATTTCCGCGACAAATCCGCCCGCGAAAGGAATTGGCTGTTACGATGACAGGTGTGGACTCATGGACCGACCGGCTGGGCCATCGCCTCGTCGGCCTGCTGACCAAACAGGTCTCCGGCTATGAACCCTATACGCCGTCCGACTACGACACGCTGTGGGCGACGCTGCAGCCCGGCGATATCCTTCTGGTCGAAGGCAACCAGTTCATCTCCTCGACCATCAAATACCTCACCAATTCAACCTGGAGCCATGCCGCCTTCTATGTCGGTCACGCCCTGCCGCGTCTCCCGGGAGGTGGCGAGCGTCCCCGTCTCATCGAGGCCAATATCGGTGAGGGCTGCATCGCCGTGCCGCTGTCGCGCTATGCGACCTACAACACACGCATCTGCCGTCCCGTTGGCTTGACCGACGAAGACCGCAAACGCATCGTCGATTTCATGGTTTCCAAACTCGGTACGAAATACGATCTGAGCAACATTTTCGACCTGTTGCGCTATTTCTTCCCCATTCCAGTGCCTTCGCGCTTGCGCCGGCGCATGATCGCACTGGGCTCGGGCGATCCCACGCGTGCGATCTGCTCCTCGCTCATCGCCCAGGCATTCCAATCGGTCGGTTATCCCATCCTGCCGGAAATCACCCATGCCCCGGGCCGGGCGCACGCCGATTCACGCTATTCGCGCGCCGAGATCATGCACATCCGTCACCACTCGCTGTTCACGCCGCGCGATTTCGACCTGTCGCCCTATTTCAAGGTGATCAAGCCGACCATCGAGCACGGTTTCGACTACAGAAAGATCAATTGGAGCGGCAAGGTTTCCGAAATCGACGTGCTGCGCGAAAGGGCGAGCCGCGAAAAGGCGGCCGGCAAGGAGGATGAGGATCGGTAAACCGGCGGAACCCCAAATACCGCTTTGAGCCCCTTCCACGACATTCGATCAATGTCGCAGATGCGATATTCCCAAAGCAATCGAATGTGAAAGTTTGGCCCTTAATGGGCATTCGCTGCGCTCCAATTACGGGCGGCGATCGCCGTACTATGTTGCTGGTTCACGAGTTAATTTTGCTCGACATTCATTGAAAATAAAGAATGTCGAGCAATTTACCCTAATTATTTGGAGTAATAATAGTTCCACCCGGAATCTTACGATGATCGTGTAATTTATTTTGATCGCGCTTCGGAGCTAGTTTATTTGCTGGATTTTCAATTTTTGATTTATCAAAGCGAGGCACACTAGAATATGGGTATTTTGTACAATAATTCTTACCTCTTAGGTATTCTACACAATAACATTCTTTTTTTTAACAGCAACTATTACCTCAGCTCTGATTAACATTATCCTGATCTTTTGGATTTTTCTTCGTATCCACAGAGGAGCGGCATAGTGCAAGATAAAAAATACCGGCTGTGTCATTTACATTTTTGCCTTTAGCAAGTGCTGTTGATACTGGCGATAACATAAATATTGAAAGGGCGAGCAAGAAGCTTTTGGTGCAAAATATTCCGATATTCGTTAGGTAATTCATTGATCTAATCCTTATTGTTAGATGCATTCGAAAGCTAAGGTTTAAAGAAAAATAGAAATTCAGTGTGCATTTGGATGCATTGGAGATTAATATTACATACGCGTCTCATCGATGCAACGCACTTTGAACGGGCTCAGGTCCATCCGAACCGGTAAGGCCACAAGATTTGCACTCAGAGGCCGTGACCTTCATTTCCTCATATGGATCGTAACGTTGGGACTTCGCATTTGCGATATCGCGGCGATCCGAGTTTGGTCAATTTGTCCGCTCAGCAGCCCGATTCATCCACCCCTACTCGCAAATCAGATAGGTGCAATCCCTGCCGTGGCAGCCAAGATCGAAGTGCAGGTGCGCATGATGCGCGGTGTTTGAATCCGGGCTCAACACGGTGGTGAAAATTCCGCAGGCCGCATCGCGCACCGCCACCAGGAATTTCGCTTCCGGCGTTGCCGCGCGTTCACTGGCAGGCGCGGGCTTTGCCTCGTCGTTCGTTGGCGCTTCCTCGCCTTCGGCGGCCGGTTCGGCCAAGGGCTCGGCGGGGGGCAGATGCGGCCAGTCGGCTTCCACCGTCACCTGCCTGCCGTCGGCGAGTTTGAAACCGGCGATGTCGAGCGCATTGGCGAAGGCGTGTTCCGACAATTTGCCGGTAGCCGCCCGGTTGCGCCGGCGGCACTCATAGCCCGGTCCCGTTACGATCGCCGCAAGTTCCGTGCCCAGAATGTCCTGCGCCGCCTTCTTCGCCGCTTCGCTCATGGCGGCGAGGCCTTCCGCCATGGCGCAGGTCGACAGCGGTTCGCCGGTGAGTTTCACCTCGGAGACGGCTTCGATCTGCAGCGGCGAGTCCGAACCGCACGCGCCGTCATGGACCGGCGCCAGCAGCTTGCCGCGCACCTGTCCCGTTCTCAGGGCAGGACACGCGATCTGGTGGATGACGGGTGGAACGCCCATTCGCGCTTCGACGCTTGTTTCCGAATGCGGCGTTTGCGACGGTTCCTGCACGGATTCGACCGGCGCATCGAATTTCGGTCGCGGCGTCGGCACCGGAATTTCCTGGGCGAGGGTCGGATTTGTCGCAAGCAGCGCGCCGAGCGCAAGGAGGCCAATCGAGACCGGCGCCGGAATTGTCCCTCGCTTTCCCCTCTGGCCTTTGTGACTACAGATCATGGCCGATCCCCGATGATCGCAACAGCTGGCCGCCACGGATTGCCATTGTCAAGACAGCCGCATCACACGCCTTCAGCGAACAACCGTTCGGTGTCGCGGATTTGACCGCGGCAACTATTCCGCCGGCGCCGCGCCTTTCGCGGCGTCTTCCAGCTCGTGCTGCAGCCGGTCGGCTTCTTCGGCCTGCGGCGTGGAGAACCGCGCGAAGATCAGATAGGCGACCGGCGTGACGAACAGCGTCGCGAAAGTCGCAAGCCCCAGCCCGCCAACGATCACCCAGCCGAGCGAGATGCGCGCTTCCGCACCCGCGCCATGCGCCAGCACAAGCGGCAGGCCGCCGACGATGGTCGCGATCATCGTCATCAGCACGGGTCGCAGGCGCCTTATGGCCGCCCCCTCGATGGCATCGCGTACGCTCATTCCTCGGTCACGCAGCTGGTTGGCGAATTCGACGATCAGGATGCCGTTCTTGGCCATGATGCCGACCATCAGCACGAAGCCGATCTGGCTGTAGACGTTGAGGCTGGTGCCGGTGAACCACAGCGCAAAGATGGCGCAGGCAAGCCCGAGCGGCACGGTGAACATGATGATGAAGGCGGAAACGAAACTCTCGAACTGTGCCGCGAGCACCAGCAGCACCACAACAATGGCGAAGCCGAAGGTGCGCGCCATGCTGGAAGAAGTCTCGTTGAGCGTTGCCGCTTCCGCCAGCGGAATGACGCGCGCGCCCGGCGGCAGCAGCGGTGCAGCCATCTCATTGGCGCGGTCGAGTGCGCTCTGTAGGGCGAAATCGGGCGTCAGGCTGGCGGTGATCGCGACCGACCGCATTTTCTGTTCACGCTGCAGCGAGGGCGCCACGGCGCGCTCTTCCAGCTTCGAGATCGCCGATATCGGTACGGTGCGCCCGTCTCCGGTCCTCAGGAAGATGTTTTCAAGATCGGTGGGATCGTTGATCGGATTGGAAGTCGAGACCAGCTTCACGTCGACCGAGCGGTCCTTGATGAACACGCTGCCGATCGAGCGGCCATCCAGCATCGCCTGCACCACGGTGGAGAGCCCGGAGATGTTGATGCCGAGATCGGAGGCCTTGTCGCGGTCGACCGAAATGGAAAGCTGCGGCTGTGTCGTTTCGTAGGAGAGCCGCACCCGGCCGAACCGGGGATCGGCCTGCATCTGCTCCACCAGCTTGTCGGCGGCTACCGCCAGATCGCCATAGTCGTCGCCGGCAAGCGCGATTTGCAAGCCGGAACCGGCGCCGCGAATGCCGAGACTGTTGGGCTGGATGGCGTAGATCCGGGCACCTGGAACGGTATCGAGCTTGCGGGTGATCTCGGCTGCGATCTCTTGCTGGCTGCGACTGCGCTTGTTCCAGTCGGCAAGTGAAAGCACGACGAAGGCGCTGTTGGCGGCGCCGCCGCGCCCGGCAAGCGAAAAGATGTTCTCCGCCTCGCCGCTTTCGACATAGGGTTTGACGATGTCCTCGATGCGTCGAAGTTGCGAGGTCGTGTAATCGAGGCTGACGCCTTGCGGCGTGGAGACGGAAAACAGCAGGACTGCGCGGTCTTCCGGCGGTGTCAGTTCCTGACGGATGGTGGTGAACGCGAGGACGCCGAGCAGCGCGAACGCGACCGCGCAGGCGACGACGACGATGGGGGCGGCGAGGCAGGCGCGCAGGATCTTCGCGTATAGTCCGACGGCCCGTGTGCCGATTCTCGATATCAGACCGGGTTGCGCGCTTTCCACCTTGTCCTTGTTGAGGATGCGCGAAGCCAGCATCGGGCACAGCGACAGCGCCACGGTGGAGGAAAGCAGCACTGATATGGCGAGCACGAAGCCGAATTCGCGGAACAGCCCGCCGGCCTTGCCCGGCAGGAAGGAAATCGGGATGAACACCGCTGCCAGCGTCGCCGTGGTCGCGATGACGGCAAAGAAAACCTCTCTCGTGCCGACCACGGCTGCCGCGCGCGGACCCAGTCCGCGATGGCGGTGATTGACGATGTTTTCGAGCACCACGATGGCGTCGTCGACCACGATGCCCGTCGCCAGCACCAGCGCCAGCAGGGTCAGGATGTTGATCGAGAAGCCGGCGATCCAGATGCCGGCGATCGCGCCGATCAGTGCCACCGGCAGGGTGATCGCCGGGATGAGCGTGGCGCGCAGATCGAGCAGGAAGAGATAGATCACCAGGATGACGATGAAGGTCGCGATCAGTAGCGCCCTGATTACCTCGTGAATCGCGCCGCCGATGAATGTCGCGTCATCGCTGGTCACCTTGATGCCGACGCCTGGCGGCAGCGTGGCGCGGATTTCGTCGACCGCCTTGCGCACCCCTTCCGAGATGTCGAGCGTGTTGGAGCCGGCCTGGCGCAATATGCCCATGCCGATGCCGGCCTTGCCATTAGCGCGCAGGGTGGAATCGCCCGGGTCCGGACCAAGCGTAACGGTGGCGACGTCTCCGACGCGTATATGTCCCTTGATGATCACGTTCTCGAACGCCTCGGGCGTGTCGATCGAGGCATCGGCGCGCACGACGAAGTTCTGTGAGTTCGAGGTCAGTGAGCCGGCGGGAACGTCGAAGGCGGCGCTGGCCAGCGCATTGGCCAGATCGCCCGCCGTCAGGCCGCGGCTGGCAAGCCTCGCCTGGTCGACATCGATGCGGAAAATCTTGTCGCGGTCGCCATAGACCTGGACGTCGGCGACGCCCGGCACCGCCGCCAGCCGGTCGGCGATCGAATCCTCGACCATGATCGTCATGTCCTGCACCGACATGGTGTCGGAGGTCATGGCGATGCGCATCACGGCTTGCGCATTGTCGTCCGCCTTGATGATGCGCGGGTCTTCCGCGTCCTCCGGCAGGTCGCGCTGCACGCGGTTGATGGCGTCGCGCAGATCGGATGCCGCGACGTCGATATCGGTATCCTCGGTGAACTCGACGGTCACCCTGCTGCGGCCGAGCGTCGATTTCGACGAGATCGAGCGCACGCCGGCGACCCGGCCTGCCGCACCCTCGATGCGTGCCGTCACTTCGCGGTCGATCGTCTCCGGTGAAGCGCCCGTGTAGGTGGTTGATACGGTGACGACCGGGCTGTCGACTTCCGGCAGTTCGCGGATATCGGCGCCGAACAGCGCCGCCAGTCCGGCCACCACGATCAGCAGATTGATGACGATCGCCAACACCGGCCGCCGCACGAACAGCGCGGTGAAGTCGGATATCGTATGGCTGGAATGTTCGCCCGCCATCTGCCGCTCACGAACCCGCCGCGCGCGGCTTGTCGCCGGCAACCCTGATCCTGGTGCCCTCGCGCAGGCTCTGCACGCCCTCGATCACCAGCGGTTCGCCGCTCGTCAATTGACCGTCCACCAGCACCCAGTCGCTGTTGCGCTGAACGATGCGCACCGGCGTCTTGACCGCTACGCCGCCCTGCTCCTTCCACACATAGGCGCCGCTGGAACTCCACTGGATCGCCAGCGGATCGACCGCCGGAAAACTGTCGCCGGCGAACTTCATGGTGACTTTGAACGACATGCCGGGCCGCAATTCGTCGCGCCCATTGTCGAATTTCGCACGCACCTGCAATGTGCGGCTTTCGCGGTCGATACGACTGGCGACCGCTGCTACCGAGCCGAAGAATACCTTCCCGGGCAGGGCAATGGCGATCGCCTCGACAGGCTGGCCCGACTTGATCGCGCCCGCAAAGCGTTCCGGTACCCAGAAATCGACCAGGATCTGCGACCGGTCGTCGAGCGTGACGATCTGGCTTTGCGTCGTCACATAGTCGCCCGGTTCGACCTGAACGATGCCGACAATGCCGTCGAAGGGCGCCACGACATCGCGCCGATCCAGCGTCAGCTGGGCATCGCGCAGCGCGAGATTGGCGTTGTCGAGATCGTTGCGCGCCTCGGTGAGTTGCACCTCGCTTGCCGTCTTGGTGGCAACGAGCCTTTCGTAGCGCTGGTATTTTTCCCGCGCCATCTTGAGCGACAGTTCGGCGCGGTCGCGCGCGATCGTTTCGGCCTCGGCGTCGAGTTCGGCCAGCACCGCGCCTTTCTTCACCCGGTCTCCCGACTTGACCTTGACCCTGGTGATGATGCCCGTCGATTGCGGCACGACGCTCACCGAGCGGTTCGCCTCGCCGTCGCCGATCGCCGACACGCGGTCGTTGATCCGCCCGGTTGTCACCGGTGCGGTCACCACCAGAACTTCCCGCCCGCCCGGCGTCCGTCCGAAGGCAGGCGCGCCATTGCGCAGGCCGCCCGCCGGCTTGCCGCCGGGTTTTGCACCGGATTTCTCGCCGGTCAGTGTAGCGACCAGCGCCGGCGACAGGCCGCTCTGCGCCAGCCAGCTTGCCGCCTGCGGCGAAAGCCTCGCCAACGCCACGGCTCCTGCCGCGAGGATGATGACCGCTACGGCCACCTGTTTCCACCAACTCATCGCGTCTCCAAATGAATGGCGCCGGGTGCCGGAAATGTCCGGTCCGGTGGTTCGCGCTGTCGAGTACCTGCAAAGACCGGTCGGGAAGCCGGTTTGCACGCACTTTCAGGCGAAATTACACGTCTCGACATGAACATAGCCCAAACGGGAAAAATTGCGAGATGCCGGACGGTTGCATGATGGTGAATTTGCCGTGGCGTGCCGACGGCGATCAGAAGGCACGACGGTCGAAGGAGATCGACTTGACCAGCGCGTAGACCGGCTCGCCGGGTTTAAGCCTGAGATCGGCGACCGAAGCGCGGGTAATGCGCGCGCGCACGCCGGCCCCGCCGATATCAACGAGCGTCTCGGCGAAGGCGGTATCCTTTTCCTCGGCGATTTCGCTGATCCGTCCTTCGAGCACATTGCGGATGGAGATGTCCTGCGGCCGCGACCGCGCCAGCGCCACATCACGCGCCCTTATACGGATGCGAGCCGTCGCGCCGATATCGAGATCGGCCTGCGGCATCGCGATCGCCTGGCCATGACAGTCCAGATGGGTCAGATGAAACTGCGGATCATGGTCGGTCACGGTGGCATCAAGCACGACACCCGCCTCGAAATGGCCGGTTGCCGGCTGCAGGTCGAGCCGTTCGAGCAGTGCTCTCACCGGCCCGGCGGCGAGCTTTCTGCCTTCATCCATGACGATCATGCGGCTTGCCAGCCGCGAGGCCTCTTCCACCGCATGGGTGACGTAGACGATGGGGATCGAAAAGCGCTGCGGCAGCAATTCGATATAGGGCAGGATCGACGCCTTGCGCCGCATGTCGAGCGCCGAAAGCGGCTCGTCCATCAATAGGATGCGCGGCCGGCTCAGTACCGCCCGCGCGATCGCAACGCGCTGGCGTTCGCCACCCGACAGGCTGGCAGGCCAGCGTGCGAGCAACGGCGAAAGGTCGAGCGCCTCGACCACATCGTTGAATGCGACAGCGTTGCCGGCACGTCTCGACCGCCTGTCGGCATAATGCAGATTGCCCATGACGCTCAGATGCGGGAACAGGCGCGCGTCCTGGAAGACATGACCGACTCCGCGCCGGTGCGGCGCGACGAACACGCCGCGTGCACTGTCGAGCCAAGTGTCGCCGTCAATCGCGACATGGCCCGTGCCGCCGCCCTCCAGCCCGGCAAGGATACGCAGCAGCGTGGTCTTGCCGCAGCCCGACGGGCCGAGCAGCGCGGTGATCCCGTCGAGCGGCACCTGATCGGCGATTTCGAGCGAGAAATCGCCGAGTTTCAGTGCGACATCGAAATCGAGCACTTCCACCATTGGCTTAGACCACATGCACCGGGAAGCGCCGGTTCAGCCCGTAGACCAGCATCAGGACCAGGAAGGAAAAGACGAGCAGGATCGCCGACAGTGCATGGGCCTGTGCGTACTGGATGGTCTCGACATGTTCGTAGATGGCGATCGAGATGACCTTGGTGCGGCCCGGAATGTTTCCGCCCACCATTAGCACGACACCGAATTCGCCCACCGTATGGGCGAAGGTAAGCACCGCGCCGGTGACGAAGCCGCGCAGCGCCATCGGTGCCGCGACGGTGAAGAAGGCGTCGAAAGGGCTGGCCCGCAAGGTCGCGGCGGCTTCCAGCGGGCGGCGTCCGACCAGTTCGAAGGCGCCCTGCAGGGGTTGCACCATGAAGGGCAGCGAATAGACGATCGAGCCGGCGACCAGTCCGGCAAACGAGAAGGTGAGCGTGCTTCCCGTAAGATTGACCCAGGCCGCGCCAAGCGGCGCGTTGGGGTTCAGCACGATGAGGAGGTAGAAGCCGATCACCGTCGGCGGCAGCACCAGCGGCAGCGCGGTCACTGCTTCGGCCAGGAACTTGATCCGTGATCGCGTGTGCGCGAGCCACCATGCGAGCGGCGTGCCGACTACCAGCAGAATCAGGGTCGTCAGTCCCGCAAGGCGGACGGTCAGCCAGAGAGGATCGAGATCGGCAAGGGTCATCGGTTCGTTTCGATGCGCCGCCGACCGCGACGACGCCTATTCGACGCCATATCCGTAGCGCTCGATTACCGCAAGGGCGGCATCGGATTGCAGGAAGGCAAGAAAGGCCTTTGCCGCTTCACTGTTCTCGCCCGCTTTCAGCAATACGGCATCCTGGCGGATCGCACCGTAATCTTCCGGCGGCACGTCCCAGCGGCTGCCCTTATGCTTGTTGCCGGGTGCGAGCATCGCGGATAGGGCGACAAAGCCCATTTCGGCATTGCCGGTCGACACCATGGCGAAGGCCTGGCCGATATTCTCGCCCATGACGATCTTGTCCGAAACCGTGTCCCACAGACCGAGCGCCTGCAGTGTTTCCTTCGCCGCTATGCCGTAGGGCGCCAGTTCAGGATTGGCGAGGGCGATGTGAAGCGTCTTGTCGGATGTCAGCACGGCAACCGGATCATCGCCGATACGCTTCGGGTCGGGACTCCACAGGGTGAGCCTGCCGACGGCATAGGTGAAGCGCGAACCGGCGACCGCACCGCCCTCTTCTTCCAGCCGCTTCGGCCGCGCTTGGTCGGCGGCCAGCATCACCTGGAACGGTGCGCCGTTCCTGATCTGCGCATAAAGCTTGCCGGTCGAGCCGATGGTGACGGTGAGTGTGTTACCTGTCTTGCTTTCGAAGACCGGCGTCAGTTCCTTGATGACATCGGTGAAATTGGCCGCCACGGCGACCAGCACTTCCCCGGCACTGGCCGGTCGGGAAATGAACATGATTGTCAGGAGTGCGATGCCGAATGCCTGAACGAGACGGCGGGAAAAGGGATGCAACGCGGTAGTCATGGCCTCTGCCCTCGAAATGTTCACCAAAACATATCGGCGGCTCATCGCCTGTCAACCGTTATATTCATCCAGACATATCGCATTTGCCGGCACCGGATCACCGGGCAAGCAGTTTTTCCAGCGCGGCAGCTTCGTTGGCCACTGCTTCTTCGGTCAGTTGCCGCATCCGGCTGTAGCCGGCCAGTACGCGTTCGCCCGTTGCCGTCAAGGTGGCGCCGCCGCGCGCCTGCCCGCCGCGGCTGGTCTCGACCAGGGGTTCGCAGAAAGCGGCATTCATGGCCTCGACCAGCGTCCAGGCGCGTTTGTAGCTCATCTTCATGCGCCTGCCGGCGGCCGCGATCGAACCGGTGTCACGGATACCGGCCAGAAGGTCGGCCTTGCCGGGTCCGAGCGAAAAGCCGTTGCCCAGTGTGACCCTGAGATGCAACCCGCCATGCTTGCCGTTTGTGCCCATGAATCCAGCATGCCATCAACTGCGGCCGACGGCAAAGCCGTGCCATTCACGCCCGGTTCTTTTCCAGAAGAAGCAGCTTGTTCTTGCCCTGGGCTATGATGCTTTCGTTGAAGAAGCGATACTGGTTGCGGCCATCCTTCTTGGCGCGATACAGCGCCTGATCCGCCTTTGCCAGCAATTCCTTTGGATCCAGGCTGTCGATTGGCGCGACCGCGATGCCGATGCTGATGCCGATCGATAACGGGCGCCCGTTCAGCATGAACGGTTTTTCAAAGGAATTCACGACGCGCTCGGCAACGAGCGTCAGCCTTGCCGGATTTCCGATGCCGACCGTCAGCACGATGAACTCGTCGCCACCGGTGCGTGCCACGGTGTCTTCTGCGCGATAGGCCGCCCTCAGCCGCTTGGCCACCTTCTGGAGCAACAGATCGCCCGTCGAATGACCGAACGCGTCATTGACCGCCTTGAACTGGTCGAGGTCGAGGCACATGACGGAGAAGTAGCCGCCATAGCGCTGCACCCGCAAGCAGGCCTGTTCGAGACGGTCGGTGAGCAATCGCCGGTTCGCCAGATTGGTGAGTTGATCGTGCAGCGCCATGTGCTCGATCTTTTTCTCGAGGCGCTTGCGGTCGGTCGCCTCGACCACCGTGCCCTCGTAATAGGCCGGCGCGCCGTCGCTGTCGTAAACCGTCCAGCTGTTCTCCGATATCCAGACCTTTTCGCGCGTCTTGTGGCGATAGACTTCCGAAACGAAATCGGTCACCCGGCCGTTCTGATGCATCTGGCGCAGCCACTCGGCACGCCGTATCGGATTGACATACCATTCGTCGGAAATGTCGTTCACGGCGGCGATGAGTTCGTCCTCGGTCTCGTAGCCGTTGAAGCGCACCAGCGCCGGATTGGCGCGCTGCATGGTGCCGTCGGGCCGTGAACGGTAGATGCCCACCACGGCGTTTTCGAAAAGATTGCGGTATTCGCTTTCGGCGGCGCGGATCTGGCGCTCCTGGTTGCGCTGGTCGGTTATGTCCATCACGCCGGCGATGATGGTGCCTTCATGATCGTTTTCGCCTTCCATCACGCTGGCCGACACCAGTGCGGTGCGCACTTCGCCATCGCTGCGCACCAGTTCGAGCTGGGCTTCGCGGAAATGCCTCATCGAGATGATATCGCGGGCCATTCGCGAGCGAATACTCGGATTCTTGTAATAATCGGTGATGCGCTGTCCGACGAGTTTGCCCTCCGGCACCTGCAGGAATTTTTCCGCCGCCTCGTTCGCGCGCAATATCTTGCCATCGCCAAGACCGGTGATCACAAGCGGAACCGGAACCGCCTTGAAAAGGCGCTCCATTATGTGCCGGTTCTCGGCAAGTTCGGCGAGCGCCCGCTTGTGTGCGAGGGCTTCCGCCCAGACTGTCCGCAGCTTTCGGCCGGTTCTGCTGCGCATCGCGATGAGCAGCACACTGAGCAGCGCCGCTGCCGCCACGACCCTGATCACCATTTCGGGATCGGGCCCGCTTGCGGCATAGGCGGCGAGCATGACGATCGTGCAGGCGATGCCCATGATGACCGTTGTGAGGAAATGGGTCGGCAGCGCGAGAAAGAAGATCGCCGGCAGGAAAAGCACCGGAATGATGGATAGGTGCATCTGTACCTCGACCAGCACCGCCGAACTGACCGCGATGACGGCAACCCAGACCGCGAGCAGCAGTTTGAATAGCTTGCTTTTCATCTGTCCGAGAAGAAGCAGGCTGGCCAGCGAGGTCAGGATCACCGCCAGCCTGGGCGGAATGACATCCTGCATCGTGATGGCGCTGACCGGCAGCAGGAGATTGAGGGCGAGCAGCAGCGCGCTGATGCCGGCGCCCATCGCGAAGAGAAACTGGGCCTGGCGGAAGTTTTCCGCCCGCTGTTCGGCGCGGAAACGCTTTTCTGTCGCCGGATCACGAAATTCACCGGTAATGAGCGACAACTCCGGATCGAGATCATTCTCGACTGTATCCGACATCGCCTGACGAACCCCATACAACTGCACATTCCCCGCTTTGCAGGGCGAACGAACTATGGAGACCAATAGTTAAAATTACTTAACGTAATCGGCGTCTCTCGCTTCTGTTTTGAGGCAATCGTTCGGTCCCTTCGCCTGCCTTTCCCCTTGCCCTTTTGGCGCTTCCTGCTACATCGCGGGCGAAATCTTCCTCTCAAAAAAGCGCATCATGACCGACACGCCCCGCGACCATATCCGCAATTTCTCGATCGTTGCCCATATCGACCACGGCAAGTCGACGCTGGCCGACCGGCTGATCCAGATGACCGGCAGCCTCGAAGAGCGCGAGATGAAGGAGCAGGTGCTCGATTCCATGGATATCGAGCGCGAGCGCGGCATCACCATCAAGGCCAACACCGTGCGCCTGGAATACAATGCGAGGAACGGCGAGCACTACGTGCTGAACCTGATGGATACGCCCGGCCATGTCGACTTCGCCTACGAGGTCTCGCGCTCGCTTTCCGCCTGCGAGGGGTCGCTGCTGGTGGTCGATGCCAGCCAGGGCGTCGAGGCCCAGACGCTCGCCAACGTCTATCAGGCGATCGAGGCCGACCACGAGATCGTCGTGGTTTTAAACAAGATCGACCTGCCCGCCGCCGAGCCCGAGCGCGTCAAGGAGCAGATCGAGGAGGTGATCGGCCTCGATGCGTCCGAAGCGATCCCCATCTCGGCCAAGACCGGCATGGGCGTCGCCGAGGTGCTGGAGGCGATCGTCACCAAGTTGCCGGCGCCGAAGGAGGGCGAGCGCGACAAGCCACTGAAGGCGCTGCTGGTCGACAGCTGGTACGACGCCTATCTCGGCGTCGTCGTGCTGGTGCGCGTCATCGACGGCGTGCTGAAGAAGGGCCAGATGATCCGCATGATGGGCACCGGCGCGAAATACCCCGTTGACCGCGTCGGCGTCATGACGCCCAAGATGGTCATCACCGACCAGCTCGGTCCCGGCGAGATCGGCTTCATCACGGCCTCGATCAAGGAAGTGGCCGACACCCGCGTCGGCGACACCATCACCGAGGACAGGAAGCCGACCGACCACGCTTTGCCGGGCTTCAAGCCGGCCCAGCCGGTCGTCTTTTGCGGCCTGTTCCCGGTCGACGCCGCCGATTTCGAGGATCTGCGCGCCGCCATGGGCAAATTGCGCCTCAACGACGCCAGCTTCTCCTTCGAGATGGAGACGTCGGCCGCGCTCGGCTTCGGCTTCCGCTGCGGCTTTCTGGGGCTATTGCATCTGGAGATCATCCAGGAGCGCCTCGAGCGCGAATTCGACCTCGACCTCATCGCCACCGCGCCGTCGGTCGTCTACGAACTCACCATGACCTCGGGCGAGGAATTGCTGCTGCACAACCCGGCCGACATGCCGGACCCGAGCCTGATCGCCGAGATCCGCGAACCCTGGATCAGGGCGACCATCCTCACCCCGGACGAATATCTCGGCGCCATCCTCAAGCTCTGCCAGGAGCGGCGCGGCATCCAGGCCGACCTCTCCTATGTCGGCAAACGCGCCATGCTGGTCTACGAACTGCCGCTCAACGAGGTGGTGTTCGATTTCTACGACCGGCTGAAATCGATCAGCAGGGGCTATGCCAGCTTC
>JAJDOK010000093.1 GCA_022340185.1 Salaquimonas sp. | reverse complement strand
CTCGTCGCCTTCCACGCCATCGCCGATGACGTCGGAAAGATCGTCGTCTTCCTCCTCCTCTTCCAGGAAGGTGTCATCGTCGCTTTCGTCATCCTCGACTTCGATGTCGACATCGGGCAGGGCGGCGATCGCCTCCTCGTCGTCGTCCGAATCGTCGTCGTCAGTGTCCTCGTCGGCGTCTTCAAGCGAGATGAACTCGGGAGCGTTTTCGTCTTCTTCTTCGCTCTCGCTTGCAGCTTCAGCCGGCGCTTCCTTCTTGACTTCCTCGCTGGCGGCTGCCTTCTTCTCCGGCTTTTCCGGCTTTTCCGGCTTTTCCGGCGTTTCCTCGAAGAAGGACCGGGGATATTCCTTGCCCGAATAGGGCGAGACGATCGGATCCTTGCCCAGATCGTAGAATTTCTTGCCGGTCTCGGGACAGACGCGCTTTGTGCCCAGTTCCGCTTTTACCACGGCATCAACCTCATCGATTTCGGAGAATTTGGCGCTTCCCATAACCGCATGCAAGCGCGCTGTCAAAACCCAATTTCATTAGAAACGATATTGGTACCCGACTTAATAGCCTGCCTTGCGGTCGACAAGGTTTTCCAGGGGCTTTCCAGCCTCGAAATCCGCCATTTGTCGCACGATCTGTGGCACCAGATGGCGCGGGTCGGAGGTCGCCGCTACGTGCGGCGTGACGGTGATCCGCGGATGGTCCCATAACGGGCTTGAAGCAGGCAGCGGTTCGGTCTCGAACACGTCGAGGCTTGCCGCCATCAGCGCCCCCTTTTCTCCCGGTTTCTTGTCGAGTGCTTCGAGAATATCGGCTTCGACCTGCAGCCCGCCGCGCCCGGCATTGATCAGTACCGGCCCGCCGAAAGGTGTCTCCGGCTTCATTTTCTCAAGCATGTCGCGTTCGATGATGCCCTTCGTGTCAGGCGTAAGCGGCAGCAGCACGACGACAATATCGCTGGCGCCCAGAAATCCGGCCAATTCGCCTGTTCCGGCGTAACAGGCCACACCATTGACCTGTTTTGGCGACCGACTCCAACCGGTTATCCTGAAACCGAGTTGCCTGAGCTTTTCGGCCGCATCGGTGCCGAGAACGCCAAGCCCCATGATCCCGACGGTGATATCCGCAGCGGCAGGCTGTGGCGCTTCGCGCCAGCTATGGTTCATCTGGAGTTCGCGGTAAAGCCGCCCCTGGCGCAAATGATCCAGAACCTGCCAGACGACATATTCGCTCATCCGCATGGTCAGATCGTCGGCAACGATGCGTACGATCGGCACATCGGGCAATTGCGGGTCGGCAAAGATGTGATCCACCCCGGCGCCAACGGAAAAGACAACCTTCAGATTGGGCAGGTTGGTCAGAACACCGGGCCTGTGCTTCCATACGGTCGCATAGCGGATAGTCGGATCGTCCGGCTTGTCCGGCGCCAGCACGACCGGCCGGCCGGGTGCGGCTTTCGCGAAGGCATCGATCCAGCCCGCCGGGTCCCAGCCGGTGACAGCGAACAGGATGCGGCCCTTTTCGCCAGTAATTGTCATTGGCTGACCGCCCCGCCCGGCGCCGTCTTCAGTTCGAAGGCGGCCGCCATCAGCGCCTTTGTGTAGTCGGTCTGCGGATCGTCAAAAATCTGCTCTGAAGGTCCCTGTTCGACGACCACGCCATTGCGCATGACGATCACCTCGTTCGCCAGCGCACGCACCACCCTGAGATCGTGACTGATGAACATGTAAGCGAGCGAATGGCGCTGCTGCAGGTCGCGCAACAGATCGACCACCTGTGCCTGCACGCTCATATCGAGCGCCGAGGTCGGTTCGTCCAGCATGATGAAGCGCGGTTTCAACACGATGGCGCGCGCGATCGCAACGCGCTGGCGCTGCCCGCCGGAGAATTCGTGCGGGTAGCGATGGCGCGCTTGCGGATCGAGGCCGACCTCGGAAAGTGCGGCGCAGACGCGCTCGTCGCGCGCTTCGAAGCTCAGTTCCGGCTCATGCACACGCAGACCCTCGGCCACGATCTCGGCGATCGACAGTCGCGGGCTGAGTGAACCGTAAGGGTCCTGGAACACCACCTGAATTTCGTTCCTGAGCGGCCGCATCTGCTTGAAGGAATATTCGTCGATGTTCTTTCCGACGAAGGAAATGTGGCCCTCGGACGATATCAGCCGAGTCAGTGCCAGGCCGAGCGTCGTCTTGCCCGATCCCGATTCACCGACAATGCCAAGCGTCTGGCCTTCGCGCAGCGTCACGTCGATGCCGTCGACCGCTTTGACATGGTCGACGGTTTTGCGCATCAGCCCGCGCTTGATGGGAAACCACACCTTGATGTCGTCGCCCTGCATCACGATGGGAGCATCAAGATCGGTCCTGGGCGGTTTGCCCTTGGGCTCGGCGGTCAACAGATGCTTGGTGTAGGAATCCTTCGGCGCGTTGTAGACTTCTTCCGTCGGCCCCTGTTCAACGATCTTGCCGCCTTGCATCACGCAGGTACGGTCCGCCACCTTGTGCACCACGCCGAGATCGTGGGTGATGAACAGCATGGCCATGCCGCGCTCGCTCTGTAATTGCTCGAGCAGTTCGAGGATTTGCGCCTGCACCGTGACGTCGAGCGCCGTGGTCGGTTCGTCGGCGATCAGGAGTTCCGGGTCGTTGGCGAGCGCCATGGCGATCATCACGCGCTGGCGCTGTCCGCCCGATAACTGATGCGGATAGGCGCCGAGCCGCCTTTCCGGTTCGCGGATACCGACCTCGCGCAGCATCTCCAGCGTGCGTTCCCGGGCCTTCGATGTACTCATGCCGCGGTGGATCGTCAGGATTTCGCCGATCTGGCGCTCGATCGTGTGCAGCGGATTGAGCGAGGTCATCGGCTCCTGGAAGACCATCGAGATGTCGTTGCCGCGCACGCGCCTGAGATCGCGTTCGTCCTCGTCGATCAGGTTTTCGCCCTTGAAATGGATTGCGCCGGAAGGATGGCTCGCCGCCGGATAGGGCAGGAGTTTCAGGATCGAAAGCGCGGTCACGGATTTGCCGGAACCCGATTCGCCGACCAGCGCCACCGTCTCGCCCTTCGCGATGTCGAAGGACACGCGGTCGACGGCAAGATTGGCCTTGCCACCCTGCGTGAAGGCAACCGACAGATCCCGCACGGTGAGGAGGGGAGCGCCGATCATCGGAACGTCTTCCTTGGGTCAAAGGCGTCGCGCGTCGCCTCGCCGACGAAGATCAGCAGCGACAGCATCAGCGAGATGACGAAGAAGCCCGACAGGCCGAGCCAGGGCGCCTGCAGATTGTTGCGGCCCTGGTTCAATAATTCGCCGAGCGAGGCCGAGCCGGGCGGCATGCCCAGGCCCAGATAGTCGAGCGCGGTCAGCGTCGTGATCGAGCCGTTGAGGATGAAGGGCAGGAAGGTCAGTGTCGCCACCATGGCGTTCGGCAGCAGATGGCGGAACATGATCGACCCGTTGCCGACGCCGAGCGCCCTTGCTGCGTTGACATATTCGAAATTGCGTGCGCGCAGGAACTCGGCCCTCACCACGCCGACGAATGCGATCCAGCCGAACAGCAGCATGATGCCGAGAAGTATCCAGAAGCCCGGCGGCAGCACGGCTGCGATGATCAGCAGGATATAGAGCGTCGGCATGGACGACCAGATTTCGATGAAGCGCTGGAACAGCAGATCGATCCAGCCGCCGAAATAGCCCTGCACAGCGCCGGCCGTCACGCCGATCACCGCCGAGGCCGCCGTCAGGATCAGCCCGAACAGGATCGAGATGCGGAAACCGTAGATGACGCGCGCCATCACGTCGCGGGCCTGATCGTCAGTGCCGAGCCAGTTCCAGTTGCCGAGATTGCAGCCCGGATCGTCGATCCCGAGCGCGTAATTGGCGCAGCGTTCTGCCTTGGTGTAGAGCCACGAAGGCTTCGATGGTGCCGGTTCGGGAATCTCGTTGTTGACGGTCGAATAGGAATAGCGGATCGGCGGCCAGATCGCCCAGCCATATTCCTTGATGGCCTCGCCGATCTCGGTGATCTTGTAGTCGGTCGTCGGCAGGAATCCGTCCTCGCCGAGAAAGGTTTCCTCCGGGTAATCGGTGACCAGAGGCGAATAGAACTGGCCCTTGAAATAGATCAGGAGCGGCCGGTCGTTGGCGAGAAATTCGGCGCCGAGCGACAGCACGAACAGCACGAGGAAGATCCACAGTGCCCAAAAGCCGCGCCGGTTGGCCTTGAAATTGGCAAGCCGGCGCCGGTTGAGTGGCGACAGCCAGCCATTACCGCCGGTGTCGCGCACTTGCCCTCGTCCAAAAGAACGGCTGGCCTCCATCTAGACTTCCCTCGATTCGAAATCGATACGCGGGTCGATCCAGGTGTAGATGAGGTCGGACAACAGACCGACCAGCAAGCCCATCAGCGAGAAGATGTACAGCGTGGCGAACACAACGGGGTAGTCGCGTTCGATCACCGACTTGTAGCCGAGCAGTCCGAGCCCATCGAGCGAGAAGATCGTCTCGATCAAGAGCGAACCGGTGAAGAAGGCCGAGATGAAGGCACCGGGAAAGGCGGCGATGACGATCAGCATCGCATTGCGAAAGACATGGCCATAAAGCACCTGGCGCTCGCTCAGGCCCTTGGCGCGTGCGGTGACGACATATTGCTTACGGATTTCATCGAGAAATGAGTTCTTGGTCAGCAGCGTCGTCGTCGCAAAGGATGACAGCGCCAGCGCGGTCAGCGGCAGGGCGAGGTGCCAGAAATAGTCGGGAACTACCGTCGTAGCGCAGTAGGCGAAGCGGAAGCTTTCACCGGGCAGGCATGCCCTGGCATCGATCGTTTCCGAGATCAGGCCGCGCAGCGGGAACCAGTCGAAATAGGAGCCGCCGGCAAACAGAACCAGCAGCAGGATGGCAAACAGGAAACCCGGAATGGCATAGGCGACAATGATGACGCCGCTGGTCCAGATGTCGAAGGAAGAACCGTCCTTCACCGCCTTTCTGATTCCGAGCGGGATCGAGATGCCGTAGGACAGCAACATGATCCACAAGCCAAGCGAGATCGACACCGGCATTTTCTCGACAATGAGATCGACGACGCTCACCTTGCGGAAATAGCTCTCGCCGAAATCGAAGCGCAGATAGTTCCAGATCATCAGGCCGAAGCGCTCGAGCGGCGGCTTGTCGAATCCGAACTGCTGTTCCAGCTTCTTGATGAATTCCGGATCGAGTCCCTGCGCACCGCGATATTTGCTGTTCACCTCTCCGGCATTGTCCAGCGTGTTTTCCTGGGCGAAGTCCGAGCCGGCGCCGGAAATGCGGTCGGTGGCCGAACCGCCCTGGCCGGTCAGTTGCGCGATGACCTGTTCAACCGGTCCGCCCGGCGCAAACTGGATCACGGCGAACGAAATCGCCATGATCCCGAGCATGGTCGGGATCATCAGTAGCAGGCGTCTGAAGACATAGGCTCCCAAGGGTCCTGAACCGCTCCCTTCGCGCTATCCGGTTTCGCCGCCCGATCGCGGTCTATGTTCGACCGGCCCTCGCTTCGTCATACCACCACAGCCTTTCGACAGGGAATTTATAGTCCGGCTTCGGGTCCCGCCAGCCGAACCGGTCCCAATAGGCGACCCTGTGATTCGCCGCATGCCAATTTGGAATCCAGAAGTGTCCCGCCCGCAAGACCCGATCAAGTGCGCGCAGGATGGTTACCAGTTCCTCGTGCGTCTGCGCATCTTTGACCTGGCCTATCAGCGTATCGACGGCAGGATCGGCGATACCGGGATAATTGTGCGAACCATGCCGGTTTGCCGATTCGGAATGGAAGAACTGCTTCAGCGCTTCGGCCGTCGGATTGGGATCGAAGGTGAAGGCGAGACCGACGAAATCGTAGTCGAAATCATCAAGCCGCGACTGGAATTGCGAGGCGTCGACCAGGCGGATCGTGGCGTCGATCCCCATCCGCCCCATATTGCGTGTATAGGGACCCAACAGGCGTTCGAACGCCTGCGCGCGGATCAGGATTTCAACCTTGAATTGTTCGTCATTGGCGTCGACCAGTTTCCCGTCCTTCTTGCGCCAACCGGCTTCGGTGAACAGCTTGTTGGCCTTGGCGAACATCGACCGGTCGGTTCCCGAGCCGTCGGTGACGTTCTGCATGACCGCCTCGCCAAAGACCGTTTCCGGCACTTTTCCACGAAGCGGTTCGAGCAATGCCAGTTCCTCCTGTGAAGGCAAACCCGTTGCGGCGAGGTCCGAACCTTCGAACATGGAATTGGTGCGCGCATAGGCATCATAGAACAAATTGTGGTTCGTCCATTCGAAATCGAACAACGTGCCGAGCGCCTGGCGCGTGCGCGGGTCGACGAATTTCGCCCGCCGCGTATTGACCGCCCAACCCTGCAGCAACGGTGTTTTTTCGGACGCGAAATAGGCCTGCTTGACCTTGCCGGCGCGCGCGGCGGGAAAGTCGTATTCGCTGGCCCAGAATTTCGCGGTGAATTCTTCGCGCCAGCCGACCAGCCCCTTCTTGAAGGCTTCCATCGCCGCTGTGCGTTCGCGGAAGAAATCGATACGCAGGCGACCGAAATGGTCGAGGCCGCGCGCGAAAGGCAGGTTCCGCGCCCAGTAATTCTCCACGCGCGCATATTCGATATGGCTGCCCACCTTGAAGTCACCCACCTTCCAGGGGCCGGAGGACAGGGGCGCTTCCAGTGTTGCCTCGTCGAATTCATGGGCCTCGTAATAGGCGCGCGAGAAAACGGGCACAATGTCACCAAGTGCAAGGATGATGCGCGGTGACTGCTTGCCGTTGAAGACGAGTTCGACGATTTCCGGAGAGACCGCCTCGGCGGTCTCGAGATTGATGAGATCGTTGGCGATGTTGGGATGCCCCTTTTCCTTCATCAGCAGATAGGAAAAGGCGACATCGTCGGCCGTCACCGGGCTGCCGTCGTGAAAACGCGCCTCGGGTCTGAGTTCGAAGCGGTAGCGGTTGCGGTCGGGAGAAATCGTCACATTGCGGGCCAGCGCGCAATAAAGGGCGTCCGGCTCGTCCCAGGCGTGTACCATCAGCGTATCGAAGGTGAGTTCCATGCGTGGCGGCGCGGAACCGCGCAGCACGAAGGTGTTCAGCGTGTCAAAGGTCTGGTGGTTCTGGTTGTAGAGCCAGTCCGACGGCTGGAAGGCGAAGGTGCCGCCGGAAGGCGCATCGGGAGCGGCATAGTCGAAATGCTGATAGTCGGGAGCGTATTTCAGTTCGCCGAAGGAGGATAAGCCGTGCAGTTCGGTACCGACGGGATTGCCCGCCGCGAAAGCCTGTCTGACGGCAAGTGAAGCGACAGAATTCGCCGCAACGCCCCATGCGGCAGTCTGGCCAATGGCCGTGATGAATCGCCGGCGGCTGATGTAGTCCATGGCAGCGCCGAGATCACTCACCTTTCTGGTCCGTCTCGTCGATCCACAGCGAGAACAGGTCAACGCCGGAATATTCGGGCTGGGTGGGCGGAAATTTCAGTTTCTTCCACCAGGCGAACCAGACGTCGGGATTGTGCCACATGGGAATGGCGTAATAGCCATGCAGCAGGATGCGGTCGAGCGCGTGGGTGAGCGCCACAAGTTCCTCGCGGTTTGGGGCATGGATGATGCGCTCGACGAGTTCGTCGATGACCGGGTCCTTGATGCCGGAATAGTTGCGAGCGCCCTGTTTGTCGGCTGCCGCCGACGTCCAGTATTCGCGCTGCTCGTTGCCGGGCGATAGTGACTGGGCTGTTATCATCGTCGTCATCTCGAAATCGAAATCGTCGAGCCGGTTCTTGTACTGGGCGGTGTCGACCGTGCGGATCGTCGTATCGATGCCGAGCTTTGAAAAATACTGGACTGTCGGTATGCCGATCCGTTCGTCCGTCGCACCCTTCGACAGGATTTCGATGGTGAACGGCTTGCCTTCTGGGTCGTACATCTTGCCGCCTTTGAAGGTGTAACCGGCTTCCTTGAACAGTTTTAGCGCTTCGCGCTGGTATTTCCGGGTCGCCGCCGGCGTGTCGTAGACGGGCAGGGTGAAAGGTTCGTCGATCACCTCGTCGGCAATGCGGCCGCGATATTCCTCCAGGATTTCCTTTTCGCGCCCCGTTGGCTTGCCCGGCGGCGCCTGCAACTCGCCGCCTTCGAAATAGCTGTCGGTGCGGGTATAGAGCCCGTAGAACAAATTCTTGTTCATGCTTTCGAAGTCGAACAGCAGGGTAAGCGCCTTGCGCACCCTGGGGTCCTGGAACTTCGGATTGCGCAGGTTGAAGAAATAGCCCTGGAAGGGTTCCGGCGAATTGGTGGGAAAGGCCTTCTTGATCACATCGCCGCGCTTGATCGCCGGGAAATCGTATTCCGTCGCCCAGCGGCGCGAGACATTTTCGTTACGCGTATCGATTACGCCGCCTT
Source organism: Salaquimonas sp. (assembly GCA_022340185.1). Lineage (GTDB taxonomy): Bacteria > Pseudomonadota > Alphaproteobacteria > Rhizobiales > Rhizobiaceae > BOKV01. Next base: position 11,868 of record JAJDOK010000093.1, on the reverse strand, counting down.
TTTTAAAGGCCTCCCAGATCGCGTTTTCATCGAGAAAATAGGTGTAGCGGATGCGGTCGAAATTGTAGCGCCCAACGCGCACCGGCAAGTCCGCCCCCCAATAATCCGGCACGCGTTCCCACGTGATCGATTTGCCCATATCGACATCAGCGATGCGGTAGGGGCCGGAGCCGAGCGGGATTTCGCTTGTCGGCTGGGTGATATCGCGTTTCTTGCCGTCCGGCCCGGTGCCCTCCCACCAGTGCTTGGGCAGGACCGGCAGGTCGCCGATGATTTGCGGCAGTTCGCGGTTTCCCTTCACGTCGAAGGTGAAGGTGACCTCGTTGTCGCCCGTCTTCTCCGCCTTGACGACATTGTGGTAGTACTGGGTGTAGAGCGGTTGGAATTCCTTCAGCGTCTCAAGCGACCAGATCACGTCTTCGGGCGTGATCGGCGTACCGTCGTGGAATCGCGCTTTCGGGTTGATCCGGTAGGTAGCGGAGGAAAAGTCGTCGGGATAGCGGAACGCTTCGGCGACAAGACCGTAGGATGCGCTCGGCTGGTCCACCGATTGTTCCATCAGCGTGTCGTACAAAAGTCCTCCGGTATAGGTGAGGCCGGCCGCCGGGCGGCCGCGCACGATGAAGGGATTGAGCGAATCGAAACTGCCTTGCGCATCCTCGTTCAGCGTGCCGCCCTTGGGAGCGTCGGGATTGACGTGATCGTAATGGGCGAAGTCCGACCCGTATTTCAATTCGCCGAACAGCGTCGAGCCATGCCGCCATTCCTGCGCCACAGCCGGAAGGGCGAGCGCGATTGCAATCCACATTGCTGCTGCGACGATACTGAAAATCTTGCCTGCCAGGCGCATGCCATCCTGCCTCTGAACGATAAACTCGTTGCCAAAGGATAGCGGCCAACTGTGGCGAGGCAAGGTGGGGAGCGGCAGGCTCAAACAAAAAAGGCCGGTGGAAACCGGCCTTTGTGGCTTTTTCGATTGGGGATCGGCTTTTATTCGGCCGCTTTCGGCTGTTCGCCCGTATCGCCGGCGGGTGGTGCTTCCGTGGCGGGTGCGGCACCCGCGGTCTCGCCGCCGGCCTCCGGCAAAGGCACCGGATTGTCGGAAAGCGTGCGCAGATACGCGATGATGTCGGCGCGGTCCTGGGTCTTCTTCAGGCCGGCAAAGCCCATCGCGGTGCCCTTGACGTGTTTTTTCGGGTTCCACAGGAAGCCGTTGAGTTCTTTGTAGGTCCAGGTCTTGCCGGCACCGAAGGCCTGCATGCCGGATGAATAGGAAAAGCCTTCATGGCTGGCGATCGGCCGGCCGACCACGCCATAGAGATTCGGTCCGACCTTGTTCGGGCCGCCTTTATCGAAATTGTGGCAGGCTTGGCACTTCTTGGAAATCTTCATGCCATCTTCCACGTTGGCCGAGGCGAGCAGCGGAATAATCGGATCGTAGGCCGGTCCGGACGCTGCCTTGGTTGCTTCGCCGCCGGAAGGTTCGACCGCCGCGATCGCATAGCCAGGGGTCTCGGGTGGCTCGGAACTGAAAATCGCTTCCGTGATGATGCTGAGGCCGAACATCACGAAAATTGTGCCGAGCACGGCCATTGCGATCTTGTACAACGGAAAGGAATTCATGTTTCAGCTGCTCCTGCCCAACCCGCGGCCCCGCCAAGGGATCTTGCCCATCGGGCGGCAAACTATTTGGTTTGCGCGTGCGTTACAACGCCTGTATGGCTTGTTCAAGTGAGACTTTTTGACACTTTGTGCATGCGTCGCGACCAATTCTGCTTATGCCATCAAATGAACGCGTCGCGGTCAAGGTGTGCGGCGACAAAAGCCGTTAAAACGAACCGGTCATGAACAACCGCGAAACGCTGGTCCTCATTCCCGCGCGCATGGCTTCCACGCGCCTGCCCGGCAAGCCGCTGGCCGATATCGCCGGCCTGCCGATGATCGTCCATGTCTGGCGCCGCGCCGCCGAAGCTGGCATCGGCCGGCCGGTCGTCGCCACCGACAGCGAGGAAGTGCGTTCCGCCGTCGAGGCTCATGGCGGTGAGGCGGTGATGACGCGCGCCGACCACGAATCGGGTTCCGACCGCATCTGGGAAGCTGTCGAAAAACTCGATTCCGGCGCCAGCGCAAGCTTCATCCTCAACATCCAGGGCGATTTGCCGACGGTCGGCCCGGCAACGATCAGCGCCTGCCTGGCGCCGCTGCTCGACGGTCCGGCCGACATCGCCACGCCCGCGGCGATCATCACCCGCGAGGAAGAAAAGACCAATCCCAATGTCGTCAAGGCCGTCGGCACGCCGATCGGCCCAGAAGGTGGATCGAATCGCCTGCGCGCACTTTACTTCACCCGCGCCACCGCACCCTGGGGCGAGGGGCCTCTCTATCACCATATCGGGCTTTATGCCTATCGCCGCGAGGCGCTGCAGAGATTCGTGTCGCTAAAGCCTTCCGCGCTCGAGCGCCGCGAGAAACTCGAGCAGCTTCGCGCGCTCGAAGCAGGCATGCGTATCGATGTCGCCATCGTTGACACCGTGCCGCTCGGGGTGGATACACAGGCCGATCTCGACCGGGCGAGGCAAATCCTCGCCGCCTAGCAATTCCAGGAAAAGTTGGAACCGGTTTTCCGTCTGGAATTGCGAATAACAAAAGGCTCCAAACGGGGTGTTCAGGCACCCATCCTACAGGCAACCATCATGTCCCAGCCGACCGGCAAAATAGCGTTCCAGGGCGAGCCGGGCGCCAATTCCGACACCGCCTGCCGCAACATGTATCCGGCGATGGAACCACTGCCTTGCGCAACCTTCGAGGATGCGTTCAACGCGGTCGAATCGGGCAAGGCGGATCTCGCCATGATCCCGATCGAGAACACGCTTGCGGGCCGCGTCGCCGACATCCATCACCTGCTGCCCGAATCGAAGCTGCACATTATCGCCGAATATTTCCTGCCGATCCGCTTCCAGCTCGTGGTGCTGCCCGGCACGAAATTGGACGACATCAAGGCGGTGCACAGCCATATCCATGCGCTCGGCCAGTGCCGCAAGATCATCCGCAAGCACCGCTGGAAGCCGGAAGTCGCCGGCGACACCGCCGGTGCGGCGCGCATCATCTCGGAAGAGGGTGACAAGACCCAGGCCGCGCTCGCGCCGGAACTGGCCGCCAGCCTTTACGGGCTCGACATCATCGCCCGCGATGTCGAGGACGATCCCAACAACGTCACACGTTTCGTGGTTCTCTCCAGGATAAAGTCCTGGGCGGAACTCGGTAGCGCGCCGAAGATGATGACGACCTTCGTCTTTAGGGTGCGCAACATTCCCGCCGCGCTTTACAAGGCGATGGGTGGCTTCGCCACCAACGGCGTCAACATGACCAAGCTCGAAAGCTATCAGCTTGGTGGCAAGTTCTTCGCCACCTTGTTCTACGCCGATATCGAAGGCCATCCCGACGACCCGCCCGTCAGGCGCGCGCTGGAGGAACTGGAGTTCTTCTCCCGCTACATGCACATCCTGGGTGTCTACCCGGCGCATGAATTCCGCGAGACTTTGAGCGAAGAAGTCGAGGACGACTAAAACGGCCTGATCAATCGAGCGCCCAGGCGCTCACCAGCGAATAGGCGATGGCCTTGCGCGGCGGGCAGCGCAGCCCTTCGGGGTGTTCACCGGCGATCATCTGGCGCACTTCCTCGCGTGTAAACCAGCGGCAGTCTTCCAGTTCGTCGTCAACCTTGATCTCGTGCGAGACCGCCTCGCCGAAGGCGCCGATCATCAGCGAATGGGGGAACGGCCAGGGCTGGCTGGCGTGGTAACGCACCCGGCCGATGCGGATACCCGATTCCTCGAAGGTTTCGCGCCGCACCGCGTCCTCGATTGTCTCGCCCGGCTCGACGAAACCGGCCAATGTCGAAAACCAGTCGGGCGGAAAATGTGGACTGCGCCCGAGCAGGCATTTGTCACCGTCGATCGTCAGCATGATTACTACCGGGTCGGTGCGCGGGAAGATCTGGCTGCCGCAATTGAGGCAATCGCGCCGGTAACCGCCGATGGCCGGCTGGCTTTCATGGCCGCATTTGCCGCAGAAGCGGTTCATTGTGTGCCAGTGCATCATGCTGCCGGCTTGCGCGATGGCAGCAAGATCGCCCTCATTCGCCTGCTTGGCATAGAGCACGCTGCGGAAATCGAGCGCCTCATATGCTTCGCCGAGCGCCTCCGCCTCGACGCCGAGCCGCACCGCCAGACGCGGTGCGCCATCCTCGTGGCCGAGCAGGATGGCCTGATCGAGCTTTCCGCCGAGCTTCTTGGCTTCGGAGACTGTGTACAGGATTTGCGCCGTTTCTCCCTCCGCCGCAGCCTTGCCGAACACCGCCTTGCCCGGCAGGAACAGGTAGCAGCGGCAGGCCGGATCGGCAGCCGCTTCGGCGAGACTCGTCTCGCTGCGCTTTTCGGAGTCCCGCACGATGGAATTGCCGGCAAAACCCGTCAGTGAACTGGGCTCAGGCAAGGGCAGGGAATCGAAGTCGATGCTCACGGATAAAACGTCCTCTGTATCAATGCGGGTCAGCGCCCGAGCGCTGTCCTGATTTTGTCGATGAAGCCGCGCGCTTCATCCATCTCCCAGGCGACGCGCTCGCCGAAACCCCAGACCGGCCCCGGCCAGTTGGCGTCGCCTTCACTTCTGGCGATGACGTGAACGTGCAACTGGCGCACCACATTGCCGAGCGCGCCGCTATTGATTTTGGTGCAGCCGGTGACCTGCTTCAGGGCGGCGGAGACCTGGTCGGTCTCTTCATGCACGCGCCGCGCCGTCTCTGGCGCGAGGTCGTGCAGTTCGACTGCGCCCACCCCATTGGAAATCATCGCCGGCACCAGGATCAGCCAGGGCCAGCGCCTGTCGTTCATCAACAGCAGCGGCCCACTGTCCATTGGCGCGACCGGCAGCGTGTCGCCGGCCAGCCGTCGGTCCAGTTCGAATGGGATTGCGGGATTGGCCATGGCGGTCCGATTAGCACGAAATCCGGGCGCTTCACTTGCATTTTTCTGATCAAAGGCAGATATGTGCCGTCGGAAGGCTGGCGGCGGACGGGCTCCTCGCCAACCGGGTCAGGTCCGGAAGGAAGCAGCCCCAACGAGTTTCGGTCCGGGTCGCCTCAAACCAGCCTTCCACCTTTTCCCTTTTTGCCGTGCAATTCGTTCACCGCGCTGTTCATCGCTCGCGCAAAATCGCTATAGTCGAACCATGGCGGATTCCGAAACAACTGGCACACCGAAAGACGGCCCGAAGAGCGGCCCAAGGAATGGCGAAGGCTATCGCGTTCTGGCACGCAAATACCGTCCGCAGAATTTCGACGACCTAATCGGCCAGGAAGCGATGGTGACGACGCTCACCAATGCCTTCCACACCGGCCGCATCGCGCAGGCCTACATGCTGACCGGCGTGCGTGGCGTCGGCAAGACCACGACGGCGCGCATTCTGGCGCGCGCGCTCAACTACACGAAGGGCGATATAGACAAGCCGACCATCGACCTGACCGAGGAAGGCGAATTTTGCCGCGCCATCATGGAAGGCCGCCATGTTGATGTCATCGAGATGGATGCGGCCTCCCACACTGGCATCGACAACATCCGCGACATCATCGAATCGGTGCAATACGCCCCGGCGATGGCCCGTTACAAGGTCTACATCATCGACGAGGTGCATCAGCTCTCCAACCATTCCTTCAACGCGCTGTTGAAGACGCTGGAGGAGCCGCCGGCGCATCTGAAATTCATCTTCGCCACCACCGAGATCCGCAAGGTGCCTGTCACCGTGCTGTCGCGCTGCCAGCGCTTCGATCTGCGCCGCGTCGAGGCCGGCGTGCTGGCCGAGCATCTTAAACGCATCATCGCTTCCGAAGGCGTCGAAGCCGATGACGACGCGCTGGCGCTGGTCGCCCGCGCGGCCGAGGGTTCGGTGCGCGATGCGTTGTCGATCCTCGACCAGGCCATCGCCCACGCCGCCGGCAAGCTGGAAGCGGCAAGCCTGCGCGCCATGCTTGGCCTTGCCGACCGTGCGCGCATCATCGATCTGTTCGAACATGTCATGAAGGGCGATGTCGCCGCTGCGCTCGGTGAGCTGAAGGAGCAATACGACCTCGGCGCCGACCCCTCCGTGGTGATGACCGACCTGGCCGATTTCGTCCATTACGTCACACGGTTGAAATACGTGCCGCAGGCAGCCGACGACGCCTCGCTGAGCGAGGCCGAACGCAGCCGCGGCGCCGATTTCGCCCGCGACCTTTCGGTTCGTGTGCTTGGCCGCGCCTGGCAGATCCTGGTCAAGGGCATTGCCGAGATCGAGGCGAGCGAGCGCCCGCTGCCCGCCGCCGACATGGTACTGGTGCGGTTGACCCATGCCGCCAGCCTGCCGGCGCCGGACGAATTGCTGCGCTCGCTGGAGGAAGGCGGACCACGCCCGGCCGCCCCCGCAAGTGCGTTATCCGGCAATGGCGGCGGCAATGGCAACGCTCGTGCCGCGCCGGTTTCGGCCTCTTCGGGCATGTCGATGCCATCGGGCGATGCGCCGCGCGCTTCCGGCGCGCCGACGGCAATGACCGCGCGCCAGACCGAACCGCTGCCGGCTGAAACGCCGGAAACGCTGACGCTTGCCAGTTTCGAGGATTTGATCCTGCTTTGCGAGGACAAGCGCGACATCCGCCTGCGCACCTCGCTCAAGCGCCATGTCCGTCTGATCAATTTCGCCGACGGCAAGCTGCAATTTGAGATCGCTGGCAACCCGCCGCCCAATTTCATTCAGGACCTGTCCGCCAAATTGCTGGCCTGGACCGGCAAGCGCTGGATGATCGCCACCTCCAAGGAGGGTGGCCGCCAGACGATCGAGGAAGCCGAACAGGCCGAAGCCAACGAGCGCGCCGAACAGGCGCGTTCCAACCCAGCCGTCGACGCGATCATGACTCGCTTCCCCGGCGCGCGCATCATCGACGTCAAGATGCGCCAACCCGAGCTCCAGCCCGATCTCGAGGCGCCTGAAGATCCCGATGGCGAGGCAATTGCCGAACCCGGCGACGAAACCGGGCTTGACGACTTCTTCGATTGATCCCAACTGGCAATTGGGAACAGGCGTCGCTGCCCGCTGGAACACACCGACAGACAAACCCGTGAAGGAACGGCCATGAAGGATCTGATGGGCCTGATGAAGCAGGCCAAGGAAATGCAGGCGAAGATGCAGGAAATGCAGGAAAGCCTGGTCGACGTCGAGGCCGAAGGTTCCTCGGGTGGCGGCATGGTCACCGTCACGCTTTCCGGCAAGGGTGCGATGAAGGCGATCTCGATCGACCCTTCGCTTATCAAGGATGACGAAGCCGATATTCTCGAAGACCTGATCCTCGCCGCCCATAACGCGGCCAAGGAAAGGCTGGAAGAGGTGATCGCCGAAAAGACGCGCGAACTGACCGCCGGCCTGCCGATCCCGCCCGGCATGAAATTGCCGTTCTGAAGAGGGTGAGTGGTCAATCGTGAATGGTGAATGGAAACTGGTTACCGTGTTCTTTCCGTATTAGACCCGATTTCCTCACTGCCCGGTTTGCTATTCGCGCCAATGACCATTCACGATTGACCGATCACTACTCACTCAATAGGCCATGTCCTCCAAGCCCATCGCCGGTCCCGAAATCGAACGCCTGATCCAGTTGCTGGCCCGCCTGCCGGGGCTGGGCCCGCGCTCGGCCCGCCGCGCAGCGCTTCATCTCATCAAGAAGAAGGAGCAATTGCTGGTGCCACTTGCCGCCGCGGCGAAAGAGGCCGCCGACAAGGTGCGGGTCTGCTCGGATTGCGGCAATGTCGATACCGCCGATCCCTGCTCGATATGCACCGATCCGCGCCGCGATCCCGGCACCATCATCGTCGTCGAGGACGTTTCCGATCTGTGGGCGCTCGAGCGCGCCGCGGCCATGTCATGCCGCTACCACGTGCTCGGCGGCACGCTGTCGCCGCTTGATGGCGTCGGCCCGGAGGATCTGAACATCGCAGGCCTTGTCGACCGCGTTGCTTCATCGGGGGGTGCGATCAAGGAGATCATTATCGCCGTCAACGCCACGGTGGAGGGCCAGACGACGGCGCACTACCTCGCCGACCAGTTGGCCGATACCGGCGTGAAGGTCAGCCGGCTCGCCCATGGTGTTCCGGTTGGCGGAGAGCTCGACTATCTCGACGAGGGCACGCTCGCAGCCGCCCTTCAGCGCCGCAGCGATTTTTGACCCCTCACAAGAGGCGAGGAGGAGCTTTGACCCCGACCGGGAAACAGACAAGAGGCGAGGAGGGGCTTTAGCCCCGACCGGGAACTAACAAACTTCATGAAACCCTTCCTGCTCCTGCAATTGCGGCCCGAGGCAGAAGCCTCCGACAACGAGTACGAGGCGATATTGAATCGATCCGGCCTCGGAACCGGCGACGTCCGCCGCATCCGGCTGGAACACGCGGACCTGCCGGCGGATATGAAGCTCGACGATTATGCAGGCGTGATCGTTGGCGGTGGCCCCGGCTGCGTCTCCGATCCCGAGGATCAGAAGCCGGCGCTTGAAAGGCGCATGGAGCATGCGGTCCTGTCGCTGATGCCGGAAATCACCGCCCTTGACTTCCCTTTCCTTGGTTGCTGCTACGGTATCGGCATCCTCGCCCATTACCTCGGTGGCGCGGTTTCCAAGGAGCGATTTTCCGAGCCGGTTTCCGTCACCAGGGCGAGCGTTGAGCCCGATGGTCGCGACGATCCGCTGCTATGCGAGTTGCCCGAGCGCTTCGACATCTTTGTCGGTCACAAGGAGGCGTTGCAGGAACTGCCGCCTGGCTGTCGCCATCTCCTGTCGTCGCCGGCATGCCCGCACCAGATGATCCGTTATGGCGAGAACGTGTACGCCACCCAGTTTCATCCCGAAGCCGATGGTTCGGTGTTCGAATTGAGGATCGAAATCTATCGCCACAAGGGCTATTTCGAGCCGCACGAGGCCGACGAACTGATCGCCGCCGCCTACAAGGGCGATCCCGGCCCCGCTTCGCGGATCTTGCGCAATTTTGTGGAGCGGTACGGCTAGTGGTCGGTAAGCCAAAGGCAGGCGCCCAGGCGACCGCCCCTCCGTGGCAGCGCAAACCCTGGCATCAAGCCAGGGTGCCAGCGCGTGAACGGACGAAAGCGCGGAGGCGCTTTCGGAAACCAGCTAAGCCGCTACCAGACCCAGGCGCTCTTCCAGCGCGTCGCGGATCGGCGCCAGATCGTAGCCGGCTTCCGCCGCTATCCTGGTGGTCTTCGCGAGGCCGAGACGTTCGACCGAGGCCTGCGCCCAGAGCAGCGTGCAGCGCGTGCCGGTGCGGCAATAGAACAGGATCGGCCCGGGCAGTTCCTCCAGCGCGTCGGCGAAGGCTTCGACCGGCGCATCCTCGGTGATGTCGAAATTCCTGACCGGGTCGTAGCGGAACTCAAGCCCATGGCGTTCGGCGGCGGCGCGTGCCGTCTCCTGCGGCATCTGATCTTCGGCCTCGCCGTCGGGACGGTTGCCGACAACCGAACGGAAGCCGAGCGCGGCGATCTCGGCGAAATCGGCTTCGACGAGTTGCGGCGCAACGAACACGTTTTCTTCAAGCTGGATCAGTGTGGCCATGACGGCGTCTATCCTGGTTCATGTAATTTGCAGGGCCTTTGGTCCCGTGTTGCATGAAAGATAGGATGACCGGGCCGCATTCGATGCGTCGGGCCGCACTGCCGATTTGCACGAATGGGAAAAATTCTTGCGCGGCGCGTGGCCCGATTGGTAATTCGTTCCACATCGCCTGTGAAAGCGCCGGATTTGCCGAATTATTTAATAGTTAGCCGGTGACAGCGAAGCCGTCAGGCACGGCTTCGTTTTCCATCTTTTCCACCGCGACATGCGACACCTGCGCTGCGGGCGGCCCCTGCCACAGCACGGCCAGCATGTCGTCCACGGCGACGGGCGGACCGCTGAGGAACGCCGTCACGGAACCGTCGGGCTCGTTGCGCACCCAGCCTGAAAGATTGCGCGCATCGGCTTCCGTTTTTGTCCAGGCGCGAAACCACACGCCCTGCACCCTTCCGCTGATGCGTGCCAGCACCTGCCTGTTGACCAGTAATCTGTCCGCCATGAGGGTCTCCGCGATCGCCACCTCTTGAGTTTGTGACGGCAAACGGGGGTGTTGCAAGGTGGTTGTCGTGAAAAAAAGTCGCTGAGCCGTCCCCGGATCACAATTGAAATCAAGGGACAAGGAAATGTTCATTTGCATTCGCAACCATTTGAAATCGATGGGTAAAAGCAAGGTCAACGGCGATCGCATCAAATTGCGTGACGCCATATTACGATCACCAAATTCTGTTTTCCGCCGCAATCGCACAATTGACGGTTGAATTGTTCAATTCCGGTTTTCGGGAGAGACAATTCTTTATCGCGGCGAACACGGATTGGGCGATTTTCATGACCACCTTTCCCGCACCGGCGAAACTGACCGCCGGATAAACCAGAGGAGAAGAAACATGAAAAAGCTCGTATTCGCGCTTTCCGTTCTTGGCCTTGCCGCTTCGCCGGCCCTCGTGACTTCGAATGCAATGGCCGCCACGATGGATTTCAACTCGGTCGATGCCAACGGCGACGGCCAGGTCACGCTGATCGAGGCCAACGACGCCGGTCTGCAATGGACCGAGGAGCAGTTCGCTGCTGCTGACGTCGATCACAGCGGCGGCCTGTCCGAGACGGAGTTCAACGCCGTCGCCGGCTAAGACGACTGGCCTGTCCGCAGGCGTCGGTGCTTCCGGCGTCTGCGGCGCCGCCAGGATCATGAAATACGCAACACCCTTTCAATTCCTGCCTGCCGGCATAGATTAGGAGGGTCATTCCACTGTCCGGACAAATCCTTGTCGATGATCCCCTTTTCCGTGCTCGATCTCGCCCCCGTCCCCGAGGGCGCCACCCCCGCCGATGCGCTCGCCAACACGCTCGATCTCGCAAAACACGCCGAGGCTTGCGGCTATCACCGCTACTGGATGGCCGAGCACCACAACATGCCCGGCATCGCCAGTGCCGCCACTTCGGTGCTGATCGGCCATGTCGCCGCCGGCACGAAGACGATCCGCGTCGGCGCCGGCGGCGTCATGCTGCCCAACCACGCGCCACTGGTCATTGCCGAGCAGTTCGGCACGCTCGCCACGCTCTATCCCGACCGCATCGATCTCGGCCTTGGCCGCGCACCCGGTACCGACATGGCGACGGCCCACGCACTGCGCCGCAATCTGGAGGGCGCCGACCGTTTCCCCGAAAATGTCGTGGAACTGATCCACTATTTTTCCGACGAGGCGTTCGATGCCCGCGTGCGCGCCGTGCCGGGCGCGGGCACGCATGTGCCCGTCTGGATTCTTGGCTCCAGCCTCTATGGCGCGCAACTCGCCGCCCATCTCGGCCTGCCCTACGCCTTCGCCTCGCATTTCGCGCCTGCCGCGCTCGAAGAGGCGATCATGGTCTACCGCCAGACCTTTCGCCCGTCGCAGCATCTTGAAAAGCCGCGCTTCATGCTGGCCGTCAACGTCTTCGCCGCCGATGATGACGAGACCGGCCAGTTCCTGCGCACCTCGATGCAGCAGGCCTTCGTCAATCTCAGAAGCGGCAGGCCCGGCCTGCTGCCGCGTCCCGATGCCGATTTCGCCAGGAACACCGATCCCGGCCTGCTGGCGCAGGTCGATCACGCGCTGTCGGTCACCGCCGCCGGCTCGCCGCAGAGTGTGAAAGCAAAGCTCGCCGAATTCATCGAGCGCTACATGCCGGATGAGTTGATCCTGACCGGCCAGATCCACGACCACGAAGCGCGGAAGAAATCGTTCGAGATC
>JAJDOK010000088.1 GCA_022340185.1 Salaquimonas sp. | reverse complement strand
GCCAAGCCGCCACTACCGGCGCTGCAGGGCTTCATGGGCCGCCCGACCGTGGTCAACAATGTCATCTCGCTCGCCTCGGTGCCGGTCATCCTGGCGAAAGGCGCGGAATTCTACCGCGATTTCGGCATGGGCCGTTCGCGCGGCACGATACCGATCCAGATCGCCGGCAATGTGAAGCATGGCGGTCTGTACGAAACGGCGTTCGGCCTGACGCTTGGCGAAATCGTGGAAGTGATCGGCGGCGGTACGGCGAGCGGGCGCCCTGTCCGCGCGGTGCAGGTCGGCGGGCCTCTTGGCGCCTATTACCCGCGCGAGATGTTCGACACGCCGTTCGACTACGAAGCCTTCACGGCGACAGACGGGCTGATCGGGCACGCCGGCATCGTCGTCTTCGACGACAGCGTCGACATGATGAAACAGGCGCGTTTCGCTTTCGAATTCTGCGCCTTCGAAAGTTGCGGCAAGTGCACGCCTTGCCGCATCGGCGCGGTGCGTGGCGCAGAAACGCTCGACAAGCTCGCCGCCGGAGCCGATCCGGACGAGCAGAAGGCGCTGGTGGCGGATCTGTGTAATACGATGAAATTCGGATCTCTGTGTGCGCTCGGTGGCTTCACGCCCTATCCGGTGATGAGCGCGCTGACGCACTTTCCGGAAGATTTCAAACCCGCGCCTATGGCCGAAGCTGCGGAGTAGGAAAACCATGACCCTTGTCCATGAAATCGACTACGGCACGCCGGCCTCGAAAGCCGAAAGCCAAGTGACGCTGACCGTCGACGGCTTCGAGGTCAGCGTGCCCGAAGGCACGTCGATCATGCGCGCCTCGATGGAGGCCGGCATTGCGATCCCGAAACTGTGCGCGACCGACATGGTCGATGCCTTCGGCTCCTGCCGGTTGTGCCTGGTCGAGATCGAGGGCAGGGCGGGCACGCCGTCGTCATGCACCACGCCGGTTGCCGAGGGCATGGTGGTGAAGACGCAGACGCAGCGGCTGAAGGACATCCGCCGTGGCGTGATGGAACTCTATATTTCCGACCATCCGCTCGACTGCCTGACCTGCGCGGCCAATGGCGATTGCGAGTTGCAGGACATGGCCGGGATCGTCGGCCTGCGCGATGTGCGTTACGGCTATAATGGCGGCAACCATGTCACCGCGCGCAATAATGGCGGCGACATCAACATGAAGTGGATGCCGAAGGACGAGTCAAACCCGTATTTCACCTACGACCCGTCGAAATGCATCGTCTGCTCGCGCTGCGTACGCGCCTGCGAGGAAGTGCAGGGCACCTTCGCACTGACCATCGAGGGCAGGGGCTTCGACAGCCGCGTCTCGCCCGGCATGCATGAAGCCTTTCTCGAATCGGAATGCGTCTCCTGTGGCGCCTGCGTGCAGGCCTGCCCGACGGCGACGCTTACCGAAAAGTCCGTCATCGAGATCGGCCAGCCGGAGCATTCGGTCGTCACAACCTGCGCCTATTGCGGCGTCGGCTGTTCGTTCAAGGCGGAGATGCGCGGCGACGAACTGGTGCGCATGATGCCCTACAAGGACGGCAAGGCCAATCGCGGTCATTCCTGCGTCAAGGGACGCTTCGCCTGGGGCTACGCCAATCACAAGGACCGCATCCTCAATCCGATGATCCGCGAGACGATCGACCAGCCCTGGCGCGAGGTCTCGTGGGACGAGGCGCTCAGCTTCGCTGCAAACCGTCTGCGCGGCATTCAGGAAAAGCACGGCAAGGAGTCGATCGGTGTCATCACCTCGTCGCGCTGCACGAACGAGGAAACCTTCCTGGTGCAGAAGCTGGCGCGCGCCGTCTTCGGCAACAACAATACGGATACCTGCGCCCGCGTCTGCCACTCGCCGACGGGCTACGGTCTCGGCCAGACCTTCGGCACTTCGGCCGGCACGCAGGATTTCGACTCGGTCGAGCAATCCGACGTCGTGATGATCATCGGCGCCAATCCGACCGACGGCCATCCGGTATTCGCCTCGCGGTTGAAGAAACGCCTTCGCCAGGGCGCGCAACTGATCGTCGTCGATCCGCGCCGCATCGATCTGGTGAAATCGGCGCATGTCAAGGCATCGCACCATCTGGCGCTCAGGCCCGGCACCAATGTCGCGATCGTCACGGCGCTGGCGCATGTGATCGTCACCGAAGGCCTGTACGACGAAGCCTTCATCCGCGAACGCTGCGACTGGGAAGCCTTCCAGGACTATGTCGAATTCGTCACCGACGAGCGCAACAGTCCGGAAGCGATCGAAGGATTCACCGGCGTACCGGCCGACGAAGTGCGCAAGGCGGCGAGGCTTTATGCAAACGGCGGCAACGGCGCGATCTATTACGGCCTCGGCGTTACCGAGCACAGCCAGGGTTCCACTGCGGTCATCGGCATCGCCAACCTCGCCATGCTGACCGGCAATATCGGCAAGCCCGGCGTCGGCGTGAACCCGCTGCGCGGCCAGAACAATGTTCAGGGCTCCTGCGACATGGGTTCCTTCCCGCACGAACTGCCCGGCTATCGCCACGTCAAGCTCGATGAGGTGCGCTCGGTTTTCGAGGATCTTTGGGGTGTGACGATCTCAAACGAGCCGGGCCTCAGAATTCCCAACATGCTGGATGCGGCGATCGACGGTTCGTTCAAGGGACTCTATTGCCAGGGCGAGGATATCCTGCAATCCGATCCCGACACCAAGCATGTCTCGGCGGGGCTGGCGGCGATGGATTGTGTCATCGTCCACGACCTGTTCCTGAACGAGACAGCCAATTACGCCCATGTCTTTCTGCCGGGTTCGACCTTCCTCGAAAAGGACGGGACCTTCACCAATGCCGAGCGGCGCATCAACATGGTGCGCAAGGTGATGGCGCCGAAGAACGGCTATGCCGACTGGGAGGTGACGCAATTGCTCGCCAATGCGATGCTGAAGGAGACGGGGCGCGCGAACTGGTCTTACACACATCCGAGCCAGGTCATGGACGAGATCGCGGCGACGACGCCGAGCTTTGCCGGCGTCACCTATGACCTGCTTGAGGAAAAGGGTTCGGTGCAATGGCCATGCAACGACAAGGCGCCGCAAGGCACGCCGGTCATGCATGTGTCGGGTTTCGTGCGCGGCAAGGGGCGCTTCATCCGCACCGACTATGTCGCGACCGACGAGAAGACCGGGCCGCGCTTCCCGCTGTTGCTGACCACGGGGCGCATTCTGACCCAGTATAATGTCGGTGCGCAGACGCGGCGCACCGCCAACGTGGTGTGGCATGACGAGGATGTGCTGGAGATCCATCCCCACGACGCCGAGCAGCGCGGCATCAAGGACGGCGATTACGTCAAGCTTGCCAGCCGTTCCGGCGAGACGACATTGCGCGCGAAGATCACCGACCGGGTGGCGACCGGCGTGGTCTACACCACTTTCCACCACCCTGAGACGCAGGCCAATGTCATCACCACCGACTATTCCGACTGGGCGACCAATTGCCCGGAATACAAGGTGACCGCCGTGCAGGTCTCGCAATCGAACGGCCCGACGGACTGGCAGGAGCACTACGAGGCGTTCTCCGAACGCGCGCGGCGCATCGAGGCGGCCGAGTAATGGCGACGCATCGCACCTTCCATGGTCTGGCGCATCGGGCAGGGAGTCTCTCGGCCTCCTCGCGGGTGCTCGCCGAGGAAGTGCCGGTGGCGATCAGCTTCAACGGCACATCGCATGCGGTGCTGATGGCGACGCCCTCCGATCTAGGCGATCTCGCCCGCGGCTTCACGCTGAGCGAGGGGATCGTGTCCTCACTCGACGAGATCGAGGACATCGCGGTCGTCGAGGAAAAGCGCGGCATCGACGTGCAGGTTCGTGTCGTGGCCGACGTTGCGGAAAAGCTGCAGCAGCGCCGCCGTTCGATGGCCGGACCGGTGGGATGCGGACTTTGCGGCATCGAGAGCATCGAGGCCGCCATGCGCGACATACCCATGGCCTCGGCGCAGGCCAGATTCAGCTCCCGGAACATAGCGGAGGCGGCCGAAGCGCTGGCAGAGGCGCAGAAGCTCAATCACCGCACCCATTCGGTGCATGGCGCGGGTTTCTATACCTCTGAAAGTGGGATCGTTGCGATCCGCGAGGATGTCGGCCGGCACAACGCGCTCGACAAGCTGGTCGGCGCGATGGCGGCGGACAGACAGGATATGGGGGAAGGCGCGATTGTGCTGACCAGCCGGCTGTCGGTCGAACTGGTGCAGAAGGCGGCGGTCGCGGGATGCGGCATCCTCGTCGCCGTGTCGGCGCCGACCGCGCTGGCGGTCGAAACGGCGAACAAGGCCAATATCACGCTTGTTGCGGTGGTGCGCGGACACGAATTCGAAGTGTTCAGCCATCCGCAGAGGATTGCCGGGGGAACGATCAAACATGTCGCCTGACAAGCTCGCCTATATGGCCAACCAGATCGCCAGCTTCTTCAAGTCGCGGCCGCACGCCGAAGCCGTTGCCGGCATCGCCGACCACATCTCCAATTTCTGGGAACCGCGCATGCGCGTGCAGTTCTTCCAACTGCTGGAAAACGAAGCCGAACGCTTCGACCCGCTGGTGCAGGAAGCTGGAAAATATGTGCGGCCCGTGACCGCAAACGCCTGACAGGCGCTTCTCCCGGCCAGCGTATTTTTCACTCGCCCTTGCAAGGGGCGGGTGACTTCTGCCCGAATCGCATAAGTTAGCAATCATGCATGTGCATCGGTTGACATGCGGCAAACGTCTGTATCCATTTGCTGCATGAAAGCGATAGCGCGTAGCCTGTATTTCTTTCCCGGTTCATGGTCGGGAGGGCAGATGCAGGAAATCCCGGCTGGTTTGTGCAGGAGGCGACGTCATGGCGAATGAAACCAGCCAGGGCCAGGACGGTACGTCATCCCGCACCACATCGATCGAGCAGCTGCTGGAAGCCGAAAAGGCTATCGAGAACCTACTGGCCGAAGCGAAGAAAGACGCCTCGCGCAAAATTGCCGACGCCTATGGCGAAGCCCAGGCGATCGACAAGGAAACCAGCGAGAGGATCGCCGGTTTGGCGCGCAAATGCGCGGAAGAAAAAGAGCAGCGGGTAGGCGAGATACTGGCCAGGGCAAAGGAGGTCGGCGATCAGCCGGTCGATACACAGGGCATGCAGGACGCCATCCGGGAGGCGGCTGCAACACTTGCGGCAAGGCTGACGGGGGGCGACGGGTGACCAGCCGCATTGGCCGGCTCGCCTACGCCCATGGGCATCTCGGTGCCCGGATGGGCGCTCGGCCGGCTTCGGCAGACTGGGCGCGGCTGCAGGCGATCACCGATGCGCATTCCTTTGTCGAAGCGGCCAGGCGCACGCGAATTGCGCCATTCATGGGCGGCATTACCCCGAGCCAGCCGATCCACACGATCGAGGCCTTGCTGCGTGAACGCTGGCGCGAGGAGGTCAGACAGGTTTCGCGCTGGTACGAACATGCCGACCGCTCGGCGGTCGAATGGCTTTCCTGGCTCGCCGAATTGCCGGCGATCGCGTATCTGACAGCCGCAAACCCGGTAACGGAATGGATGGAGACCGATTCCACCCTCGCGCCCTTTGTCGCAGCGGCGGCCGGCGACAAGGATGCACTATCGAACAGAAGCGGTCTCACCGCATTCGCCAGGGCATTTTCCGGCGAGGAGATCGCGCAGATATGCTGGCTCGATCATTGGCGGGCGTTGTGGCCGAAAGCGAAGGCCGAGCGCATCAGCCTTGAACGATTGCTGGCGAAAATCGCGGAATTGTCGGGTGGCCGCGACCTTGCAGCGATAGCCTTGCCAACGCCCGATGTGCTGGACCAGGTTTTCGAAAAGGCATTCAGGGCCAATCCGAAAAGCCTCACCGCGGGCGTCGCCTATCTCGGGCTGGTCGCGGACGATTTGCGCCGTCTGCGCGGCCAGATCGCGGTGCGGCTCGCCCTGCCGGCACTCGAACGCCAGGAGGCGGCGGCATGAGCATCCGCCCCGTGGCGACGCGCTGGTTCGAAATCCTCGTATTGAAGAAGGACATGAATGCCGCGCTGGAATGTCTGGCCGGAACGGGCGCCGTGCAGTTGCAGACGCGAACCGAGGCGGCGACGGCCTGGGAAGGGGTGAGCGAGGGAAGCGCCGAGTTCGACAAGCTCGCCGCGCGCTACCGGGCCTGGTGGCCGCAGCCGGCGAAACTGGGCAGCAGCACAATCACCGATCCGGGCGAGCGCATGGCGGAAGCACTCGGCGTGCTTCATGCCTGGGCGCGCGAGGCGGACGGAACGATCGGCAAGGCCCAGGCCGAAATGCATGAGCGTGACGGCTTGCA
>JAJDOK010000050.1 GCA_022340185.1 Salaquimonas sp. | reverse complement strand
GATTTGGCAGATATTTCAAACGGTTAAAAAATAGTTCTTTTACGTAAACGTAAGTTCTTTTCGAAAAGGCCGCTGCACTCACAGCGCCTCTCCTGCCGCGCCCTGGCGTTTGCGGCGTGCGGCATATTCATGGCTCTGCATCTCGATGAGGCGCGAGGCGGTGCGCCGGAACTCGAACACTTCATTGCCGGTGGATGCCTGATAGAGCGCATGCGGGTTGGCTGCAGCCGAGATCACGGTACTGACACCGCTGTCATAGAGCGTGTCAATCAGCAGAATGAAACGCTTGGCCTGATTTCGCATGGACAGATCCATCATCGGCACGCCCTCGATGAACACCGTATCGAACTGGCGCGCAATGGCAAGATAATCTTCCGCCGACCGCGCCTTCCCGCAAAGCTCCCCGAAGCTGAACCGTGCAGCGCCGCCGCCTTCCCATTCGACGGCCCGTTCGACCTCGAGTTTTCGGCCCCTGAGCGCCAGGGTGAGCGGCGCAACGTTCATGCCCCGGATCGTGTCGCGCCAGATCGCTTCCATCATCTCCGCGTTCTTTTCACTGAGCGGTGACAGATAGGCCTGGTGGCGCTGCGTCTTTTCCAGGCGGAAATCGGTGCGCGCATCGAGTTCGAACAGGTCGAGATGCGCTTCCAGCATGGCGATGAAGGGCAGGAAGAGCTGGCGGTTGAGGCCATCCCGGTACAAATCCCCCGGTTCGACATTGGAGGTTGCCACAATTGTTACTTGCTCGCTGAACAGCACCGAGAACAGCCGCCCGAGCACCATGGCATCGGCGATATCGGTGACGGCGAATTCATCGAAACACAGAAGCCTCGCCTCGCGCGCCAGTTCGCGTCCGACCGGTGGAATCGGGTCGGCTTCCTTTATTTCACCGCGCGAATAGGCGGCGCGATGCGCATGGATGCGCTCATGCGCGTCGAGCATGAAATCGTTGAAATGGGCCCTGCGTTTGCTCTTTTCCGGCGCCAGCGCGAAAAACAGATCCATCAGCATGGATTTGCCGCGTCCCACGGCGCCGTGGATATAGAGGCCCTTGATCGCCGACTTGCGCTTGCGGGCGAACATCCAGCCCAGTGAGCTCGACTTTCTCGACAGATGCCGCTCGCGAATTTCCTCGAGAAGAATATCGAGCCGTGCGGCGAGGGCGCGCTGACGCGAATCCGGCTCGATTTCGCCCTTGTCGCCAAGCGCCTGATAGGAATCGGCGACGGTTCTGGATTTTGCGGAAAAACTCATTGCCGGCCCTGTCCCAGGGCGCGGCCTTTTTGCGCGATTGAACGGGTGGAAAAGCCCTAGCGCGTGAACTGAATGGCCTTGCCACTGCTGGTCGAGCCGTCGTAGCGCTCGGGTCCGGCCGAGTAAAGGGTCGCGACGGTATTTCCGCTGCCATCGACCAGAATGACCTGGTTGCCCTTCACGTCCCAGGCCGTCACCGAACCGAGATCCGGCGTGTTGCAGCGCCTTGTGGCAGCGCGGTAGCCGCCCGACCATTTGGTGAAGGCAAGAATGATCCGGCATTCCGGATTGTCGGAGGCCACCGTCCAGGTTCCCGTCATGCTCTCGCGCGAAATGTCCGGCCCGCCGCCGGCAGGCGGTGCGCCGAGCGATTGCGGTTGGCCTTGTCCGTTGGGTTCGACAGAGGCCATCTGACCTGGATTGGAGCCGTCCGGTGCCATCATCGGCTGGCCGGTGACCGGATCGAGCGATTGCGACTGCACCGGATCGAGCGGTGCCGACGGCAGCGGCTCGGGCGGCGCGCCCGGATCGAGCGCCGAGACCGAACGGTTGCACCCCGACATGAGCGCGACCGCGCTCAGGCACGCAAGGGCAACGACAAGAGGCCGGTATTGGATCATGTTCTTGTTCACTCCGGTCGCGCGGATGGCGATTGGCGCAAGCCATGCGCCATCAATGCGGCAGTATTGTCGCCGCATATGGTAAATCAAATCTGAATATTGGCTGAACACCGGCCAATGACGTGACTCCGTAACGTCAGCCCGGCGCCGGTCTGGCGACTGCGATGCAATATCAGCTCGCCAGCGAATAGTCGTCCGGCTGTGCCAGCCTGCCGGACAGAATCAGCTCCGACATACGGCTGGTGATGGCGGCAAGCGTGTCGCGATAGGCGGCATGACCCGCTGCTCCCCGATTCGGGTCGGGCACCTGCCAGAATTCGCGCGATGCTGGATAGGCCGAGATATTGGCCGGCAATTCGGTGTCGAGAAAGATGCACAGATCGACTTTTGGCGCGCCGGGTTGCAGGAAGATACCGATCGGCTTCGGCGTTACCGAATCGACGGGGAAGCCGCCTTTGGCGAGTGCGCGCAGGGCGCGGCGGTCGACATCGGCTGCCGGCTGCCAGCCGGCCGAAAAGGCCCGCCAGGCCGGCAGTTCTGCTGCATTGAAGCAGATCTCGGCCATGACCGAGCGGGCGGCATTGCGCCTGCCCACGAACAATACCGAACGGATGTTCATGATCCTCCTCGCAGATTTCCGGTATCGCTGGCGATACCTCTTGCCCGCCGCGTCGCCTGTCTAATGGTGATTCTGGACAAGGATGTGACAGGCCGCCCGCACTGCCGGCGTTTTGCCCGAAGACAGGAACAGACCGCTGGCCCTTTTCAACAAAAGCAGTCGTCATCAACTTGACATTGTGCCATCCCATAAGGCGGCATGGATAACCCGAGTACGGCTGCTTCGACAGTATGATCGCGGGAGGAAACGATCTTCATGGCCTTCGAACGTTCCAGGGCCATTCTGGGCAAGATGGGGCTGGCGCTACCCGTACCCGATGCGCCGGCCGCAATACCGCATATCGTCGACACGCTGATCGCCGAGCGCAGCCAGAAGATCGTCAATCACCCGCTCTGGCCGCTGATGCGCCCGCTATTGCATCGCATCCTGCACTATCGAGAGGCCGTACGCATGGCCGACGAGGTGGCGCCGCTTTCCGGCCTGGCGGGACTGGACTACATGTCGGACCTGCTGCGGCTTTCGCTCACCACGCGCGGCTCCGAACGCATTCCCCGCGAAGGCGGCTTCGTCATGGTGATTAACCACCCGACGGGCGTCGCCGACGGGATCGCCGTATACGATGCGGTCAAGTCCGTGCGCCGCGACCTGGCGATTTTCACCAATCGCGACGCCATTCGCGTCAACCGCCGCTTTGCCGACATTCTCATTCCGGTCGAATGGCGCGCCGAGTTCAAGAGCACGGCCAAGGCCCGCGAAACGCTTGTCGGCACCAACCGCGCCGTTAAGGAAGAGCGCGCCATTATCATCTTCCCCTCCGGCCGCATTGCCTATTGGGACAAGATCGGGTTGACCGAGCGGCCATGGCAGTCGTCTGCCGTCGCGCTCGCCCGCAAGCACGGCCTGCCGGTACTGCCGGCGCATCTGTCGGCACGCAATTCGTGGATGTTCTATCTCTTCGCCAATTGGAACACCGAACTGCGCGACATGACCGTGTTCCACGAAGTCCTGAACAAGAAGGGTAAGCCTTTCGACATCCGTTTCGGACCGCTGGTCCAACCCGACGCGCTCGATGGCAACCTGGAAGAAGTCACCGCCCACCTGCAGCGCCATTGCGCCGTGACGCTGAAAGCCGATCCCGACGCAGAATTCGCTTGATTGCCGAGTCCTGCCGGTACCGCAGCCGCTCCGGGCGGGAATCGCCTAATGCGTCATGACGATGCCGGCATGGGCATCCTTGCCCCAGAGCTGTTCGACGACTGCGTCACGGCCGCAACCGTGCCGGTAATAGGCATACCGGGCCGGGTTCTTCTTGTAATAATCCTGATGGTAGTCCTCGGCATCGGTAAACGGCCCCGCATCGCGGATCGGTGTGACGATCTTCTCGTCGCCAAGATCGGCTTGCGCTTCGGCCTTCGAAGCCTCGGCCAGCTTGCGTTCCTCCTCGTTGCCGACGAACACCGCCGTCGTATAGGAATGGCCCCGGTCGCAGAACTGGCCGCCATCGTCGGTCGGATCGACCGAGCGCCAATAGGTGTGCAGCAATTGCGCGTAGTCGACCTTCGTGTCGTCGTAGATGACGCGCACGGCCTCCAGATGCTGGCCGTGATCGCGGTAGGTCGGATTGGCCATCTCGCCACCCGTATAGCCGGAAATCACTTCCTTGACGCCCGGCACGCCCTCGAAGTCCGATTCCATGCACCAGAAACAGCCGCCGGCGAA
>JAJDOK010000014.1 GCA_022340185.1 Salaquimonas sp. | reverse complement strand
GTGGGTGATGACGCAGTCATAGGGCGCGCGGCCGCGCGTGGCACAGCCTTCCAGAAGCGAGGAATGGAACCAGCCGCGATGCTGGTCGGTGCCTTCCAGATAGACGTCGGCAGGCCATTTCAGATCGGGACGGTCTTCCAGCACGAAGGAATGGGTGGAGCCTGAATCAAACCATACGTCGAGAATGTCGGTGACCTGCTGCCAGTTCTCGTTGGCGCGGGAACCGAGGAAGCGCTCGCGCGCACCATCGGCGAACCAGGCGTCGGCGCCCTCGGCCTCGAATGCCTCGAGGATGCGGGCGTTGACATCGTCGTCGACCAGCACCTTGCCGTCTTCACCGGCGAAGACGGCAATCGGCACGCCCCACGCCCTCTGGCGCGACAGCACCCAGTCTGGACGGCTCTCGATCATGCCGCGCAGGCGGTTCTGGCCGGCGCCGGGCACGAAACGAGTGTCGTCGATGGCCTTGAGAGCACGCGTGCGCAGCGTGGTGCCGTCATCGAATTCGCGGTCCATGTAGACGAACCATTGCGGCGTGTTCCTAAAGATCACCGGCTTCTTGGAACGCCAGGAATGCGGATACTGGTGCTTCAGCCGGCCACGGGCGAACAGCATGTCCTTGTCGATCAGCGCAGTGATGACCGCCTGGTTGGCGTCGCCCTTCTTGCCCTTGTCGTCGATGACGCGCGCGGGCTTACCAGATGCCTTGTTGAACCCCGGAGCATCATAAGTGAAAAACCCGTCGTCACCCACAGTGAATGGAATTCTCGTATCAAACCCTAACTTCGCAAGCCGTTTTGAATTCTCCATCCATACTTCGAAGTCCTCACGGCCATGGCCAGGAGCTGTGTGAACGAATCCCGTTCCGGCATCGTCGGTGACGTGGTCGCCCTCGATGAGGGGCACGTCAAATTCGTAGCCGCCACCGAGTCCTCTAAGCGGGTGGCCACAAACAAGGAAACTGAGTTCGTTTTCGCTTACTTTGCGGAGGTGTTTGAATTGCAGCTTGGCTTTGGCGAACGACTCCTCGGCCAATTTCTTGGCGAAGATCACTTTTTCACCCGGCTGCGGACCGAAATCGTTCTCGGCGGCTGTTACTTCGTAGAGGCCATACTCTATCCGCGAAGAATACGAGATTGCGCGATTACCCGGAATTGTCCACGGAGTAGTAGTCCAGATAACTACAAACGCACCGTGCAAGTCCGTAGGAGTAGGTGGGAACGTGTCTTCTAACGAAGTATCAAGTTGAACAAATGGCACAACCGGAAACTTCACCCAGACCGTATCGGACTCGTAGTCCTGATACTCGACCTCGGCCTCGGCCAGCGCGGTGCGCTCGACCACCGACCACATGACGGGCTTGGAGCCGCGATAGAGCTGGCCGGATCTGGCGATCTTCATCAGTTCGCCGGCGATGCGCGCCTCGGCGTGGAAGGCCATGGTGGTGTAGGGATTGTCGAAATCGCCCTCGATGCCGAGGCGCTGGAATTCCCCGGTCTGCACCTTGATCCAATGATCGGCGTAATTGCGGCATTCCTTGCGGAATTCGATCATCGCGGCGGGATGGCTGAGGTCGGGCTTCTCCTTGCCCTTCGAGCGATAGTTCTCCTCCTCGATCTTCCATTCGATCGGCAGGCCGTGGCAGTCCCAGCCCGGCACGTAGTTGGAATCGTAGCCGCGCATCTGGAAGGATCGCGTGATGACGTCCTTCAGGATCTTGTTGAGCGCATGGCCGATATGGATGTTGCCGTTGGCGTAGGGCGGGCCGTCGTGCAGGACGTATTTCAGCCGGCCGGCGGCGTCCTGTCTCAGCTTGCGGTAGAGGTCCATCTTGCGCCAGCGGGCGACCAGTTCCGGTTCCTTTACCGGCAGGCCGGCGCGCATGGGGAATTCGGTCTTCGGCAAATAGAGCGTCTGCGACCAGTCCCGGCCTGCTTCGGCTGCTTTCTCAGTCAAGGTACTATCGTTCATCTGTTTCACATCCGTGCGGCCGGCTCTGGTTTGTCGCAATTCCCGACGGAAAACCGGTTTTCCTGGAATTGCTCTGGCCGGCCAGAGGACTTAGCGTCCAAATCCTAAACAAAGCTGGTGAGATGACACGCGCCGGCTGCCCATCAGGACCATTTACCGGAACATGCGCGGAATTCTCCCGGAACCCTGCCGAATTTTTCAGGCAGAGGCCGGGCCGATAATTCGTATCGAAATCCGCGCGTGGACAAACATGGGCCGTCTCTTAGCAGCAGGGCGCGGGGGAATAAAGCCACTATTTGGGTTGCTGTTTTGGCCAGTTGCGCATATATTATAGGGCAATTGGCACAAAGGAGTTCCTCCATGGCAAGACATAAGATCGACCCCATTCGTTCGTCTGCCGGCGCCATGCGCAAGGGGAGGCAAACGGCGCCTGCGAAACCGGAAAGTCCCACCAGTCAAACCACGGGCCTGACAACTGTCCTTGGGGACTTTCCCGTCGGGTGGGAATTCACAAACAGTCTCATGAACAAGGGTATTACACAGGACGAACTCTACCGCATCGTCGCCCCGCGTCGAACGCTCGCCCGGCGCAAGGAACAGGGTACAACGCTGAGTGCAGAGGAATCCGATCGCGCCTTGCGTCTGGACAGGATTATCGCGCAAGCAAATCGAGTGTTCGGTTCACCTGAAAAGGCGCGGCGATGGCTGCGCAAGCCCTGCCGTGCGCTGAACGGTGCCATTCCGATGGATTTGCTCGTCTCGGAGACCGGAGCGCATCTGGTAGAGGAGGAACTGCACGCCATCGATTTCGGCGTCTACTCCTGATCATGCAGGCCCGATCGTGAGGGTATGGCGCATTTCCAACCACGCCGACCTTTCCGGCGAGGGCGGGCTGCGCGCGGCGGGACGCTGGAACTACAGGGGAGAGCGCATCGTCTATTGCAGCGATCATCCTTCGACCGCCATGCTGGAAGTGCTGGTGCATTTCGACCCCGAAGACCTGCCGGAGACCTACCAACTTCTCGAAATCGACATTCCCGACGATGTCGTGCCTTTCACTCCGACGCTTGCAGACGACTGGCGCGACCATCCCGATACGTTGCGCGACATCTGGCACGATATCGTTTCGGGGAATCTCGCGGCGGTGGCCGAAGTGCCGAGCGTCATCATGCCGTTTGCGAGGAACATCCTGCTCAATCCGGCGCATCACGACCATTCGCGCTTGTCTGTCACGAACAGCACGCGTCACCTGCTGGATCCTCGATTTCTGCGTTGATCGCAGGCTATGCCTCGAAAGACAGAAAATTGTCCAGTTCCGAAAGCGGCGTCACACCGGAAAGCGCGGCCCTCGCCTCGGCGGCGTCGTGACGCATCTGTTCGGTCAGTGCCTCGAGGCTGTCGAATTTCTCCTCGCCGCGCAGGAAGGCGAAGAAGGCGACCGTGCACTCCTCACCGTAGAGGTCGCCGTCGAAATCGAACAGGTGGGTCTCGAGAAGGGCGCGGCCGTTTTCCTCGACCGTCGGGCGGCGGCCGAAGCTGGCGACGCCGTGGTGCAGGCTGCCATCGGCACGGCGCAGACGCACGGCATAGATGCCATGGGCGAGACCGTATTCGGGCGGCAGGACCATGTTGGCGGTCGGGAAGCCCAGCGTGCGGCCGAGCTTCTGGCCGCCGTCGACCCTCGCCTCGACGGCGTGGCGGTGACCGAGCAGAGCGGTTGCGCCGGCGACATCTCCCCGGCCCAGCAACGCGCGGATGCGGCTTGACGAAATCACGTCGCCGCCCTCGTCGGTTAAGGGCTCGACCAGATCGACGCCGAACGCGCGGCTGGCGGCTTCGGCCTTGAGGAAATCGGGCGTGCCCTCGCGACCCTTGCCGAAATGGAAATCGTGGCCGGCGATGACATGGGTCACGCCGAGATCGGCGACCAGGACCTTGCCGACAAAATCATGGGCAGTCTGGGCGGCGAAAGCTGCGTCGAAGGACTGTTCGATCACCGCGTCAAAGCCGAGTTCGGCAAGAAGCTCGCGCTTGAGCGGCGGCGGGGTGAGGCGGAAGACCGGAGTTTGCGGCCTGAAAAAGGTTCTGGGATGCGGCTCAAAGGTCAGCGCCAGCGCCGGGCAGCCATATTGGTGCGCTTCTTCAAGCGCACGGTCGAGCACCGCCCGATGGCCGCGATGGATGCCGTCGAAATTGCCGATCGCCACCACGCCGCCCTTCAGTTCGGGGGGAAGGTCTTTCGTGCCGGCAAGCTGGGCAGTTGAGTTGGACATGGCTCTACCAGACGAGACGTGGCATCCAGGCAACCGGACGCGCGTCGTGCGCATGCAGAAAGGCGGCAAGCCGATCGTGATCGGGTTCGCCGGTCTCATCGGCATAATCGCCGGCATGGATGCCCGCCGAAATATAGAGCAGGTCGACACCGAAATCGGAAGCGCCGGCAACATCGGTCGGCATGCCGTCACCGATGGCCAATACCCTGTCATGAGCAATGTCGTGACCGGCGGCTTCACCAAGGCGGGCGAGTGCACGTTCATAGATCGGCCGATGCGGCTTGCCGACGATATAGGTCTTGCCGCCAAGCGCGGCATAGTCGCGAGCAAGCGCACCGGCGCACCAGACCAGGGAGTCGCCGCGCTCGACCACGATGTCGGGATTGGCGCAGATGAAGGGCAGATCGCGCGCGCGCAGTTCGGCAAGCAGGCCGCGATAATTGTCCGGCGCTTCGACCGTATCGTCGACAAGGCCGGTACACACCACGGTCTGGGCATCGTCCTTGCCGACAAGGTCGACATGCAATCCATGATAGAGCGACAGGTCGCGTTCGGGACCGAGATGGAAGACGGCGGGCGACATCTCGCCAACCAGCATGCGGGTGACATCGCCCGAGGTCACCACCGCATCGAAGGCGCCACCAGCCTCGCCAAAAGGCACGCCGAGGCCGGCCAATTGTTCCAGAACCGGCTCATGCGGGCGCGGCGCATTGGTAATCATGACCACCGCACTGCCCTGCCGGCGGAAATTCGCCAGCGCCTCGATCGCGCCGGGCCATGCCGTCACGCCGTTGTGCAGGACGCCCCAGACATCGCACAAAATGCCGTCATAACGGCCGGCAAGCTGCGACAGGCCGTCGATGCGGCTCGAATGGAAGTCCATGTGCTCAACAATCTTGGTGTTTCGGCCGGATGTCCCGGTCAGCCTTCAGGCCAGAGTTCCGCCTTTTGGCAAAGGCGTCGAAACGGGTCAAGCCGGTTCGCGCCGAACTGCCGGTTACCATGCAGCGTGTTTATCCTTTCAAGCAGCGCGGTCATTGCCTATGATCGGGACCTGTGATCAGGGAAATTTCCCGACAGCCGCATCGAAGCCGATGATGACCCGATTTCTCATTCTGCCGATCCTTGCCGGTCTTGTTGCTGCCGCGATAGCCGCATTCGCCATCTACGCGGCCACCCTATACGCGATGCCGGCGAGCCTGCTGGTGTTCGACGGAAGTGAGGCAATACTGATCGTCATTTCAGCAGGCGTGATTACACTTGCGGTTTCAAGCTATGTGATGATGCTGCGGTTCGGCCTTGCCCTCATGCGGCGCACCGAAGGATTGGCGGCGTTCGAAGCCGATATGCGCCGGCGCATCGCCCGGCTGGAGGCGGACCAGGCGCAGGGGGTCGAAACCCGTCTGGCCATCAATGGTACTGACCGGGGCAATGGCCTTGCGGTGAAAAGGACATTTACCGCGCCAGCCGACGACCTGCAGGACTTTCCGCCTGAAATGCCAGGAAGCTCGAATAGCGACGTGACGAACAAGGTCATCCAGTTCGATCCGGGCGCGCGTGGGCGTACTTCGCATCTGGCACAGGCGATATCCGCCGGCACCGGGCTCACCCAGACGCCCGAGGAGGGCACGATCGAAGCCTGGTTCCAGCCCGTGATCAGCCTGCCTGGCCGCAAGACGCGCTATTTCGAGGCGATCGCTTATCAAACCGACGGCGAAACGAAACCGACGAACCGTTCCGATTCTGGCTACGGCAATGGGCATGCGATCGAACCGGCCCGTGCCGGCACGGCGGAAATCGACCAGCGCATGCTGGAACAATCGCTGAAACTGCTGCGTGAACTCAGCCGGACCGGAAAGCATGCCGGCGTCATCTGGCGGCTGCACGAAACCACACTCAAGGATTCCCGTGCCTTTGCGGGATTGGAACGCATTCTCGATGCCAATGGGGCATTGGCCGACAGGCTCGTCGCGCGCATCGACTATCGCGACTACGCGTCACTCGATGTGATTCAGATCGGCCGGCTGCACCGGCTATGTGAAATGGGCTTCGCGCTCGCCATTGCCGATTGTCTGGACACGGCCGCCGCGAGGGAAGCAATGCAATCGGGGCTGTTTTCCATCGTCATTGTCGATGTCGGGCGGATTATCGCTAATGGCGGCGACGAAAGGCCGATTCACCGCCTCATCGCCAGCGAACAGGGTCGCCGCAAGGTCGAGATCATCGCCAGAGGCGTGAGCGACGAACAGCAGGCGGTGGCGCTCATCGACCATGATGTGCTTCTGGCGCAGGGCGACTTCTTCTCGGAGCCGCGACCGATGCGCCGTACTGACGGTTCCGCGGGTTCCGGATAACTAGCCGCCCTGCGAAGGTATGCAGCGGACTCGGCTGCATGGCATCAATCAATCTTTCGCCCTGGCGCCAATTTGATGCGCCATCGCATTGACAAGCCGGAACCGAACTCCTATTTGAACCGCCGTTAGCACTCTCCCCAGGTGAGTGCTAATCCATTTTCAAGGGGCCCGGCCTGTCATTAACAGGCGCCGGGCCAAGAAGAACAACGTCAGAAACGGGAAACCTTCCATGGCAAAGATCAAGTTCCGTCCGCTGCACGACCGCGTGCTGGTGCGCCGGGTCGAATCCGAGGAGAAGACCGCCGGCGGGATCATCATCCCCGACACGGCACAGGAAAAGCCCTCCGAGGGCGAAATCGTCGCTGTCGGTTCCGGCGCGCGCGATGAAAGCGGCAAGCTGGTCGCGCTCGACGTCAAGGTCGGCGACCGCATCCTTTTCGGCAAATGGTCCGGCACCGAAGTCAAGGTCAACGGCGAAGACTTGTTGATCATGAAGGAGTCGGACGTGATGGGCATCATCGCCTGACGCCAACCATCCTTCCAACTCAGATAAAGATATCGGTCCGTAATCGCCGGACCTGATCAGAGGAGCATTCCATGTCTGCCAAAGAGGTAAAATTCAGCGCCGATGCGCGCGAAAAGATGCTGCGTGGCGTAGACATTCTCGCCAACGCGGTGAGAGTCACCCTCGGCCCGAAAGGCCGCAATGTCGTACTCGAGAAGTCCTTCGGCGCACCGCGCATCACCAAGGACGGCGTTACCGTTGCCAAGGAAATCGAGCTTGAGGACAAGTTCGAGAACATGGGCGCGCAGATGGTGCGCGAAGTGGCGTCGAAAACCAACGACACCGCCGGCGACGGCACAACGACCGCAACCGTGCTCGCCCAGTCCATCGTCAAGGAAGGCGGCAAGGCTGTCGCCGCCGGCATGAACCCGATGGACTTGAAGCGCGGCATCGACCTGGCCGTCAGCGAGGTTCTCGGCGCGCTGGAAAAGATGGCCAAGAAGATCAAGACTTCCGAGGAAGTCGCCCAGGTCGGCACGATCTCAGCCAATGGCGAAACCGAGATCGGCGACATGATCGCCCGCGCGATGCAGAAGGTCGGCAACGAGGGCGTCATCACGGTCGAGGAAGCCAAGACCGCCGAGACCGAACTCGAGGTCGTCGAGGGCATGCAGTTCGACCGCGGCTATCTCTCGCCCTATTTCGTGACCAACCCCGAAAAGATGATCGCCGAGCTGGAGGATCCCTTCATCCTGCTGCACGAGAAAAAGCTTTCCAATCTGCAGGCCATGCTGCCGATCCTGGAAGCCGTCGTTCAGTCGGGCAAGCCGCTGCTGATCATCGCAGAAGACGTCGAGGGCGAGGCTCTGGCCACGCTGGTCGTCAACAAGCTGCGTGGCGGATTGAAGATCGCCGCCGTCAAGGCGCCCGGCTTCGGCGACCGCCGCAAGGCCATGCTCGAGGATATCGCGATCCTGACCGGCGGTCAGGTAATCTCCGAAGATCTCGGCATCAAGCTCGAAAACGTCACCCTCAACATGCTGGGCACTGCCAAGCGCGTCTCGATCACCAAGGAAGAAACCACGATCGTCGACGGCGCCGGCAAGAAGAAGGAGATCGAGGGCCGCGTTGCCCAGATCAAGCAGCAGATCGAGGAAACCTCCTCCGACTATGATCGCGAGAAGCTGCAGGAACGCCTTGCCAAGCTCGCCGGCGGTGTCGCCGTCATCCGTGTCGGCGGTGCGACCGAGATCGAGGTCAAGGAGAAGAAAGACCGCGTCGACGACGCGCTCAACGCGACCCGTGCTGCCGTCGAGGAAGGCATTGTCGCCGGTGGCGGCGTGGCGCTTCTGAGGGCTTCGGCCACACTGAAGGCCAAGGGCGCGAATGACGATCAGGACGCCGGCATCAACATCGTGCGCCGCGCGCTGCAGTCTCCGGCTCGCCAGATCGCGACCAATGCCGGCGCCGAAGCCTCGATCGTCGCCGGCAAGGTGCTGGAGAACAAGTCGGCCACCTTCGGCTTCAACGCCCAGACCGGCGAATATGGCGACATGATCGCCATGGGCATCGTCGATCCGGTCAAGGTCGTGCGCACCGCGCTGCAGGACGCAGCTTCGGTTGCCGGCCTGCTGGTCACCACCGAAGCGATGGTCGCCGAACTGCCGAAGAAGGATACTCCTGCACCGGCCATGCCCGACATGGGCGGCATGGGCGGCATGATGTAAGCTTCGGCTTGCATTAGCGAGTTACGAAAGGGCGGTCTTCGGACCGCCCTTTTTCGTTTACCGCCTCCGCTGTCGCGCCCATGTTTCTTATACCCGGCCTCGCAAGCGGGGACGAGTGGCGGCATGATGTAAGGCTTGCCTTCACAGGGATACCGGAAAGGGCGGCAGAGATGCCGCCCTTTTTGTCTATTTGCACATCCGATTCCGCCGTCATCCTCGGCCTTGTGCCGAGGATCTGAAGACTCACTGAAGCACGTTAGATGCTCGGGACAAGCCCGAGCATGACGACAGAAGACTGCTGTGTCGGCAAAGACGATGTTTTTTCCAAGGGCACGTTGACTTCAAACCACCACCGGCCTATCTCCCCGCCTCGGCCAGAGGCGCCGGCCGCCCGCAGGCGAGAGCCAAGGTGAAGCCTCATCCATTTTCCAGAACCTTTCGTCGCAACCGGCGCATCGGATCACTGGCAGTGCGGGCACCCAACGATCTCCAATCGATGCAGATTCGGAGACGACGTCATGTCAAACCAAGACTCCCAGGCCGCGCAGGCCGAAAACATCTTCCTTTCAGGGTCGCTGTCGGGACTGTTCGCCCGCACGGCCCTTCCCATCATCTTCGTCATGGGCATGAACGGTCTGCAGACCGTGATCGACGCCTATTTCGTCGGCGAATTCGTCGGTTCGCAGGCGCTCGCCGCCGTCACGCTGATGTTTCCCATCTTCATGCTGCTCGTCGCGCTGTCGACGCTGGTCGCCAACGGCATGACGAGCGTAATCGCGCGCCAGCTCGGCGCGGGCGACATGGCTGGCGCCCTCAACACGCTGGTGAGCTCGCAGATTCTCGCGCTCGTCGTCTGCGGCGTGCTGATCGCAGGCTTCGCCGTGA
This sequence comes from Salaquimonas sp., assembly GCA_022340185.1. Classification (GTDB taxonomy): domain Bacteria; phylum Pseudomonadota; class Alphaproteobacteria; order Rhizobiales; family Rhizobiaceae; genus BOKV01. The sequence continues at coordinate 7,068 of JAJDOK010000014.1, read as the reverse complement.
GCGGCTGGTGGATGGTGGGCAAACTCGCCGACGGGTCGGCACCGCTGACCGAGATGGGCTACACCTATATCGCCATCCAGATCTGGCTTTCGCCGCTTAACTTCCTGCTGGCAATCCATGGCGGCGCGCTGCGCAGCGAAGGGCGCGTCGGCTTCATGGCCGTATCGAGCCTGATGGTGTCGCTGGCCAACATCGCCTTCACCTATGTGCTGATCGCGGTACTCGACCGCGGTGTGCTGGGCTCGGCGGAAGGGACCGTGCTGGCGCAGCTGGCCGCGCTTGCGACCATTCTCGTCTATCGCGGGCTGGGCAAATCGCGGCTCGGTATCGGGTGGTCATCGCTCACGGGCGGCTGGCACAGGAAATGGCTTGGCGACTGGAGTCGCTTCCTGGCGCTTGGCGCGCCGCAATCGCTCAGCTTCGTCGGCATCTCGCTGGGTACGACCGCGGTCATCCTGGCCGTGCAGATCTGGAATCCGGACAATTATGCCGCAACGGTGGCCGCCTACGGCATCGTGCTGAGATTGCTGACCTTCACCTATCTGCCGCTGCTCGGTCTTTCGATGGCGATGCAGACGCTGGTCGGCAATAATTACGGCGCGGCGCAGTGGCAGCGTTCGAATACCGGCCTCACCATGGCGCTGGTCATCTCGCTCGTCTACGGGGCGGTGGTCCAGATCATCGTGCTTGTCTTCCGGCACCGGCTGGGTTTCATCTTCGTCGACGACACGGAATCGGCGGCGGAGGTCGCGCGCATCCTGCCGATGACGACGGCGATGTATTTCGCCGCCGGGCCGATCCTCATTCTAAGCGCCTATTTCCAGGCGATCGGGGATGCGGGGCGTTCGGCGATCATCAGTCTGACGCGGACCTATGTCTTCGCCATTCCGCTGACCTTCACCCTGCCCTTCGTCTTCGGCGAGGCGGGCATCTGGTATGCCGGCCCGGTGGCGGAACTGGCAATGATCGCGCTGTCGTTCATCCTGCTGATCCAGACGCAGATGGCGACAGGTCATCGCTGGGGCCTGTTCCGTCATGCAGAGCCTGCGGAAACAGCAAACTGATGAACTTGAAAAGGGGCAGCGGCAAGGCTGCCCCTTTTTCTTCGGCGTTTGTAACGATTTAGCCGTGCCGGGTGTCTTGACGCGTACCGGCAAGGCATGGCCAATACGGCCACGAATTTTGGTATTTGCGCAATTCCGGACGGAAAACCGGTTTCCACTTTTCCTGGAATTGCTTGAGCGCCAGCATCGGGAAAAACCGTCATGACAACCAAACGAACCGAAACCGACACTTTCGGGGCCATCGAGGTCGCGGCCGACCGCTATTGGGGGGCGCAGGCGCAGCGTTCGCTCGGCAATTTCAAGATCGGCTGGGAAAAGCAGCCGCTGCCGGTGGTGCGCGCGCTCGGCATCATCAAGCGTGCGGCAGCCGAGGTGAACATGGAACTCGGCCGCCTCGACCCGGAGATCGGCGGCACCATCATCAAGGCGGCAAACGAGGTCATCGAGGGCAAGCTCGACGGCCACTTCCCGCTCTCTGTCTGGCAGACGGGATCGGGCACGCAGTCGAACATGAACGCCAACGAGGTGATCTCCAACCGGGCGATCGAAATCCTCGGCGGCGAGAAGGGTTCGAAGAAGCCGGTCCATCCCAACGACCACGTCAACATGAGCCAGTCGTCGAACGATACCTATCCGACGGCCATGCACATCGCCTGCGCCGAAGAGATCCACCACCGGCTGCTGCCCGCGCTGCAGAAGCTCAGGAACGCGCTCAACGACAAGGCCCAGGCGTGGAAGGACATCATCAAGATCGGCCGTACCCACACCCAGGACGCCACGCCGCTGACGCTCGGTCAGGAATTCTCCGGCTACACGCAGCAGGTCGATAACGGCATCGAGCGCATCGAGCAGACACTGCCCAAGCTCATGGAACTGGCCCAGGGCGGCACGGCGGTCGGCACGGGCCTCAACGCGCCCAAGGGTTTCGCCGAGGCCGTGGCCGACAGGATCGCCGCGATCACCGGCTTGCCGTTCACCTCGGCGCCGAACAAGTTCGAGGCGCTCGCCGCCCATGACGCGATGGTTTTCAGTCATGGCGCGATCAACACCGTGGCGGCCTCCCTGTTCAAGATCGCCAACGACATCCGCTTGCTCGGCTCCGGCCCGCGTTCGGGGCTGGGCGAACTTGCCCTGCCGGAAAACGAGCCCGGTTCCTCGATCATGCCCGGCAAGGTGAATCCAACCCAGTGCGAGGCGATGACACAGGTCTGCGTGCAGATTTTCGGCAACAACGCCGCAATCAGCTTCGCCGGCAGCCAGGGCCATTTCGAACTCAATGTCTACAATCCGGTGATGGCCTACAATTTCCTGCAATCGGTCCGGCTGATGTCGGATGCCGTGGTGTCGCTGACCGACAATTGCATCGTCGGCATCGAGCCTCGCGCGGACAACATCAAGGCGGGGCTGGAACGCTCGCTGATGCTGGTGACTGCGCTGGCGCCCAAGATCGGCTACGACAACGCCGCCATGATCGCCAAGACCGCGCACAAGAACGGAACGACGCTCAAGGAAGAAGCCGTCGGCGGCGGTTATGTGACGCAAGAGGAATTCGACGCCATCGTGCGACCGGAGAACATGATCGGCCCGGGTTGAGTTGTGACGTCCGTTCATCTCCGCCGTCATCCTCGGCCTTGTGCCGAGGATCTGTTGAATCCCTGAGATTCGTTGGATGCTCGGGACAAGCCCGAGCATGACGGGTTCGCAATGGCTGCCAGCATTGTCCACTCCCAGTGAACGATACGTATCCGCACGGCCGGTTTCGGCGCGGTTCGCGACCCACTAAATATCGCGGACAATTGCTCGAACCCGGAGGGTATCATGTCGAACAATATCGTCCTGCTTGTCGCGCGCATCCTGATTGCTGCGATCTTCATCATTTCCGGCCTGCAGAAATTCACTGCCATCGACGGCACCGCCGGCTATATCGCCTCGGTCGGCCTGCCGGCCGCCACCCTGCTCGCCTGGCTGTCGGCGATCTTCGAAACGCTGGCCGGTGTCGCCATCCTGATCGGCTTCTTCACACGGCCGGCGGCGTGGCTGCTCGCCGCCTTCTGTGTCGTCACCGGCTTGTTTTTCCACTTCGATCCGGAAAACCAGATGCAGATGGTCAATTTCATGAAGAATCTGGCGATGGCCGGCGGCTTCCTGGCGCTCGCCATCACAGGACCGGGATCGATCTCGGTCGATGCGCGGCGCGGCGCGGCAAGTCCCGCCATCGCCTGACTTTGTCCACTCCCGATCGTCAGCGGCGCGGGGCCTCGGTCCCGCGCTCTTTCTTGTTCTTGCCTGACGCACCTGCGACATATTCAGCATTGCGCATTTGTAACGCGACCTTATGTGGCCACGTGCCTAGGTGAAGAGCGTGTGACGCATTTCTTGAAACCGGACCTCCATGCCAAGCATCCTGTCACGTTACGCAACGCCGCTGATCACCGGCCTGTTCGTCGTCTCGCTCGTCTCCGGCGTCGCACTGTTCTTCCATTACGGAACCGCCTATTTCCATTCCATGCATGAATGGCTGTCGATGGTGCTGATCGCGCCATTCGTGCTGCATATCTGGAAGAACTGGCGATCGTTCCTGACCTATTTCAAGCGTCCGGCAATGGCTGTCACCCTGGTCGCCTCGCTGGCCGCGTCCGCGATCTTCGTCGTGCCGGTGATGAGTTCAGCCGGTTCTGGCGGCGGCCGCCCGGACATGGTTGTCCTCAGCGCGGTGCAGAACGCTCCGATCGCGGCGATCGCGCCGGTGTTCGGCCATGACGCGGATTCCTTTGCCAAGGCCCTGCGTTCGAAGGGTTTCACGGTCGTCTCCGCCGACCAGTCGCTGCTTGACGTCGCCGCGGCCTCGGGCAAGTCGACACGGGACGTGATGTTCGCCCTGCCCAGACGGTAGCGGTGCCGGTTTTCAGAAGGCGGAGGTGATGCGCGCCAGCAGGTCCGCGTCGGAACTGTCGCGCTGCCTGGTCGAACTGACGAGGCAGGCCTGCGATTTCAGGATCACGCCGTCCGAAAGCACGCGCAGATGGTTGGCGCGGAGCGTCGATCCGGTGGAGGTGATGTCGACGATGACGTCGGCCTGGCCGGAAGCCGGCGCGCCTTCGGTCGCACCCATCGATTCCACGATGCGGTAGACCTGGATCGCATGGGTGCGGGAGAAGAACTCCTGCGTCAGCCGCCAGTATTTGGTGGCGATCCGCAGGCGCCGGCCATGGCGGGTGCGGAAATCGGCGGCGACGTCCTCCAGATCGGCCATGGTGCGCACGTCGTACCAGACTTCAGGAATGGCGACGACGACATCGGCATGGCCGAAACCGAGCCTTGCCTCGATCTTCACGCGGCTTTCCCAGTCGGGGATGTTCTCGCGCACCAGATCCTCGCCGGTGACGCCGAGATCGATGACGCCGGCGGCCAGTTCGCGGGCGATCTCGCCGGCCGACAGGAAGCGCACCTCGATCTCCGGCTCGTCCTCGACATGGGCGCGATAGAGCCGCTCATCCTCAGGTTCGGACAGCGGCAAGCCGGCGGCAGCGAAACGTTCGAGCGTCTTTTCGCGCAGGCGACCCTTGGAAGGCCGGCCAATGACGATGGTCATGCCACGCCCTCCCCTTTGCTGTCACGTGCGGCTTCCAGCCGGTCGAGCCAGACCGAGAAACCGACGCCGGGAATTGCCTGACCAGCTCCGAGCAACGTCAGCAGGCGGTCATAGCGGCCGCCGCCGACGACAGGCGCTTCCGAACCCAGCGCCGCGATTTCGAAGACGAGGCCGGTGTAATAGTCGAGCGCGCGGCCGAAGGATGCGTCATAGGTGACCTGGTCCAGCGCAACGCCGCATTCTGCCAGTTTCTCGACGCGCCTGGCAAAAGTGGCGATGACGGCCTCCATGGCGCTGCCATCGTCAAGCCTGTCGGCGAAGGTGCGCAGCGCTTGCGCCGCCTCGGCGAGTGGCACATGGATGCCTAGGAAGCCGCGCAGCACGGCGATCTCGTCGGCCGACAGGCGGGCGCGGTCGAGGATCGACTGTTCAATCAGGCGCGTGGCGATTTCGCCCGCCGAACGGCCGGAGGCGGCAGTGAAACCCAGTTCCTCCATCCTGCCAGCTATGGCGTCGATCAGGCCGGCGGCATCGCCATCGTCGAGCGCGGCGGCGACGGTGTCGGGCAGATCGTGCGACACGGCGCGCGGATGACCGAGCGTCTCGATCAGCGCCTCGATATGGCCATTGACACCGAAGGCACGCGCCAGCTTGTGGCGCCAGCCGCGCGGCAGGCCGAGTGCGGAGACCACCGCCTCGAACACGGCCTGATCGCCCACCGTGACGCGCCAGTTGGTGGCGGGTGCGATTGTCGTCACCAGATCGAGCGCGTCGGCGAGCGAACGGGCATCAGCGGACGCCGTGTCGGTCTCGCCGATATCCTCGATCCCGGCCTGAAAGAATTCGCTGCCGCCGGCGCGGCGCTGGCGGAAAACCTCGCCCAGATAGGCGTAGCGGCGGGGCACGGAAAGGCCGCTCGCGACATGGTCGCGGCAGACGGGAATGGTGAATTCCGGGCGCAGGCACAATGTCTCGCCGGTTTCGCTCTCGGTCAGGAAAATGCGCCCGCGCAAGCTTTCGCCCGCCATGTCGAGGAAGGGATCGGCCGGCTGGATCACCGGAATGTCGATGCGCTCGGTCTGCCGACTGTCGAGGAAGGCCAGCAATTGCGCGGCGAAATCGTGGGCAAGGGAGGTCACTGGCGCAACCCCCTTTCTCCGTGTCCTGGGCATGTCGAAGGGGCGGGGGAGATATCCGCACAGCGGACAGAGGGGGGTGAAGCGGCAAGCTCCGAGAGAGCGGCTCTACCCCCCTCTGTCGCCTCCGGCGACATCTCCCCCGCAAGGGGGGAGAGTGGGAGTTTGACGTCACTCCGCCGCTTCAATCTTTCTCCGCGCAGCCCCATACTCCGCGTCATCCCGGCCGCACCAGCGAGCCGGGATCCATTGCCCCTTTCGAAAAAATACGATTGGCGATGTCTTGCAGGGCGGAGGACCACAATTCCGTTCTTATTTTCGGACATGCCAATGGATCCCGGTTTGCATGGCAACCGGGATGACGCCGAGTGAAAGGTGCCTGGTTCAATCTCCGGCAACACCGAGTATCGCGAATAACAGCGCATCACTCAGTCGGCCCGATCCGCGGCCTGTTCGGCGAGGAGCTTCTTGACCTCTTCCACCAGATCGGCTTCGGCGATCTCGAACTGGCCAGGGCGTTTTTCGCGCCATTCCTCGTTCGATTCGATGGCCGCGGCCTGCCGCCTGCCCTCGATCATGTCCTTGATCTGGAGCTTGCCGGCCGCGCGTTCGTCGGAGCCCTGGATGATGGCGATGGGGCAGTCGCGCCGGTCGGCATAGCGAAGCTGATTGCCGAACTTCTTCCAGTTGCCCTGATACATCTCGGCGCGGATACCTGCCGAACGCAATTGTTGCGTGAATTTCTGGTAGCGGCCAAGCGAATCCGTGTCGCCATCCATGACGGTGACGAGGACCGGGGCGACGACATCTGAATCTTCCAGCTTGCCGAGGTTCTTCAGCGCGGTCATCAGGCGCGAGACGCCGATGGAGAAACCCGTCGCCGGCACGTCCTGCCCGGTGAAGCGCTTGACCAGACCGTCATAACGCCCGCCGCCGGCGACCGAGCCGAAGACGACTTTCTCGCCCTTTTCATTCACCACAGGGAAGGTCAGCTCGCACTCGAAAACGGTGCCGGTGTAATATTCAAGGCCACGGACAACGGAGACGTCCATTCGAATCCGTTTTGTCCCATAGCCACCTGAACGTACTAGGTTGCTAATCTGAAGTAGCTCTCGGCAAGCTTCTTTTACCACTGGACTATCTTCAAAGAGCTCGATGTATTCCTCTAAAAAACGAGGATTGGCTATAACGTTGCTGCCAACATCGAGCTGCTGATTGTGTTCAGAAGATATGATTGCATCATCATCAAGGACCTCTGTCTTTTCCATGAACGCAA
>JAJDOK010000113.1 GCA_022340185.1 Salaquimonas sp. | reverse complement strand
CACTTGACGATCTGGGCGCTGCCGCGCTGATGGCCGAAATTGCAGCGATGATCCACGAGACGCTGGCCTCGAGGATTTTCAGGACATGATCAATGCCGGTGAAAGGGTAGCGACATGACGTTTTCGACAAACGGGCCCCTGCGGATCGGCATTGGCGGGCCGGTCGGTTCCGGCAAGACGACGCTGACCGAAAAACTGTGCAAGGCGATGTCGGCCGATTTCTCCATCGCCGTCGTCACCAACGACATCTATACGCGCGAAGACGCCGAGGCGCTGGTGCGAATGCAGGCGCTGCCTTCCGACCGCATCATCGGGGTGGAGACAGGCGGCTGTCCGCATACCGCCATCCGTGAGGACGCCTCGATCAATCTGCAGGCGATTGCCGGACTCAATGCGCGCCATCCCGACCTCGACATCATCTTCATCGAATCGGGCGGCGACAATCTGGCTGCCACATTCTCGCCCGATCTCGCCGATCTGACGCTCTACGTCGTCTCCGTCGCGCAGGGCGACGACATTCCGCGCAAGGGCGGACCGGCGATCACGCGCTCCGATCTGCTGATCATCAACAAGGCCGATCTTGCCCCCCATGTCGGTGCCGACCTGGAGAGGATGGCACGCGACGCGGAGACGGCACGGGCCGGCCGGCCCTGTCTGTTCACCGATCTCAGGCGCGGCGATGGCGTCGCCGAGATTGTCGATTTTCTAGTGCGCACTGGCGGATTGCGCGCCGGAACGGAACAATTGGCAGGCTGAAAACCCATCATTCCGGCCAAATTTCAGGTTTATTGCCGTTTGCCGCGACATCGCGCCTCTGGACCCACGGCGCACATGCATTATCTAGAACGTTCCAGATGCCGTGACGGGCGGAAATTCAAAAGACAAAAGGCAGGGCAGATGGCATCTCCCACACCGCAACAGGTTCTCGATCAGCTCAGGCAGGTCAAGAGCCCGGACCTTTCCGGCAATATCGTCGACCAGGGCATGGTCTCCGAAGTGCTGGTCGATGACGGCAAGGTGATGTTTTCCGTCGCCGTGCCGGCCGATTTGGCGCCGAAACTCGAACCCCTGCGCCAGGCCGCCGAAAAGGTCGTGCGCGACATGGACGGGGTGAAAAGCGCGCTGGTCGTGCTGACCGCAGAGAAAAAGGGCGGCGGCGCGGCACCTGGCGGTCCTGCCGCGCGACCCCAGCCTTCACCTCAACAGCCGCCCCATCAGCACAACATGCCACAAAAGGCAGACGTGCCGGGGATCAAGTCGATCATCGCGGTCGCCTCGGGCAAGGGTGGTGTCGGCAAATCGACCACGGCCGTCAATCTGGCGCTCGGCCTCAAGGCGAACGGCCTGAAAGTCGGTATCCTCGACGCCGACATTTACGGCCCGTCCATGCCGCGCCTGCTCGGCATCAGGGGCCGCCCGGAGGTCGCTTCGGGCCGCACGCTCAAACCGATGGAGGGCCACGGCCTGAAGGCCATGTCCATGGGCTTCCTCGTCGAGGAGGACACGCCGATGATCTGGCGCGGTCCGATGGTCATCTCGGCGCTGACCCAGATGCTGCGCGAGGTCGAATGGGGCGAACTCGACGTTCTCGTCGTCGACATGCCGCCCGGTACCGGCGATGCGCAGCTGACCATGGCCCAGCAGGTGCCGCTTGCCGGCGCTGTCATCGTTTCCACGCCTCAGGATCTGGCGCTGATCGATGCGCGCAAGGGCATCGCCATGTTCAACAAGGTCGATGTGCCGATCTTCGGCATCGTCGAGAACATGAGCTATTTTCTCGCGCCCGATACCGGCAGGCGCTACGATATCTTCGGCCATGGCGGCGCGAAGGCCGAAGCGACACGCATCGGCGTGCCCTTCCTGGGCGAGGTGCCGCTGGAAATGGCGATCCGGGAGAGTTCTGACGCCGGCACGCCGGTCGTCGCCTCCGATCCCGACGGCCCGCACGCCAAGGCCTATCGCGAGATTGCCGACAAGGTGATGAATCAGCTCGAAGGCGCGAAGACCTCCGGCCCTGCGATCGTCTTCGATTAGAAGCAGAGGCGCGGCACTCCACTCCCTTCGTCATCCTCGGCCTTGTGCCGAGGATGACGATTCCCTGAATTTCCGCGATTCGTTGGATGCTCGGGACAGCGCCGAACATGACGATCGGGAGCTTGCGGTCGAACGCCTACAGCCCCGCGACCACGTCCTTCAACAATTCGCGTACCGGTCCGGCGACTTCGGCCAATGCAGGATTGTCGATCGCCGCCATCGAGGCGACCGGATCGACCGCCGAGACTTCGACTTTGCCCGGCGCCTGCTCGATCACGATGACGTTGCAGGGCAGCATGGCGCCGATCTTGTCTTCCGCCGTCAGTGCCTTGTGGGCGAAGGGCGGATTGCACGCCCCCAGAATGGTGTAGGGCTTGAAGTCCACGTCGAGCTTCTTCTTCATCGTCGCCTTGACGTCGATCGTCGTCAGCACGCCGAAACCCTTTTCGGCCAGCGCCTTGGTGACGTGCTCGATGGCCGCGTCGAACGGCATGTCGATCTCCTTGGAGAAGTAATAGCTCATCGTTCTTCCTTGTGTTGTGCCACGCGGATTTCGCGCAACGGGCCCATCCCGCCAGATAGGTAATTGTTGGCGGGATGGTAGCAATTGCGACAAATTGGTTATTTGCCGATGGGGATTTTCTTGGTCGAGGCGACCGCCTCCTTCGGCTTGGCGATCGTCACGGCGAGCACGCCCTTGTCGAACTTCGCCTTGACCTTCTCGCCGTCGATGTTGAACGGCAATTGGAGGGATCGGCGGAACGAGCCGTAGCTGCGCTCGCTGTGGTAGACCTCGCCGTCCTTCTTCTCGGATTCGGACTTCTTCTCGCCCGAGATCGTCACCGTCTGGCCGGCGACGGAAATGTCGATGTCCTTTTCCTCGACACCCGGCAGTTCCACATTGAGCGTGATGTCCTTTTCGCCGTCGTGCACATCCATGCTCGGCACGTGATCGGACCCGGCGTTCGACGAGAACATGCTCGGCATCGGGAAATCGCGCGAGAAATCCTCGAACAGCCTGTCGACTTCCTTGCGCAAGCTGCCGAATCCTCCCGGCAGCCCCGCCCCGCTTTCAAATACGGAAGGCAGCAATGAGCGTCTTTTCATGACTTTCCTCCTTGGATCGAAACCCACATGGTTTCTCAAACATCTGGTTTGAAGCGCATGAATGTGGCGCATCCTCGGCAATCATTCTCGCCGTGCCGCATTCATGCCTGTGCGCCGATTTCTATTGCGGACGCCTTGTCGTTTCCTTGATCGGCGTCAAACAATCGGTGCGTTTGTCATGCCGTCCCAACTGCTAGCGGTTAGGATGCGCGGCAAGGATCGCAATCACGTCCTCGTCGCCAAGCTGCGAAAAATCGCGATAGTAATAGCCGATCGCCTGCAAATCGGCCGGCCGTTCCAGGCAGACGATCTCGTCGACCTCGTGGCTCAGTCGTTCGAGCGTGTCGGGCGGTGCGACGGGCACGGCCAGCACCAGCCGGGCAGGGAACCCGCGCTTCAGCGCCTTCAGTGCGGCGCGCATGGTCGCGCCGGTCGCAATGCCGTCATCGACGACGATGGCCGTGGTACCTTCGACGGCCACGCGTTCGCGATCGCCCAGATACAGCGCCCGGCGGCGCTCGATCTCCCTGAGCAGGCGTTTCTTTTCGGCTTCCAGCGCCTCGTTGTCGAGACGCACCAGCCGCATCACGTCCTCGTTGAGGACGGTTTGCGGTTCTTCGCCGTCGACGATCGCGCCGAGCGCCAGTTCGGGCTGTCCCGGCACGCTGATCTTGCGCACCAGCACCAGGTCGAGCGGCGCTGCGAGCTTTTCGGCGATTTCGGCCGCAACGGCCACGCCGCCGCGCGGCAGCGCCAGCACCACCGGCTTGTCGTAGTCCTTCGCTGCCAGTTCGATGGCAAGCAGATGGCCTGCTTCGGCGCGGTTGGTGAAGATGCGGCTCATGTCGCGCTTGCGCTCACTGGGAGTACGGGTCCTTCGGGCTGCGGTCTTCCGACAGGCTGTCGAAGGTCTTTGCCGTCAGCTTTTCGATCGCGTCGGCCAGATGGATCCTGTCGATGTGATGGTCGCCGCGTTCGACCCGCAGCCGGTGCGCCTCCAGCATCACCTGGCCATGCGATACGCCGAAGGGCGGTTCGAAACGGTAGGAGGCGAGTTCGATCAGCAGACCGAGCGGGTCGTTGAAATAGATCGAATCCATAAAGCCGCGATCCTTCACCCCGCTGTGGCCGATGCCGCGCTCGTCGAGCCGCTCGACAGCCTGCCAGAAGGTCGCCTGCGACACGGCGAGCGCCAGATGATGCACGCAGCCGATATCGGTCGGCGTGCGCGTCGGCTCGGGCTTGCGGCCCTCATCGGTGAACACGGTGATCAGCCGGCCGTCGCCCGGATCGAAATAGAGATGGCTCTCCGATTCCCGGTCGAGATTGGGCTGTTCGAAGACGAAGGGCATGCCGAGCAGGCCTTCCCAGAAATCGATCGAGGTCCGGCGGTCGGCGCCAACCAGCGTGATGTGATGGACGCCCTGGGTCTGCAGCTTTCTCATTTTCTCTTTTTGACCTCCAGAAACCTGTTGTTTTTCAACATCTTATTTCTCGTGTGCGCAAATGCACGCCGGGCTTTGGGGAAATATATCATCTTGGGGTCATGGAAGGACGGGGTGTCGTTCCAGATCAATCCCGAGAGGAGACTACCGCAATGAAAACCGTTTCCACAGCCATCGCAGCAGCCCTCATCGCCACCGCTTTCGTTCCCGCCACCGCTTCGGCCGCCGGCTTCTTCCGCACCGCACCGGTCGAGAAGGCAGCGACCACCGAGGCCACCAAGGCCGGCTATTACGGCGGGTACTACTACAATTACTACCCGCGCTACC
>JAJDOK010000021.1 GCA_022340185.1 Salaquimonas sp. | reverse complement strand
TGCGTCCGAGCGAAAAGGCCGAGAAGGTCCATTCCGGTGGCACGTTGTTGACCATCGCCATGAAGGTGTTGAGGTCGTCCGGCGCGCCCCAGGGAACGCCCATGCAGAGCTGCACCAGCGCATCCGGCTTCAGCACGCCTTCGGCGACCAATTGCTTGGCGAACCACAGATGGCCGGTGTCGAACGCCTCGATCTCCGGCTTCACGCCGAGATGCGTCATCATCGCGCCCATGGCGCGCAGCATGCCGGGCGTGTTGGTCATGACGTAATCGGCCTCGGCGAAATTCATTGTGCCGCAATCGAGCGTGCAGATCTCCGGCAGGCACTGCGCGACGTGCTCGACCCGTTCGGCCGCGCCCGCCATGTCGGTGCCCTCGTCCTTCAGCGGCAACGGGCGCTCGGTCGGACCGAATACCATGTCGCCGCCCATGCCGGCGGTGAGATTCAGCACCACGTCGACCTCGGCCTCGCGGATGCGCTCGGTCACTTCGCGATAGAGTTCAACATCGCGGCGCGGCACGCCGGTCTCCGGATCGCGCACATGGCAATGGACGACAGCCGCGCCGGCCTTCGCCGCGTCGATGGCGGAATTGGCGATCTGCTCGGGCGAGCGCGGCACATGGGGCGAACGCTCCTGCGTCCCGCCAGACCCCGTCACGGCACAGGTGATGAACACATCCCGGTTCGGTTCGAGCGGCATGAGACCAGTCCCTCCCTGCTGGATCGACAAGTGATCCGGATCGACCGATCATGATTGATTGGTGAGTCAATGTTTGACAATTCACGCAAATAAATTGATCCATTACGTAATGAGCCTGCTAGCCCCCACATCCGAGCCGCTATCGGTGACCGTGCTCGTTCTGCCGGGTTCCTCGCTGATGACGGTCGCCACCACGCTCGATCCGATGCGCGGATGCAATCGCGTCATGCGCCGACGGGTATTCGACTGGCACGTCGTTACCGTCGACGGCGAGGCTGCCACGCTATCCTGCGAACTGCCGCTTGCCGGCCATGGCGCGCTGGCTGACCAGTTGTCCGGTGACCTCCTGCTGATCGTCGCCGGTTTCCACGTACGTCGCCATGTCGACACGCTCACCCTGGCGCTGCTTCGCCGCCTCTATCCGCGCTTCACCACGGTGGGCGGCATCGAATCGGGTTCATGGCTCATGGCGCGCGCCGGCCTGCTGGAGGGCAGGGCGGCAACCACGCACTGGGAGGACCTGGAAGATTTCCAGCATGCCTTTCCGGGCGTCGATGTCCGCGCCGACCGCTATGTCATCGACGGCAATCTCATCTCGGCCGGCGGGGCCTCGCCGACTTTCGACCTGATGCTGCATGTCATCCGCTGCCGCCACGGCCATCGAACGGCGATGGAGGTTGCGAGCCTGTTCAGCTATGACGAGGCGCACGCACCCACCGACGCCCAGCCGCTGGTCTCGCTCGGCCGGCTTTCGGTGAGCGAGCCGCGCGTCGCTTCTGCCATCCGCATCATGGAGCAATCTGTCGAACACCCGCTCACGACGGCGGCAATCGCACGCCGCGTCGGCCTGTCGGTGCGCATGCTGGAAACGCTGTTCGCCCGAACGCTGGGCGAGGCGCCGGCCGCCTATTTCGCCAAGCTGCGCCTGCAGACTGCGCGGCGTCTCGTCGTCGACACCGCACTGCCCATGCAGGAGATCGCGATACGGACCGGTTATTCCTCGCTTTCGGCATTTTCGCGCGCCTTCCGCCGCCATGCCGGCATGTCGGGCAGCGCGTTGCGACGCGAAACGCGACGCATTTGAACCTTGCCAATGCGCCGGCAAGCCTTCACCATCTGTGCAAAGGCACCAATCACGGAGGAAGCCCGATGAGCGTCACCCAACTCTCCGACCGTCGTGAGAATCTCGCCCACTATCAGGAGCGGGTCGAACTGGCTGCCAGCTTCCGATGGACGGCGCGGCTCAACATGCATGAGGGCGTGGCCAACCATTTCTCGCTCGTCGTCAACGAGGACGGCACGCAGTTCCTGATGAATCCGAACCAGAAGCATTTCTCGCTCATCAAGGCTTCCGACCTGCTGCTGCTCGACGCCAACGACCCCTCCACTATGGATCGGCCCGATGCGCCGGATCCGACCGCATGGGGCCTGCACGGCGCATTGCACCGCATGTGCGGCCACGCCCGCTGCGCCATGCATGTCCATTCGATCCATGCGACCGTGCTGGCGAGCCTCGCCGATTCCACCCTGCCGCCGATCGACCAGAACACGGCGATGTTCTTCAACCGCGTCGCCATCGACGACCGGTTCGGCGGTCTTGCCTTCGAGGAAGAAGCCGAGCGCACCTGCGCGAACCTGTCCGATCCGTCGAAAAAGGTGCTGATCATGGGCAATCACGGCGTCATGGTCATCGGTTCCGACGTCGCCGACACGTTCAACCGGCTGTATTATTTCGAGCGCGCCGCCGAGACCTATATCAAGGCGCTGTGGACCGGACAGAAGCTGCGTCGTCTTTCCGATGAAATTGCCGAGAAGACAGCGCACGAGATCGAGGAATATCCGGGCCAGTCCGAAAAATTCATGACCGCAATCCTCGAACTGCTCGACCGTGACGGCGAGGATTTCCGGCAATAAGGCTGCAGATTCCGGAGAGGTGAAATGTTCGAGGGAGGATGTTCCTGCGGCGCGGTGCGCTATCGCTTGAAGCGCGAGCCGATGTTCACCCATTGCTGCCATTGCCTCGACTGCCAGAAGGAAACGGGCAGCGCCTTCGCCATCAACGCACTGACCGAGGCCGATGAGGTGGAACTGCTCACCGGCAAGCCGGTCGCCTATTCCATGCAAACGACATCAGGCCGGCCGCATGACATTTTTCGTTGCGCCAAATGCGGCGTGGCGCTTTGGAGCGACTATGGCAGGCGCGGCTACCTGCTGTTCCTGCGCGTCGCCACGCTCGACGAACCGCATGCGATCGAGCCCGATGTCCACATCTACACGCGTTCGAAAGTGCCCTGGGTCGGTCTGCCCGGCGACGTGCCGGTCGTCGCCGAATATTACGACATGAACCAGCTCTGGCCGCGGACCTCGATCGAACGCCGCAAGGCTGCTTCCGACAAGGCCAAAAACGCAGGCTAGTGCGACTGACGCATTTCGGGAGATGTCGGTTGGGGAACGACGTGCAAGCGAAGAAGGGAAGTGAAGGGGCAGTCCAGATAATATCCATGCGCCAGTGGATCAGATTGGCTGTCGTGTATCTCCTGATCCCGCTGATTTTGTTGGTATGCGGCGGGGATATCGGCTGGTGGCAGGCGTGGCTTTATTCCCCTCTGATCGTTGCCGCGGGCATAGGTGGTCGTGTCTG
>JAJDOK010000007.1 GCA_022340185.1 Salaquimonas sp. | reverse complement strand
GAAGCCTTCCTCTACGCTGCATCCGTCATGCTGCTCACCAGGCGGCTGGCACGCTCAGCATGAGTTTCGAGTCGGACTCTAAAGGCGAGAGAAATCATTGTTGCAGACGATAGCCGGAAAGGTCGAGGGTTTTACCGCCTGCCCACCCGCTCGTTTGCGGCATGGATCAACGCTTACAAAGAGGTGCAGGAGCACTCCGAGGATATGGCTCGTGGCGGGCTGTTTGGCTGATCCCCATTACCACCTATTACCCCTTATTAGGGCCTATTAGGCCTCATTAACCGATTTCCATAGTGGTTTGTCAAATATAACATCGTCAAAATTTTAACCAATGGCGCCCGATAATGAGGCCTCTGGTTTTGCCGGATGGCGGCTGATCGCGTCGCCACCGGTTCCGCCGCTGGTTTGTTAAATGTATCGAGTAGGAGAACCGGATGCCCCGGTCCGGTCGGACAGGCTGTTCATCACCCCCATTTGCCGTTGCATTTTCGGTTTTGCTGGCCCTGTCGCCGGCACTCTCCGGCTGCGCCACACCGGGTGGGTTGGGCAGCCATCCGGTGTCGATCAAATGGCAGGATTCCTCCTGGTGCGTTCCCTGGCGGCTGAAGACCGTATTGCACCGCGTGGCGCGGCGTTACGGCCCGGTCACCGTCCATTCCACCCATCGCTGGCTGATCGAGAACTGGCTGAAGGGCGGCAAGCCGCGTTCCTATCACCTGACCTGCCGCGCGGTGGATTTCTCGGTTCGGGGCGATCCGCCGGGCGTGCTCGCATTCCTGCGCGCCCAGCGCGAGGTCGGCGGCTATGCCCGCTACCCGAAGGGTTTCTACCACATCGACACCGGGCCCCGCAGAACCTGGTAGGGGGTCAGGTCCCGATTGCCCCGATCACCGCTCCCATGGCGATCGCGACCAAAAGCCAATGGCCGGTGTCGATCAGCGTCAAATCCCAGCCATTGCCCTGATAGCGGTGATTGACCACCATCGTCGTCGCCATGAAGCCGAGCCAGACGAAAAAGCCCGCGACGATGCCGTGCCAGACGGACAGCTGGCCGCTGCCGAGATCACTGATCATGCCGGCCAGCACATAGGCCATCACCAGTTCGCAGACGAAACTTATGATGAACAGTCCGGGCGAGAACTTGGTCTTTTCGGGATCAAGACCCGCCGCTTTTGTCCAGGCCGAACCGAGCGCGCCGTAATAGATCGCACCAATCACGAAACCGATGAGGGCGGCGATGACCACCGCCAGATGGTTGATGCCGGCAAAGGACATGGCAGCCTCCTGTTTATCCGAGCGGATGCAAGCCGTTTTGCCCTGCCCGGTCAAGTCACACAGGTCAAGTTACACAGGTCAAGTCCGCACTGTTTTCGCTTCTGTCAGATGATTGTCAGGACAGGAAGCGCCACACCGTGGTACGCTTGACCTCCGCATCCTCCAGCACGCGCGTCACCCTGACTTCATGCACGCAAAGCGCCTGCAGCCTTTCCTTCGGCAGATAAGCGCGGCCCGGATCGCCGACGAGCACAGTTCGGCCGGACTCGGCCAGCTGGCCGAACCACAGCGTCAGAACTGCCGCAAGTTCGCGGTCATAGAAAACGTCGCCGGCAAGGACCACGTCACAATCTGCAGCCAGCGCCGCTTCAGACGTCAGGTTGCGCCCGTCGAAGGCAAGCGACACGCCGTTCAGTTCGCAATTGAGCGCGACCGCCGCTTCGCAGAACGGATCGATATCGTTCGCCGTGACGACAGCCGCGCCGGCCTTCGCCGCCGCGATGGCAACGAGGCCCGATCCTGTCGCCAGATCGAGCACTTCCTTGCCTTGAACGGTTTCGGGATGGTCGAGGATATGCCGTGCCAACCCCTGTCCGCCAGCCCAGGCAAAGGCCCAGAAGGGCGGCGGCAGGCCGATCGTCTCGAGCTCTTCTTCAGTCTTGTGCCACAGTTCATGCGCCTCGTCGGCCAGATGCAGTCGGACTTCCGGCACATGCGGCGGCGACAGGATCGAAGTATTGGCGAGGATGAAATCGCGTCGCGATTTTTCCGTTGAGATCGCGTTCACAGCTTCTTCAGCGTCTTGCCGTCCATCCCGCCCATGCGGCAGACCTCGATCCACTCGGCTTCGCTGACCGGCTGCACTGACAGCCGCGAATTGTTGACCAGCACCATTTCGGAGAGCCTGGGATTGGCCTTGATGTCGACCATGGTTACCGGTTTCGGCAGATCGACAAGTGCGCGGATGTCGACGCATTCCCAGCGTTCGTCGTCGGTGGTCGAATCGTGATGCGCCAGCGCACTCACTTCCACGATACCGACGGCTTCCAGCCCCTCATTGGAGTGGTAGAAGAAGCCGCGGTCGCCGAGCGCCATCGCCCGCATGTTGTTGCGCGCCTGATAGTTGCGCACACCGTCCCATTCCTGACCGGCCTTTCCCTTCGCCTTCTGCATCTCCCAGGACCATTTGAAGGGTTCGGACTTGAACAGCCAATAATGCATCATCTCTCCTGTCAGTGTTCGGTTTTCAGGGGCCGTTCGAGCAGACGGGTGACCGCTTCGCCGGCCGTGATCGAGCGATCGAGCACATGCGTGACCGCTTCGATAACCGGTGCATCGATGGCGTTATCCTTTGCCAGACGCAACGCGACCGACGCGGTGAACACGCCTTCGGCCAGCTTTAAACCCTCAAGTGGCCTGGCCTCGCCGAGCGCGATGCCATAGGCGAAATTGCGCGATTGCGGACCCGAACAGGTAAGTACCAGATCGCCCAGGCCGGACAGGCCGGTCAGCGTCTCGGCCTGGGCGCCGAGTGCGGTTGCCAGCCTTGACAGTTCGGCGAAACCGCGCGCCACCAGCGCGGCTTCCGCGCTGGCGCCGAGTTTCAGCCCGCGCGCGATCCCGACGGCGAGCGCCAGCACATTCTTCAGCGCCCCACCCAGTTCCACGCCTTTCAGATCGTCCGAGGCATAGCAGCGGAAGGTCCGCGCCGACAGCCGCCGCGCCAGCCAGGTCGACCATTCCATGTGCCGGCTGGCGATGGTGACCGCCGTCGGCAGACCCCTGGCGACATCGGCGGCGAAACTCGGCCCCGACAGGGCGGCGACCGGACAGCCGACCAGCGCGTCTGCGATGATCTCGCCCGGCAGCCTCGCCGTTTGCCGGTCTATCCCCTTGGCGCATCCGACCACTGCCGTGCCGGCCTCAAGGATGGGCGTCAGGCTCGCAGCAACCTCGCCGATCGTCTGGGCGGGAATCGCCATCAGCACGATGTCGGCGCCGGCAAGAGTCTTTTTCAGATCGTCCGTCGCCACGATGTCTTCATCCAGCGCGATGCCCGGCAGATAGCGCTCATTGGCGTGCCTGGCATTGATGTCGGCCACAATCGAGGCGTTGCGCGCCCAAAGCGCCACCTCGTTGCCGGCCCTGACCGCAACACCGGCAAGCGCCGTCGCCCAGGCGCCGCCGCCCAGCACCGCCACCTTGCCCGCAGATGCCTGCGCGGCGCTCATGCCTTCACCCCTCGCTTTCCCGAGCCGATGACAGCTGCGACATCCTCATCCAGCGGCCAGCGTGAGCGCGGCGCAAACGACATTGGCGAAACCTCTCCACGTTCGAATCGTTCCAGCCCGGCCCACGCCACCATGACGGCATTGTCGCCGCAGAGTTTCAATGGCGGCGCGACAAATCTCCAGTTTTTGTTCCCGCACGCGGCCGCGAGACTTCCGCGCAGTACCTGGTTGGCGGCGACCCCGCCTGCTACGACGAGCGTTGGTCTTTCCATATCAGGCCAGATTTCCTCGAAACGGTCCATCGCCCGCGAAGCACGGTCAACCAGAACGTCGCGCACGGCCGCCTGGAATGCGGCGCAAAGATCGGCGACATCCTGCTCCTTCAGCGGCGCAAGCCTTTCGGCCTCCTGCCGGATTGCCGTCTTCAGCCCGGAAAAGGAGAAATTGAGCGTGTTCTGGCCCTTCAGCGGCCGGGGGAAGTCGAAGCGCGCCGGATCACCCTGCATCGCCGTACGTTCCACCGCCGGACCGCCGGGAAAGCCGAGCGACAGCAGTTTCGCCGTCTTGTCGAAGGCCTCGCCCAGCGCATCGTCGATGGTCGTCGCCCAGCGCCGGTACTGGCCGAGCCCCTCGACGGCGACGATCTGGGTATGCCCACCGGAAACGAGCAGCAGGAGGTATGGAAACTCTATTCTGTCGGTCAGCCTTGCCGTCAATGCATGGGCTTCGAGATGGTTGACCGCCAGAAACGGCTTGCCGAGGCTGGCCGCCAGTCCCTTGGCCGTCATCAACCCGACGATCAGCCCGCCGATCAGGCCGGGTCCGCCCGTCGCCGCCACCGCATCGATGTCGGAACGCGTCATCCCGGCTTCGTTCACCGCCGCCTCGATCACCCGGTCGAGCGCCGACAGATGCGCCCTTGCCGCGATTTCCGGCACCACCCCGCCAAAGGCGCTATGGTCGTCCACCTGGCTGAGCACGATGTCGGACAGGATTTGCGGCGCGCCATTGTCATCGCGGGTGACAATCGCCGCCGCTGTTTCGTCACAGCTCGTTTCTATCCCGAGGACATACATTGTGCCGCAAAACCAAAGCCTGTAGTCACTGCACCTGAACCCGTGCAGCCTTGCCCAGCGGCCTAGCAGATGGCCCTTGAAAAGGAAATGCCACAGCCATGCGGAGCGAGGAATGACTGAAACCACGCAAATACCGGAGCCAGACGGCGGCAAGCGCCGGGTGCGCATCGGCACGCGCGGCAGCGAACTGGCACTCGCCCAGGCCAACGAACTGAAGCAGCGCCTTGTCGAGGCCAATCCGGATGCCGGCCTCGATATCGAGATCAAGGTCATTTCGACCAGAGGCGACCGCGTCACCGACCGCCCGCTCGCCGAAATCGGCGGCAAGGGCCTGTTCACGCAGGAAATCGAGGAAAGGCTCGCCGACGGCCGCATCGATATGGCGGCGCATTCTTCAAAGGACATGCCGACCGTCCTGCCCGACGGGCTGGAACTGTCCTGCTTCCTGCCGCGCGAATCCGCCGCCGATGCCTTTGTCTCGGGAAAATTCGAAACCCTCGACGATCTGCCGCGCGACGCGATTGTCGGTTCCTCCTCGTTACGCCGCCAGGCATTGATCCGCCGCCTGCGCCCCGATATCGAAATCTTCAGCTTTCGCGGCAATGTCCAGACGCGCCTGCGCAAGCTGGATGAGGGCGAGGTCCATGCGACCCTGCTCGCCCATGCCGGTCTCAAACGGCTGGGATTGAAAAAGCGCGTCACCTCCCTGCTGCCGCTCGACACTTTCCCGCCGGCGCCGGGCCAGGGCGCCATCTGCGTCGAGACCCGCACCGGTGACAAGGCCACCGCCGAATTGCTGGCTGGCGTCAATGACCGCGACACCGCCACCGCACTTGCCTGCGAGCGCGCTTTTCTGGCGGTGCTCGATGGTTCCTGCCGCACGCCGATTGCCGGCCATGCGACGCTCGACGGCGATGCGCTCGCCTTCCACGGCATGATCCTCACGCCCGACGGCAGACAAGCCCACGAGATTCGTCTCGACGGCAAGGCGGCCAGCGCTGCCGAAATCGGCCGGGAGGCAGCAAGCAAGCTGCGTCGCGAAGCCGGCAATACTTTCTTTGCCGACTGGGCCTGACGTACAGGCGCGTGACATGAAGGTATTGGTGACCCGCGCGCGCGAAGCCGGTGAAAAGACGGCCAGCCGCCTGCGCCAGCGCGGCTACGATCCCGTGTTGCTGCCGCTTTTCGAAAACTGCGACACCGGCGCAGCCCTGCCGGAAACCGAATTCGATGCGGTCGCCTTCACCAGCTCCGCCGCGATCCACGTGCTCGCTGCAAGGCCGGCGGACGAATGGTCCCGTCTGCTGAAATTCCCCATCTTCTGCGTCGGCGAGGCAACGGCACAGGCCGCCCGCGATGCG
The DNA here is from genome assembly GCA_022340185.1 of Salaquimonas sp. Lineage (GTDB taxonomy): Bacteria > Pseudomonadota > Alphaproteobacteria > Rhizobiales > Rhizobiaceae > BOKV01. Next base: position 91,940 of record JAJDOK010000007.1, on the reverse strand, counting down.
GGCTTTCACAAAACCTTCATCGGTGCCGGCACCGCCGCCGATCTTCCCGGACTGATCCTTGCCGAACTGGCCCCGGCAGAGACGCAGAAATCCGCGCCGCCGCGCCTGCTCTATCCCGCGCCGCACGACCGCGCCTTCGATCTCGCCGCCGCACTTCCCGGCGTCATGGTTAGCGAAATCCTGATCTATCGCGCCGAAGCGCTCGACCCCGGCCGAAAGGCGCTTGAGGCCGCGCTGATGTCATGCGCCGGCGGCGCGGCGCTGCTCTACTCGGCCAGATCGGCCGAACATCTCGCCACCCTTGCGACAAAACACGCGCTCGCCGACCGCCTTGCCGGTTTGACTTTGATCGCGATTTCCGAAAATGTTGCCCGAGCAATTGCCGGGCGTGGACTTCCGGACATTCTTGTCTCGGAAATGCCGCATGAGGATGGTCTTTTCGAACGGCTGGACCGCCTTGACCGAAACGGCAAGGCCTCTCCGAGGAACGACGAGGACAATGAAGAAGGGCACCACTAGCCGGCGCGGGCGTACGCGCCCGGAAACCCCCAGGACGATCGATCTCGCTGCCAGCGAGGTCAAGCCGGCCCCCGACAAGCCGGCGGCCGCGGCAAAATCCGCCCCGAAAACTGCTGCTGAGTCCACCACGTCTGGCGGCACGGATAAAATACCCGCGCCTTCGCCCGAACCGGTGGCAAGTACCGAGATGGCGGCGAAAGGCGAATCGAAGGCCGAACCGGCCAAAAGCCTGTCCGGGTTTGGTGCGACCCAGAGCGTCAAACTAGCCGAGGCCACGAAGCCGGAGAAATCCACCGCCCCATCCGACACGCAGGCCGCTTCGTCCAAACCGGTTGCTTCCGAAACCAAGAGCGGCAATTGGGGCCGCGGTGATGGCAAGGCCGGAACCGGTTCCGCCACGAAGGAGCCTGCCGCATCACCGGCACGCGGCGGCATGGCCGGCATGCTGCTTTCGGGATTGATAGGCGCGCTGATCGCGCTTTTCCTTCTTGGCGGCCTCAACACGGCAGGACTTCTCGGCCAGATCCCGCTGCTCGGTGGCCTCGCACCGGCGGTTCACCAGGTGCCCGACCTGACGGCCGATGTTGCAGCACTCGACAAGCGTATCGCCGCCCTTGAATCGGAAATGCACACCGCCTCGCAAGGGCAGGATGTGAGCGAGCTCTCCACCAATCTCGATTCCTTGTCGGCACGCCTTTCCAAGGTGGAAGAAACCCTGAATGAAATGCCAGGCACCGCGCCTGAGGAAGGTGAAATCGTCAATCTGTCCGCCCGTCTCGACGCCTTGTCGCAAACCGTAGGGCAGCTCGAGGCCACGCCTGGCAAGGCCTCCGACGATGCCGCGGTGACGTCACTCAGGGGCGAGATGGATTCGCTCTCGGCCTCGGTGCAGGCGGCGGGCGCGATCGCGGACAAATCAGCCGCCCGCATCGAGAATCTCGAAAAGACCACGGCCGATCTCGCCAACAGGCTGGCCGCCCTGAGTGCCACCAGCGAGCAGCAGGCCGACAAGAGCAGCGCCGCACGCGATGTTGCCGTCACTGCATTGCGTGCTGCCTATCGGCGTGGCGAGCCTTTCGGCGATTATGTCGATTCGCTCGAAACGCTGGCCGGGCCGTCGCCCGCCATCGACGCGCTGAAACCCTACGCCGCGACGGGGGTCGCCACCAATGCCGAGCTATTGGAAGGGTTCAAGACTGCCTCCCGCCGGGTGCTCGATGCGCTCGCACCGAAGGACGAGGGCGTGGTCTCGCGCCTCCTCACCAATGCCCGTTCGCTGATCGATGTGCGTCCCGCAGGTCCGGTCGAGGGCGATACGCCGCGAGCAATTCTCTCCCGCGTCGAGGCCGACCTTGGCGATGGCGCACTGGCGAAGGCGCTGGCCGAATGGCAATCCCTGCCCGAACAGGCCAGACAGGCCGCAAGCGGCTGGGGTGGCAAGCTCGAAAATCGTGTTGCCGCCGACCAGGCACTGCACGAGGTGACCGCCGGCCTCGTCCCGGCCAGCCAGTAACGGAATAGGCAGGCTCATGACGCGGCTGATCATCTTTCTCATCGTTGTGGCCGGGCTGGGCTTCGCCTTTGCCTGGGTCGCCGACCGGCCGGGCGAGGTCTCGCTGGTGTGGCAGGGCATGCGCTACGATACCAGCCTGATGGTGGCGGTCTCCACCTTCGTGGCGCTGGTCGCCGCGATCATGTTTGTGTGGTGGGCCATCATGACCGTGCTGCGCTCGCCCGCCCTGATGCGTCGCTTCTTCCGCAACCGCCGCCGCGACCGCGGCTATTACGCCCTGTCGCAGGGCCTGATCGCCGCGGGTTCGGGTGATGCCGGCGGGGCGCGCAGGCTGGCGAAGGAAAGCCGCAAACTGCTGGGCAGCGAAGCGCTGGTCGAACTGCTCGACGCCCAGACCCTGCTGCTCGAGGGCAATCACGGCAAGGCGCGCGAGCGCTTCGAGCACATGCTCGAGGAAGACGACACCAAACTGGTCGCGCTGCGCGGCCTCTATCTGGAAGCCGAGCGCGAGGGTGCGCGCGAAGCGGCGCGTCACTATGCTGAAAAGGCGATTGGTTCCTCGCCGGCGCTCGCCTGGGCCGGCAACGCCATGCTCAAGCACCAGTCGGCGGAGGGTGACTGGGCCGGCGCGCTCAAAACGCTTGAATCGATGCGTTCAGCCGGTACGCTGGACAAGGCTGAAGCCGCGCGCAAGCGCGCCGTCCTGCTGACCGCCGAAGCCATGGCCGAACTCCAGTCCAATCCGGACAAGGCGGCAAAGCTTGCCCGCGAGGCCCATCGTCTGGCCGCCGATCTGGTGCCTGCCGCCGTTACCGCCGCAGCCGCGCTGATACGCGGCAACGATCTGCGCCGCGCCACGAATATACTTGAGGCGACCTGGAAGCTTTCGCCCCATCCCGATATCGCCGACACCTATGTCCATCTGCGCAGCGGTGATTCGGTGCGCGACCGCCTGAAACGCGCCCGCAGGCTCGCCTCGCTGCAGCCGGACAATCGCGAAGGCCGGCTCGCCGTCGCAGAGGCCGCGATTGCCGCGACCGACTGGAAGGCCGCACGAGCGGAAATGCAGAAAGTGCTCGCCGAAACGCCGACCCAGCGCGCCTGCCTCATCATGGCCGATATCGAGGAAGTCGAACTCGGCGACAAGGGCCGCATGCGCGACTGGCTGGCGCGCGCGGTACGCGCGCCGCGCGATCCCGTCTGGATGGCCGACGGCATAACCAGCGAGCACTGGCTGCCGGTCTCGCCCGTCAGCGGCAGGCTCGATGCCTTCGTATGGAAAATGCCGCAGGGCGCGCTTGGCGCCCCCGAGCCAGATTTCGATATCTCCGATCTGGAATCCGAACTGGCCAAACCGGGAGTGCCCGTCGAACCGGAAGTGCCGCAAATGAAGAATGTCGGCGCCGAGCCTGAGGTGGAGACGACTATAAAGGATGAGCCGAAGGCGGAGAGGGTCGACGCCGTCAACGAGGTTGAGATCGTCGCGGAAGAACCGGAAACCGCGCATGAGGCCAATGAGATGGCAGAATCCGACAATGCGGAATCCACCGAGACCAGCGAAGAGGAAAAACCCGGGACGGGAGAAGTCCTTCCCTTGAATCGTCCGCCCGACGACCCGGGCGTGGAACCCGACACGCAGGATGAACAAAAGGCATTCCGCCTGTTCTGAACGCCGATCACTTAGAACGTTGCAAGTCAGGTAACCGGCTCTAATCGCCACCGCACAGCCCGTGAAAAAGGGGGTGATTCGCCCCCGCCGCTGCGATATAAGACCCCGGATTCGTACACAATGTTGTGCAATATTCGCCGCTTTAGCTCAGTTGGTAGAGCATCGCATTCGTAATGCGGAGGTCGTCAGTTCGAGTCTGACAAGCGGCACCATTTCCTTGCAAGACCTGCCACCGGCCGGCGTCGCCGCTTTCCATCACGCAACGGCAGGACAATCGGGAACCTTCATCTTGTTTGAACGGCTGAAAAAACTTTTCTTCGATGCGCAGGACAATTCGGGCCGCAACACCTTCGCATCCGACGGTCTGCAGGTCGCCGAAGCCGCGCTTATGTTCCATGTCATCGCCGCCGACGGCATCATCACCGATGAGGAAAAGGCAACGCTCGCCAGCCGCGTTTCGAAACATTTCGGCTTGACGAAGAACGAGACCAACGAGCTCGTCGATGCCGCGCGCCAAGCCGACAACGAGGCCGTCGATCTCTATCGCTTCACCTCGACGCTCAATCGCGAACTCGATTACGACGCCCGCGTCGAACTGATCGCCAATTTGTGGGAAATGGTCTATGCCGACGGCATCGTCCACGAACTGGAAGACAACATCGTCTGGCGCGTCGCCGAATTGCTGGACGTCTCCTCGCGCGACCGCATGGAAATGAAGCAGCGCATGCGCAAGGACGGTCCGGAATGATTCGCTCTGCGGGCATGTCGGCTTTGCCGCAGTGGGCTTGAACAAGCATCGTTGCGGCGATAGATGAAGGCCTGACCGATGCCCGCACGGGGATCGATGACAGGCGCAGGAGAAACATGTGATTGCACTCTTCCGGACGATCGATCTGGCGCTCTCCCTCTATATGTGGATTATTATCGCCAGCGCGGTCTTCTCCTGGCTCTATGCCTTCAACGTCGTTAATCCGCGCAACAATTTCGTCGCCACGATCGGCAATTTTCTCTACCGCGCGACGGAGCCGGCGATGCGCCCGATCCGGCGCTACCTGCCGGATATGGGCGGTATCGACATTTCACCCATCGTCGTGCTGCTGATCATTTTCTTCCTGCGCCAGCTTATCTGGACGACCATCGTCCCCGCACTTGTGTGACGGCGCTGGCGTGAATGCCGGCCTGCCTTCGTTTTTCACACCCTCCGGGGACGGCGTTCGCCTGGCCGTCCGCCTGACGCCGAAATCTTCCCGCGATGCCATCGACGGCGTGAGGCAATCGGCCGACGGCAAGGCGTTCCTCGCCGCCCGCGTACGCGCCGTGCCCGAGGACGGCAAGGCCAACAAGGCGCTGGAAGTCCTCCTCGCCAAGGCGCTGGGCGTGCCCAAATCTTCCGTCTCGGTCGTTGCCGGACACACCAGCCGGCTCAAGACTGCAATGATCGCCTGCGAGATGGAAGAACAAAACCGTATCGTTGAAAAATTCGCCGGATTTTGAATACGACGGCTACTTCCCCTTCGCCCGATCGATCGCCTCGACGATCAGCCGTTTGGCATCGGTAGCACCCATCCAGTCGCCGATCTTCACCCATTTGCCGGGCTCCAGATCCTTGTAGTGCTCGAAGAAGTGGGCGATCTGGTGCAGCGTGATGTCCGGTAGGTCGGAGAATTCGCGCACCTTCTCGTAGCGCTTGGTCAAATGCGGGCTCGGCACCGCGATGATCTTCTCGTCCTGGCCGGAATTGTCCTCCATGATCAGCACGCCGATCGGCCGCACATTGATCAGGCAGCCGGGAATGAGCGGACGCGTGTTGCACACCAATACGTCGATCGGATCACCGTCATCCGACAGCGTATGCGGCACGAAGCCGTAATTGCCGGGATAGGTCATCGGCGTATAGAGGAAGCGGTCGACGACCAGCGTTCCGGCCTCCTTGTCCATCTCGTACTTGATCGGCTGGCCGCCGACCGGCACCTCGACGATGACATTGACGTCTTCGGGAGGCTCATTGCCGATGGGTATCGCGTCGATGCGCATGGAATGTTCCTTTTGGGCAAATCGGATTGGGCGGCTGGATAGTCCATTGTGCAGTGCAGCGCAATGAACAGATGGTCGCGCCGCCTGCTGCGCAGCCCGTCAATTGTCACCGATGGAAAGGAAAACTTTGTCGGGAATTTAGTTCCACGCGTAGGCGAGCTTGCGCAGCTTCTTGTCGTCGAACCGCTCGCCGCCTTCGGCAACCGCGCGGCCACCGGCATTTTTGTAAAACCGGATCGCCGGTTCGTTGTCGGCCAGCACCCAGACAACCGCACCCTTCAGCTTGCGTCGCTGCAATTCCGTACGCGCGGCGAGGAACAGCTTCTCGCCAAGGCCGATGCCCTGATATTCGGGCTTGAGGTAAAGCTCGTAGACCTCGCCTTCGAAAGGCAGCGTCGAGACGCGGTTGCGTCCCAGCGTCGCATAGCCGGCAATGGTCTCGCCAACCTCGATCACCACCACTACGGTGGAGCGACGAATGGCGTCCGCCCACCAGCGCTCGCCGCGCCGGCGGATCATCCGCGACAGCGCCTTGTGCGGCACGATCCCCGTATAGGCGTTCGCCCAGGCAGCGTCGTGAACCGTCGCAATGGCTCCGGCGTCCGAGGGTTCCGCTCTTCGCGTGCCTATGGTGATCATGCCCATGGGCAGATCATAGGTTAACTTTTCGCTAACCAACAAGATCACAATCGTGAAAAAACGATCCCGGACTGCAATTTCCACACGTGGCGTTCAAGCGACTGTCAAATCAGCCCGCAACCTGTGCCTTTTCGAAACGCTTTCGCTCATGCGGGTCGAGATAGCGTTTTCTCAACCGAATCGATTTCGGAGTCACCTCGACCAGCTCGTCTTCCTCGATCCATGAAAGCGCGCGTTCCAGCGTCATGCGGATCGGCGGCGTCAACTTCACCGCCTCGTCCTTGCCGGCTGAACGGATATTGGTGAGCTTCTTGCCCTTCAGCACATTGACCTCGAGGTCGTTGTCGCGCGAATGGATGCCGACGATCATGCCCTGATAGACCTTTGCGCCCGGATCGATCACCATCGGGCCGCGGTCTTCCAGATTCCACAAGGCATAGGCCACCGCCTCGCCCTGTTCGTTGGAGATCAGCACGCCATTGGTGCGCCCGGCGATCTCGCCCTTGTAGGGTTCGAATGCGTGGAACAGCCGGTTCATCACCGCCGTGCCGCGCGTGTCGGTCAGCAGTTCCGACTGGTAGCCGATCAGCCCGCGCGTCGGAGCATGGAAGACCAGCCGCACCCGCTCGCCGCCCGAAGGTTTGAGCTCGACCATGTCGGCCTTGCGCTCGCTCATCTTCTGCACGACGATGCCGGAATGCTCGTCATCGACGTCGATGACGACTTCCTCGACCGGTTCCAGCAGGGTACCGTCCTCATCCTTCTTCATCACCACGCGCGGTCGCGACACGGCGAGTTCGAAGCCCTCGCGGCGCATGGTTTCGATCAGCACCGCGAGCTGCAATTCGCCGCGCCCGGAGACGTAGAAGGAATCCTTTTCCGTCGCTTCCTCGATTTTCAGCGCGACATTGCCCTCGGCTTCGCGCAGCAGCCGGTCGCGGATCACGCGGCTCGTCACCTTGTCGCCCTCGGTGCCGGCAAGCGGTGAATCGTTGACGATGAAGCTCATGGTGACCGTCGGCGGATCGATCGGCTGGGCTTTCATCGGTTCGCTGACGGAGGGATCGCAGAACGTGTCGGCGACCGTTCCCTTCGACAGGCCGGCAATCGCGACGATATCGCCGGCCCGCGCCTCCTCGATCGGCTGGCGCTCCAGGCCACGGAAGGCAAGAATCTTGGAGATCCGGCCGTTTTCGATCAGCCTGCCATCCTGGCCAAGGACCTTGACGCCCTGGTTCGGCCTGATCGAACCCGATGCGATGCGCCCGGTGATGATGCGTCCGAGAAACGGATTGGCTTCCAGAATGGTGCCGATCATGCGGAAAGGCCCGGCCTCGACCGCCGGTTCCGGCACATGTTCCAGTATCAGGTCGAACAGCGGCGCCAGTCCGCCATCCTTCGGGCCTTCCGGGTCCTTGTTCATCCAGCCGTCGCGGCCTGAACCGTAGAGGATCGGGAAATCGAGCTGCTCGTCGGTCGCATCCAGTGCGGCGAACAGATCGAACACCTCGTTGATCACCTCGTTGGCGCGCGCGTCGGTACGGTCCACCTTGTTGACGGCGACGATCGGGCGCAAGCCGACCTTCAGTGCCTTGCCGACGACGAACTTGGTCTGCGGCATCGGGCCTTCGGCGGCGTCGACAAGCACGATGGCGCCATCGACCATCGACAGGATGCGCTCCACCTCGCCACCGAAATCGGCGTGTCCCGGCGTGTCGACGATATTGATGCGCGTGCCTTTCCATTCCACCGAGGTCGCCTTGGCGAGAATGGTGATGCCGCGCTCCTTTTCCAGATCGCCGGAATCCATCGCCCGTTCCTGGACGCGTTCGTTTTCCCGGTAGACACCGGACTGTTTGAGCAGCTGGTCGACCAGCGTGGTCTTGCCATGATCGACATGGGCAATGATCGCAATGTTGCGCAGGGCCATGATGGTTCTTCTTGGAGCAGGGGCCGCGCGCCGTGTTCACGGGTTCAATGGGCGCGGCGCGTCAAAAAGGTTGCCGCGCATATAGTCGTTTTTGTGCAGATGCGAAAGGGGCGTATTGCCGTTGCGGGTGCCATAACTATGATCCCGGTACCCGGGCCATTGAAGGCGATGTCATGAAAAAGCAGATTGGCGCAATCGTGTGGGGCACGCACCCCCGCTACGGACATCTCTACGATTACATCATGTTTGGCGTGATCTCGCTCTCGGTTCTGGCGATGTCCATCCAGACCCTGCCCGATATTTCGAATGAACTCATGCGCGGGCTGTCCCTGTCAAACACAGTGGTTGTAGCCATCTTCACGATCGAATATTTGGTCCGCATTTGGACCACCGACAAGCCATTGCGCTATATCTTCAGCTTCTGGGGCCTCGTCGATCTTGTCGCGTTTCTTCCCTACTGGCTGTCAATCGGGACCGGCACTCATGTCGTCCGTCTGCTTCGCCTGCTGCGCCTGATCAAGCTGTTGCGCTACATGACTGCGATAGACCGGGTGAGGCGCGTTGCCGAGCTCGTCTGGAAGGAATTGCTGATCTTCCTGTCCTTTGCTGCGCTGATGCTGGTGATTACCGCTGTCGGTATCTACAATTTCGAAAACGCGGCCCAGCCGGATGTTTTCAAGTCCATTCCGCACTCGCTGTGGTTTGCCGTCACCACGCTGACAACCGTGGGATATGGCGACGCCTATCCGATTACGGCCGGTGGAAAATTCTTCACATTCATCATCCTGATGATCGGACTTGGCGTGGTCGCGCTTCCGGCCGGCCTGATCAGCGCCGCTTTCATGCAGGCACGCGAGGAACATGAACGCGAGCGCAGGGAAAGTCAGGCCGATCGGGAGAAACTGGACGAAACTCAGCAATAGTCCTCTGGTCCGGCCCGCTGCGCATCGTTGTAGCGAGCGCCATGGGCAAAGCCCGCCGGCGCAATTGCCTCGATTTGCTCGAGATCATCCGCCGTCAGCCCGATCTCGGTTCCGGCGGCGTTCTGTTGCAGATGCTCCACCGAGCGCGTGCCGGGAATCGGGATGAGGTGCTCGCCCTTGGCCAGCACCCACGCGATCGCCAGCGCCGGCATGGTCCAGCCGCGTTCCGCTGCGAAGTCGCGCAGCTTCGCCACCTTCTTCAGGTTCGCGCTGAAATGCGGCTCCTGAAAGCGCGGAACGTTGCGGCGGAAATCCCTCTCTCCCAGGGTAGACAGATCGGGCGGTTCGATGCCGAACATGCTGCGGCCGAGCGGGGAGAACGGCACGAAGGTGGTGCCGAGGCATTTGCACGCCTGAATCATTCCCAGTTCCGGCAGTCGTGTCCAAAGCGAGTACTCGTTCTGCACCGCGCGAACCGGATGCACCGCCGCCGCCCGCTCCAGCGTGTAGGGCGCTACCTCCGACAGGCCTATGCCTCCGATCTTGCCCTCTTCGATGAAACGCACCAGCGTTCCCATGACGTCCTCGATCGGAATCGTCTGATCGCGGCGGTGGAGGTAGAAGAGTTCGACATGCTCAACGCCGAGCCGTTTCAGCGAACCTTCCAGCGCTTCGCGCAGATAATCCGCGGAATTGTCGAAACGGCCTGGCGATCCTCGTACAATCCCGGCCTTGGTCGCGATCGTGAACCGGCCGGGATGATCCTTGATGAAGGCGCCGATCATTTCTTCCGACAGGCCGTCACCATAGATCAGCGCCGTGTCGAGATGGGTCACGCCCAGTTCCAGCGCCTTGGCCAGCGTGCGGTGGGCGCCCGCGATATCGGTCTGGCCATAGACCCCGGCAAAGCTCATGCAGCCGAGTCCAATGGTGCCGACCAGCGGACCGTCCTTGCCCAGCCTGCGCTGCTCCATGTCGATCTCCTTTTCGGTTTTTCTTTGAGGCCGATCAACTTCGGACGCGAAAATATCTGTCGTTCTATTCCGCCCAATCGCGAAGGACTATTGCACGACTGGCGTAATCGCTCGCCGCAACCCGACCGGCGAATCCCCGATCCGCAGTGACGACCCTTCCATCCAGCCGAATCGCCAATGCCAGATAAAGGCAATCATAAACGGGATGGTCCAGTTTCGTGGCAAGTTCGAAGGCCGGTGGCGCAAGCAAGGCAGTGTCGTGCCAGAAAGTGATGGTCTTCGGCAAGGCTGTCAGAGCCGCAACCGCCTGTTCCGCGCCGATCAATCTGGCTCTTGAATATTTCCAGATCGCATTGGCGAATTCTGCCTGCTGGAAATCGGGTGCATGCAATTCGGAGTGTGAGGCGAGAACCTTTTCGGCAAGCGTTGAATCATCATGGCGAATGAACCATTTCACCGCCACGCTCGCATCGATTACCAGAACGGTCATTCAAGTCCTTCGCGGACAGCCTCGAGCGGCATCTCCGCGACAGTGTGTTCCTGCATGGCTCTCACCTTGCGAGATTCGGCCATGCGCTCCTCCGGCGTCAGCGCCGCCACACTCTCAATCAACAGGCGAGCCTCCTGTTCCATCGAGGAACCCTTCAGCCGGGCGCGCAGTTTCAGCGCTTCAAGCGCCTTGCCGGATACGTTTCGAATAAGAATCTGTCCCATGGTGTACCACAATTGCTATCAAATATGATAGCAATTGTGAAATTATCGTCAAGAGTCCGATTGAATTACGCTCTCTTCTTCGGATCGAGCGTGATCTTCCACAATTCGGTATCGGCCCGGTCCATCAGCCGCACCGTCATCTGCTCGGTATTGCCGTCGATATCGACAAGGCCGAAGAATTGCAGGCCTTCCGACGGCGGCAGGTTGAACTTGCCTTCCTCTGGCGCCTTGACGAACTTGACCTCCGGGCCGAACGTCATGTCGAGCCCGTTCGGACCGAAGGTGCCGGCGTGCAGCGGACCGGAGACGAATTCCCAGAACGGTTCGAAATCCTGAAACTGCGCCTTGCCTGGATCGTAATAATGCGCCGCCGTGTAGTGCACGTCGGCCGTCAGCCACACCGTGTTGGTGATGTTCGCCGACTTGATGAAGCGCAGCAGATCGGCGATTTCCAGCTCACGGCCCCTGGCCGGACCGTTGTCGCCATTGGCGACAGCCTCGGCGCCCTTCTGCGCCTGCCAGTCGTCCCAGACGATCAGCGAAAGCGGCATGTCGGCGGCGATCACCTTCCAGGTCGCTTTCGAATTGGCCAGTTCCCGCTTCAGCCATTCGACCTGCTGCTCGCCCAGAATGCGGCTCTCCGGCGTCATCTCGGTTTCCATCGACGGCCCGTTGGGTCCGCGATAGGCGCGCATGTCAAGGAAGAAGACATCGAGCAGCGGCCCGTAGGCTATTCTGCGATAGACACGGCCGGGTTCGGCCGGCATGTAGCGGATCGGCGTCATCTCGTGGAAGGCGCGTCCGGCCCGGGCGCTGAGAAGCTGAACCGACTTTACGGAGTAGCGGTCATCTGCGGAAAGGTTCTTCGACGACGACCAGTTGTTGCAGACCTCATGGTCATCCCACTGATAGAAAGTCGGGCAGATGGCAGAAAGCGCGCGCACATGCTCGTCCATCATGTTGTACTTCCACTGGCCGCGGAATTCGTCGAGCGTCTCGGCGACCTTGCGCTTTTCGTCGGTCAATACCTTGTTGACCCATTTGGTGCCGTCCTTGAACTCGACCTCTTCGGCCATCGGACCGTCGGCATAGATCGTGTCGCCGGAATGCAGGAAGAAATCGGGCGTGTGCCTGGCGATGGTCGCATAGGTGGCCATGCCGGTCTCGTCGATGCCCCAGCCCTGGCCGGCCGTGTCGCCCGACCACACGAAGCGCACGTCGCGGCGGCCGGCCGGCGCGGTGCGGAAGCGCCCGGTGATCGGTTCGGAGACTGCGTTGATATCGGCAAGGTCGGCGGCGACAATGCGGTAGAAGATGTCCTGATCGGAGGACAGGTCCTCGACCAGCCGCTTGATCGCGAAATCGCTGTCGGAAAGCGCGTTGAGCGTCGGCAGCTTGATCGAGTCGGCGAAACTCTCGCGCGTCGCGATTTCGAAGCTGATGCGTGCCGGGCGGTCGGTGCGGGTCCAGATCATCCCGGAAGTGGCATCGACATCGCCGGACTGGACGCCATGGGTGAAGACCGGGCGGCTATTGGCTCGCGAATAATAGGGTAGCGCCACGGAACTGGCATAGAAGGCGGAAAAGGCACCGGCTCCCTTGAGAAGGGTGCGGCGCGACTGGCTGAATGTCCTGGAATTCTTCTGGGCGGTCATCTGGCTTGTCTCCCGTCAGCATCATTGCTGCAACGGCGGAAATTAGCCAAGCCTGTTTGTCAGCCGTTGATCGCGCCGATGACCGATGGATGAAACTTGCCTGAAGGATTTGTTACGCGCTTTTCAGGTTCCGATCGCAGCGCGCACCATCATCAGTTCGCCGATATTCTCGCGGTTGATGTAACCAATCAGCTTGCCATCGCCGTTCACCACGCCGACAACGGATGCACTGCTTTGCTGCAGCCGCTTCAGTGCTTCTTCCAGACCGTCGCCGATATTGACCACCGGCATATCCTTGGCCATCACCTCGATGACCGGCGTCGCGCGTCCGCCATGCTGCAGGCCGGAAACCAGCGCCTCGCGCGTCAGCACGCCACGCACATTGTTCGAGCTGTCGATCACGGGAAATTCGTGCTGCGTGGTGCGCAACAATGCCTCCACCGCATCGTCCAGCGTCGAATTCGGACCGAGCGTCTCGAACTCGGTGATCATCGCATCCTTGACCTCGACGGATTTCGCCGCGTCCTGCAGGCTGACCGCCATCGATTCGCCCGAAGCCGCCAGGTAGACGAAGATCGCCACGAAGACGAGCAGCACATTGCCACTGATCAGGCCGAGAAAACCGAAGACGAAGGCAAGTCCCTGGCCGATATTGGCCGCAATATCGGTTGCCTTGGTGCGGTTGTAGCGCATCGATAAAAGCGCGCGCAGCACCCGGCCGCCATCCATCGGAAAGGCCGGGATCAGGTTGAACAGCACGAGGATGACATTGACCGCCGCCACCCGGCTCAGGAAACTCAGTGCCGGGTTCTCGATCGCCTGCATGGCGTCGGCGCTCAGCACCGCGCCGAAGCCGTAAACCAGTATCGCCGCGATGACGACATTGACCAGCGGCCCGGCCACCGCGACCACGATCTCGTGCAACGGATTTTCGGGCATGCGTTCCAGTTCGGCGACGCCGCCGATCGGCAGCAGCGTGATGCGCGGCGTCTTGATGCCGTAACGCCGTGCGGCGATGGCATGGCCCAGCTCGTGCAGCACCACACAGGCGAAGATCGCGATGACGAAGGCGATGCCCTCGATCGCCGCCTTCTGCCCGCCTTCCTGGAACTGGACGATGCCGATCCAGGCGAGCAGCAGGAAGAAGGTGACGTGGACCCGTATTTCGCTGCCGGCGACACGGACTATCGGAAAGGACCATTGCATGACGATTGCTCCCCGCCGGCATGGCCGCCCGGCGTTGAGTACACGACCTAGACGCTATTGCAGGTTTGCGCAACGCGGACGATTCGCCCGCCCGCAGGCTGACAACGCTCTTGCGGCAGGATAAGTGGGAAGGATTGGAACGATCCGCGGAGAAACATTGATGCAAATCGGATTGATCGGATTGGGCAGGATGGGCGCCAACATGACCCGCCGGCTCATGCGTGCGGGTCATGACTGTGTGGTCCACGACGTCAATGCCCAAAGCGTTGCCGCGCTTTCCGCGCAAGGCGCGACGGGAGCGGCAACCCTCCCCGAACTCGTCCAGCGCCTGGAGAAGCCGCGCGCCATATGGCTCATGCTGCCGGCGGCTGTCGTATCCGCCACGGTGGAGAAACTGGAACCGATGCTGGATCCCGGCGACATCGTCATCGATGGCGGCAATTCCAACTATCGCTACGCTGTCGACACCTCGGCACGATTGAAGAAGGATGGTATCCACTTTGTCGATGTCGGCACCAGCGGCGGCGTGTGGGGTCTGGAGCGCGGCTATTGCCTGATGATCGGCGGAGACCCCGATGCCGTGGCGCATCTCGATCCGGTCTTCGCCGCACTCGCGCCCGGTGGAGATGGCGGGACGACCGCCGAGCGCGGCTATTTTCATTGCGGCCCCGCCGGCGCCGGCCATTTCGTCAAGATGGTCCATAACGGCATCGAATACGGCATGATGGCCGCCTATGCCGAAGGGTTGAACCTTCTGAAAGCCGCCAATGCCGGCGACACCCACAACCGCGGTGCCGATGCCGAAACCACGCCCTTCCACGACGCCGAATATTACCGCTTCGACATCGACGTCGCCGCCGTCGCTGAAGTCTGGCGCCACGGCAGCGTCATCTCTTCCTGGCTGCTGGACCTGACCGCGCAGGCGCTCAAGGCCGATCCTTCGCTTGACGGTTTCGACGGTCACGTTTCCGATTCCGGCGAAGGGCGCTGGACTATCAACGCGGCAATCGACACATCGGTCCCGGTGCCAGTCCTCTCAGCCGCACTCTTTCAGCGTTTTTCCTCACGCGGCGAATCCGAATTCGCCGACAAGCTGCTTTCCGCCATGCGCCTGGGCTTCGGCGGCCATGTCGAGAAGAAGGGGTAAAGCCTTCAAACCAGCCCGCGCTTTTCCATCATTGCTTCCGGGCTTGGCAATTTGCCCCTGAACCCCTTGTAGGCGTCCTCGGGATCGACCGAGCCGCCCGACGCATAGATGTTGGCGCGCAGCTTTTCCGCCGTGCCGGCATCGAACACATCGCCTTTTTCCTCGAATACGCTGAACGCGTCGGCATCGAGCACTTCCGACCACATGTAGGAATAGTAACCGGCCGAATAGCCGTCACCGGCGAAGACATGGGCGAAGTGCGGCGCGCGATGGCGCATGACGATCGCCTTCGGCATGTCGAGTTCGCCGAGCTTCTCGGCTTCGAACGCCATCGGGTCCTTCACTTCGCCGGCAGTGTGGAACGCCAGGTCGACCATCGCGCAGGCGGTATATTCCACCGTGCGGAATCCGGCGTTGAAATTGCGCGCGGCTTCGACCCGTTCGATCAGTTCGGGTGGAATCGGTTCGCCGGTCTTGGAGTGCACCGCATATTTCCTCAGCACCTCCGGCACGGTCAGCCAGTGCTCGTAGAGCTGTGAGGGCAGTTCGACGAAATCGCGCGACACCGACGTGCCGGCGACAGAGGGATAATTCGCCTGCGACAACAGCCCGTGCAGCGCATGGCCGAATTCGTGAAACAGCGTATGCGCGTCGTCGAGCGACAGCAGCACGGGCTGGCCTTGTGCTGCCTTGGCGAAGTTCATCACATTGTAGATGAAGGGCAATTGCCCGCCTTCCAGATGATGTTCGCTCTGGAACGAGCTCATCCAGGCACCAGAGCGCTTCGACGGCCGCGCGAAATAATCGCCCATGAAGACGCCGGCAGTCTTGCCTGAAGCATCGAGCACTTCGAAGACGCGCACATCGGGATGATAGGTGGCAATGTCCTCGCGCCGCTTGAAGCTGACACCGAACAGCCGGCCCGCCACGTCGAAGGCCGCCTCGATAATCCGGTCGAGTTGCAGATAGGGCTTCAACTCGCTCTCGGAGAGATTGAATCTCTGCTGGCGCAGTTTCTCGGCATAGAAACGCCAGTCCCAGGCTTCGAGCGGATGGTTCAGCCCGGCTTTGGCGATCAGTTCTTCCAGCGCCTGTGCTTCTTCATGCGCCCGGTCGAGCGCCTTTTCCCAAACCGGCTCCAGCAATCCGTTCACGGCTTCGGCTGTCTTGGCCATGGTGTCGTCAAGCTTGTAGGCCGCGTAATTCTCGTAACCGAGCATGCCCGCCTTGCGCCCGCGCAGTTCCAGCATCTCCTTGATCAGCGGCCGGTTGTCATGCGCGGCGTCCTGCACGCCCTCGCCGCGCGCGACCCATGCCTTGAAGGCGGTCTCGCGCAGATCGCGGCACTCGGAAAAGGTCAGGAACGGTTCGATGATCGAGCGCGACAGGGTCACGGCATGGCCGTTCTCGTGGCCATGTTCGCGCGCGGCTTGCGCCATCGCCTCGACAAGGAAATCCGGCAGGCCCGCCAGATCGGCCTCGTCTTTCAGATGCAGGCTCCATTCGGCCTCGTCGGCGAGGATGTTCTGGCCGAATTCCGCGCCGAGCAGCGCCAGCCTTTCATTGATCCCGGCAAGTTCCTTTTGTTCGGCTTCACCGAGCTTGGCGCCCGAACGCACGAAACCCTTCCAGTGACGTTCCAGCACACGGTATTGTTCGGTGGTCAACCCTGCCTTCTTTCGGCCCTGCCAGACGGTATCGATGCGCGCGAACAATGCCCGGTTCTGCGCGATTTTCGAGTAATGCCGCGACAGTTTCGGCGCGATTTCGCGCTCCAGCGTCTGGATAGTCTTGTTGGTATGGGCGCCGGCACGGTTCCAGAACAGCGCGCCTACACGCGACAGCGCCTTGCCAGCCAGCTCCAGCCGCGTGATGACGCTATCGAAATTTGACGGCCCGTTGTCACCGGCAATCGCCGCGATCTCCGCGTCATGCGCTTCCATCGCAGCCTCGAAAGCAGGCGCGAAATCCTCGTCCTTTATGGCTTCAAAGCGCGGCAGGCCGAGCGGCCCGTCCCAGGTGGTAATGGCCGATTGAATGACAGCGGAGTTGATAGCGGATTTGTCTGACATGGAGATTTTCCGGAACTGATCGGGCGGGAAGGATATCAAGCCACCATCTATGCAGGCTTCACGTCAACGGCAAGATGAGGTTCAGTCGCGTACCCTCAATTCAACACGACGCTCGTTCAGCATCTCGCGTACCGATTCCCACAACAAGGAGAAGGACTGGAAGCCCTCTTCCGTCACCTCGTCGGTATCGAGCGCCCGCACCACGTTTTCCAGCGTCGCGAACATTTCCTTCTTCAGCGCGCTCAATTCGTCCGGATCGGAGATCCCGTTGGCCCGTTCGGCGATGTCGAGCAGCACATAATTGTAGCTGTCCATCCGGTTCTTTTGCCGCGTCATCAGCCGCGATCTGAGCGCCAGCATAGCCGAGCCCAGCATTGCAAGGACCGTGATCATCAACGCCAGCGGTTCGGCATTCGTCTGAAGGAAGGAAGGCTCGTTGCGCTCATAGAAACGCTCCGCGCCCGAATGCAGCGGCAGGCTCAGACCTTTCGAGGTATCCGGCTGGCGGATCGCTGAGGCCAGCGCAAAACGGATCGTCAGATCGAGACGATGTTCAAACAGGATCCGGGTCAGCTCGGCAATCGCCTCGTCATCGACGTCGGCGCGTGTCACCAGCACGCGCTCCACGGTCGACGACAGCGTGTCACGGGCCGGTGTCGGTCCTTCACCGGCAAACGTGCCTTTCGGAATCCTCCCTGTACCCAGAAATGGCCGCTTGATGGCGATGGCGTCGGCCTGGTCGATCTCCAGATATCGGATCGGAATATTCTTCAGCTTGGTGTCCTCGAAAAGATCGAGAAGCCGGCGGTCTCGCAGCGAACGCACGGTGAAAATGGCGTCGATGGTTCCCGCCTGGATTTCGTGTGATGCCTTGTCGAAGGGCATGGAGCGCCATTTCACACCTGCGATCGGCAGATCGTAGTGGTCGGAAATAACCCAGAAGGAACGAAACTCGTCCGTACCAAATGGCGGTATGGCGACCTGCTTGTCGATCAGGTCGCGAATGGAGTGAATGCCACTGTCGCCGCGCGCAACGATCTGAAAATAGTCGGGAAACAGATTGGCGACCAGCCGCACGCTTGCGATGGCGGGCGTATCCGCCCTGATCGTCGCCAGATCCACCTGCTTGTCGTTCAACAGCGTGATGTTTCGACTCGAATCGCGGGTCGCGACGACATGGATGACCAGCCTGTCCGTGTGCCGGGAAACCACTTCGGCAACTTCCCGCATCAATTCGTACGAATCGGAAAGATAGGGGCCTGCGCCCACGGTCAGCACCATGGGTGCGCTCGTGCGGAAATAGGTGAACCAGACCCCGAACGCGGCAGCCGCCAGCACCATTGCCGCGATCACCGCCTGCGCCAGCCGGTAGCGCACCATGCGCGAACGCATGTTAGCGCGTTGTTTTGGCGCCTCGCCCGCCGGATCCGTCTTGTCGTCCTTCATTGTTCCGCCCCGCCTTCGCGAGCCAATCATGGGCGATACGGACCGCCTTCTGCAATCGCGGATTTGCAAGCAGCGCCTTTTCCTCGCGTGCACCGCAATGAGCCACTTGAAAATAAGGTATCCTTATAATAAGGAAACCTTAGTTACTTCGGATTACACACATCCAGGCCCATGTCGTCCACCTCGTCCAATGAACCGCTCAGTTTCGTGCTGTTCGATACGGCCAGACTGCTGCGCGCGGCTGTCGAGCAGGCGATCGACGCGGCCGGCCTTGAGATAACTCCCGGAGAAGCGCGGGTTCTCCTGAACATCGATTTGCTCGACATACCCCGCCAGACCGCCATCGCCGACCGCATGGGTATCGAACCGATGACGCTGAGCGGCTATGTCGATCGCCTCGAAGCGATAGGTTTCGTTGTCCGGGAGCCCGATCCCGACGACCGCCGCGCCAAGATCGTCCGGCTTACCCCTTCGGGCGAAACGATGGTCCAGGCGGTTCGTCCCGTCACCCGGCGTCTCATGGAAGAGATTCTCGCCCCGCTCGGATCCAATGGAAGCGACCGCCTGCGCGACATGATCGAGCCGGTGCGCCAAAGTCTCAGGCAGCGCCGTGGCGCCGGGCCCGCCGGCAGATGACATCATGGATACAGGATTGTCCGACACCATACTGAACAGGACCAAGCCGGTGATGAGCGAGCGGCGCGTCGGCATCATAGGCGCGCTTCTGGTCACACTCGGACCGGTCTCGATGTCGCTCTACACCCCGGCAATGCCGGAACTGGTGCGCGATTTCGGCACGACCGAATCCTACATCAAACTCACTTTGTCGATGTATTTCGGCGGCTTTGCCTTTGCCCAGCTCATCGCCGGACCGCTTTCCGATGCCTATGGCCGCCGTGCAATCTCGATCCTGTTCATCTGCATCTATGTACTCGGCAGCATCGTGGCCGCATTTGCCCAGCATGTGGAAATTCTGCTGGCAGCGCGCCTCATTCAGGGGATAGGCGCCTCGGCCGGTATCACGACATCGCGTGCCATCGTGCGCGACCTGTTCACCGGCGAGCAATCCTCGCGCATCATGACCGTGATCGGCATGCTGCTGGCGACAGGCCCGGCACTCGCACCGACCATCGGCGGCTTGACCCTGCTCGTCGCCAACTGGCGCTTTCTCTTCGTCATCATGATTTTTTTCGGCCTCGTGCTGATGGCGACGATCGTCTTCGCAATGCACGAGAGCGGACATCCCGATCGTACGCTTGTCCACCCGGTGCGCATGGCGCGTGCCTACGCCACGCTGCTAAAGAGTCGCGCTTTCCTGTCGGCGAGTCTCGCCATCGGCGGTTCGGTCGGGGCGCTCTATACGCTGGCGACCATTCTACCCTTCGTCATGATCAACAAGGTGGGCCTGTCGCCCGAAGCTTTCGGGATCGGCATGATTGCCCAATCGGGCAGTTATTTCCTGGGTTCGGTCATTGCGCGCCTGGTCATGCCCCGATATGGCGCCGACAACATCGTGCCTTTCGGAATCGGTTTCATCCTGGTCGGCGGCATGTTCCTGTGCGTCCTGTCCTTCACCGTGCCGCCAAGCTACCTCACCGTCATGGGCCCCGTCGCGCTCTACGCGCTCGGCATTGCCTTCGTCATGCCGGCCATGACGACGGCGGCCCTCCATCCCTTCCCCGCGATTGCAGGGGCGGCATCGGCATTGATGGGATTCATCCAGATGGGGTCGGGTTTCCTTGGCGGTGCGGTTGCCGCGCTTCTGCCCGATCCGCTGATCGCCATCGGGCTCGTCGTGCCGGGTCTCGCCATCATCGCCACCGCCGGCTATGTCTCGCATCGAACGATGGGCGTTCGCACCCCGAAGAGCGCCGAAACGCGCGGTAAGCTGCTGCCCTAGAGCGCCTTAACTCCTGCGGCGGCGCGCCGCCAGCGTTCTCAGACGCAGCGCGTTCAGCCGGATGAAACCGGCGGCATCCTTCTGGTCATATGCGCCGTGATCGTCCTCGAAGGTTACGAGCTCCTCCGAATAGAGCGACATCGGGCTTTCGCGGCCCGTGACGATGATATTACCCTTGTAGAGCTTCAGCCGCACCTTGCCTTCGACCGGTTCCTGCGATCTGTCGATCATCGCCTGCAGCATCTCGCGCTCCGGCGAGAACCAGAAACCGTTGTAGATCAGTTCGGCGTAATGCGGCATGAAATCGTCTTTCAGATGCGCCGCGCCACGGTCGAGCGTGATCGATTCGATGGCGCGATGGGCGGCGAGCAGGATCGTGCCGCCCGGCGTCTCGTAGACGCCGCGTGACTTCATGCCGACAAAACGGTTCTCTACCAGATCGATCCGGCCGATGCCGTTGTCGCGGCCGTAATCGTTGAGCGCGCCAAGCAGCGTCGCCGGCGACATCTTCCTGCCGTTGATCGCGACGGCGTCACCCTTCGCGAACTCGATCTCGATTTCGGTCACCTTGTCGGGTGCCTGCTCGGGCGAGACGGTACGCTGGAAGACATATTCGGGCGGCTCCACCCAAGGGTCTTCCAGCACCCTGCCCTCCGACGAGGAGTGCAGAAGATTGGCGTCGACCGAGAACGGCGCCTCGCCGCGCTTGTCCTTCGGCACGGGTATCTGGTTCTTCTCGGCGTATTCGATCAGGTCGGTGCGCGACTTGAACTCCCAGTCGCGCCACGGCGCGATGATCTTGATGTCCGGGTTGAGCGCCAGCGCCGACAGTTCGAAGCGCACCTGGTCGTTGCCCTTGCCCGTCGCGCCATGCGCGATCGCGTCGGCGCCGGTTTCTGCCGCGATCTCGACTAGCCGCTTGGAAATCAGCGGCCGGGCGATTGATGTCCCGAGCAGGTAGACGCCTTCATAGAGCGCGTTGGCGCGGAACATCGGGAAGACGAAATCGGCGACGAATTCCTCGCGCAGATCCTCGATATAGATTTCGCGGATGCCCAGCATCTCGGCCTTGCGGCGCGCCGGCTCCAGTTCCTCGCCCTGGCCGAGATCGGCGGTGAAGGTGACAACCTCCGCGCCATATTCGTTCTGCAGCCATTTGAGGATGATGGAGGTGTCCAGCCCGCCCGAATAGGCGAGCACGACTTTTCTGATGTCCTGTTTGCCGGTCATGTCCTGTCTCTGATTGCTGGCCCGCAAGTGTTTGGGTATCTGGCCGCGCAGCGCTGTAACCCGGCGCATGAAGGTCTGGCAAGGCGGGAATCGCGATGGCGGCCTCGATTCAGCTGGCAAATCAGGCCCGTTGGGTTATCTTCGCACCGTTTGCTTCGCTGC
Organism: Salaquimonas sp.; assembly: GCA_022340185.1. Lineage (GTDB taxonomy): Bacteria > Pseudomonadota > Alphaproteobacteria > Rhizobiales > Rhizobiaceae > BOKV01. The sequence continues at coordinate 70,207 of JAJDOK010000007.1, read as the reverse complement.
GGGAACGCTTGCCGTATGACCTTCGATTTCATCCCCGACACTGCCACGCTCATCCAGTTCGCGCTTGCGACCTTCGTCATCGCGATCACGCCGGGCCCGGACATGACGCTATTTGTCGGCCGCGCCCTGTCGCAGGGACGCGCCGCCGGCATGGCCTGCATGGCGGGTGCGATGACCGGCATTGTCATCCATACCGTGATCGTCGCCTTCGGCCTGTCAGCCCTGCTGATCGCCTCTCCGGCGGCGTTTCTGACGCTGAAGATCGTTGGTGCCGGCTATCTCGTCTGGCTCGCCTGGCAGGCCATCCGCCGTGGCGCCACCTTTTCGCCGCGGACGCGCCGTGAGGCGGCCCGGCCCTTGTTCAGGAACTGGGCAACCGGTATCGGCATCAATCTCTCCAACCCGAAGATCGTGTTGTTCTTCATGACCTTCCTGCCGCAATTCGTGTCGGCCAGCGATCCGCATGCCGCCGGCAAGCTATTCTTCCTCGGCCTCACCTTCATTCCGCTTTCGCTGCCGGTGACGATTCCTCTGGTGCTGATGGCCGACGGCTTTGCCGGCCTACTCAGGCGCAACCGCCGCATTACGCGTTTTGTCGATTACCTGTTCGCCGGCGTGTTCGGCGCATTCGCGCTGAAAATCCTGTCCGCACAGGCGCGCCAGGTCTGAAGAGCGCTATACCGAGCCGGGCGTCACCAGCCATCTGCCGGCCTTGCGCCCGGCAACCAGCCAGTAGACGAAACCGCCGATGAAGCCGGTCGCCGTCACCACGATCAAGGGTCCGTCCGACAGACCGTTGAATGACGAGGCTTGCGAACTGCTCCAGAACGCAACCAGGGAAACCAGTCCACCGGCCAGTACATTGGCGATCAGGCTCCGCAAATTCAGTATCTCCGCTATGGCGATGATGATCGCTGCCGGACCGAGCGCCGCAATTGCAATGAAGGGCGACCAGGCCAGGCCCGTCACAAAGACGATGAAACCGTCATGGCGCAACTGCGGATCGATTTCAAAGGCCGGGTCGATCACATTCGAATAGAAGCCGTAGCCGAGAAACAGCCCGGCGGCGAGGAATGCCAGTAGCAGGCCGAATATGATGGGCACCAGACGGATGATCAGATTGGCGATTGAAAACATCCCGTCCGTATCCAGGCTATTCGCCGTGCCCGGCGATCATCATGGCTTCCAGCGCAAGCCGGTCGGTTTTCTTCAGCCGCTCGGATTGCGATTTGAGCTGGCCGCAGGCCGCCAGGATATCCCGCCCGCGTGGCGTGCGGATCGGTGAGGCATAGCCATTGTCGTTGATGAAATCGGCGAAACGCTCGATTGTCTCCCAATCTGAACATTCATAGTTCGAGCCGGGCCAGGGATTGAACGGGATCAGATTGATCTTGGCCGGGATGCCTTTCAGCAGCCGCACCAGTTCGCGCGCATCGGCGAGTGAATCATTGACCCCCTTCAGCATCACATATTCGAAGGTGATGCGCCGCGCATTGGACAGGCCTGGATAGTCGCGACAGGCCTGCATCAGCTCCTTGAGAGGATACTTCTTGTTGATCGGCACCAGTTCGTCGCGCAATTTATCGTTCACCGCATGCAGCGAAATTGCCAGCATCACGCCGATTTCTTCGCCGGCACGGTAGATATTCGGCACCACGCCGGAAGTCGACAGGGTGATCCGCCGTTTCGACAGGCTCAGCCCGTCGCCGTCCGACGCGATCAGCAGCGCTTCCTTCACCGCCTCGAAATTGTAGAGCGGCTCGCCCATGCCCATCATGACGAGGTTGGAGACCTTGCGGCCTTCCGACGGCACGATGGCGCCGAGTTGCGTTTCGGCGCCCGGAAAATCGCCGAGCCGGTCGCGTGCGACCAGCAATTGCGCCAGAATCTCTTCCGAAGTGAGATTGCGCACCAGCTTCTGCGTGCCGGTGTGGCAGAACGAGCAGGTCAGTGTGCAGCCGACCTGGCTCGAAACGCATAGCGTGCCGCGCCCTTCCTCGGGGATGTAGACCGTCTCGACCTCGACCGGCTTGCCGGCGCCGCGCGAGGGAAACCGCATCAGCCATTTGCGCGTGCCGTCCTGCGAGACCTGTTCGGCTGTGATCTCGGGGCGTGCGATGGTGAACTTTTCCGCCAGCATGGCGCGCAAATCGCGCGAGATGTTGCTCATCGCGTCGAAATCGGAAACGCCGCGCACATAGAGCCAGTGCCAGAGCTGCGAAGCACGCATGCGTGCCTGCTTGACCGGCACGCCGGCCTCGACAAGCGTCACCGCCAGCGCCTTTTTCGACAGGCCGATCAGCGGCGCGCGCTCATTTCGCACCGGCGAGATTCTGGCACGGGTCTGTGGGTCGGTCAGGTCTATTGTTTGCGGCATGAATCGGGTACCGGATCGCGAACGCGCGCTGTTCAATACCAGTTCCGGCGCGCGTTTCATCCAACAGGATGGGGAGCGGCAGCCCATAACACACGGCCCCAAAAGTGCAAGGGCGGGACAAAATCATCCCTGCCCCCCTGTTGGCCGCAGCCGCCGAAAATCCCGATGTCAGCCCGTTGGTCCGGACTTGCTGGCTCAAGCCCTTATTGACACTGCGAGATATCGCCGAGCGAAGCCGTCACGCCGGAAAGCGAGTAAACGTAGTGGGTCTGCGTACCACGCCGCGACTCCGCGCTGAGCGACATCGAACGCCCTGCCTTCATCGCATCGACGACAATCGTATCTTCCGCCGGGTTTTCCATCCAGGCATTCTGTCCGCGCGTGAACATCTTGAACTTCCTGCCGTCAATATCGAGTACGACGGTGGAATTGTCCTTGAACGCGTAACCGACCTTGAACTGCGGCTCCAGCGTGTCGCTCTGGCCGGGATGCTGTGCCAGCATGAAGAAAACGTCGCCGTGATCGCGGTCGGAAGGCTCCTTTTCGGTAGGCATCGACAGGATGTAGCATATCTTGCCGGTGTCGCCCTGATGCGAATAGGAGCCCCAGGCATTGTTCTGCTTGATCCGCGTCGCTGCCTGCGCATAAGCCACGCCGGTCACCGCGACACTGGTCGATGCGGCAAGGGCCAGCGCCATTACGAATGTGCTCTTCTTCATCATATCCTGCCCGTTCCGATATTCATCCGTGCAACCGGGGGTACATTGTCCGCGGGCCATTGGCATCGCCGAGAAACGAAATCCCCGATTCACCCGTTTTGGCTTGTCCAAATTGCTTTATGCCCCGTTACCAAAGCGTGAACAATTTGAGAAAAAGCCGATTGCCGCTGGCTTCATCGGGATCGAACGGCCAGCGTCCCCTTCATTCTGCCTGATCCAGAAAATGGGCAAGAGTTTGACCTGCTTGCCCGACATTGTGACGCATGACGGCGGTCATTTTTTCAATCGATCCTTTTCCCTGCCGCCCGGCACGACGCGCTTGCCGCCCGAATAGACCGGCTTGCCATGGACATGGACGGCCAGCGCCTCGGTCGGCCCGCCGGCCCTGACCGGGCGTTCGGCAAAGCGGCCGAGGCTGATCATCCGGTCATACATCACCACCACGCCCGCCATCGCCACATTGATGCAGAACGCCATCGGGATCTTCACCACGAATTCGCATCTGGCCATCATTTCGGGTGAAAGCGAGCCGCCTTCGGGCCCAAGCACATAGGCAGCCCTCGCCGGATGGCGGAAGGAGGGCAGGTCGATCGCCTCGTCGATGAGCTCCACCCCCACCAGCCGGCAATCATCCGGCAGGCGCAATTCTTCCACACTTGCACAGGAATACCAGGGCAGATGCTCGTGCGAACGGCTGGTGTCGGAAGGCGGCGCGGCGATGGTGCGCGCCGGCGCCACGGTGAAGACGAAGCTCGCGCCGAAACCGTGCGCCGAACGCGCCAGATTGCCGAAATTCATCGGCTTGGACGCGCCTTCGACGCCGATGCCGAAATAGCCGCGCAGGCTCGCGCCCGGATTCCCCGGATTCTTCATGGCTTCCTTGCGCCCGGAATGATCCAGCAGGAATTAGCCGCTTTGCCGATTCGTGTCCAATCGACGCAGGATTCCGGCCTCAGCCCTTGTCCTTCTGCGCGTCGGGATCGGCCAGCGCGCGTTTTGCCGCTTCATAATGCACCGGCTTCATCCTGTTGCGCACCGCACTCAGCGCGGCGGCCAGCACGGCCATGTCGTCGGTAAAACCGAAACCGGCGATGAAGTCGGGAACGAAATCGGTCGGCAGCACGAAATAGGCGAGTGCGGCCAGCAGAATGGCGCGTGTGCGATGCGGCGTTTCGGGATCGAGCGCGCAATAATAGGCCGCCACCAGATCCTCGACGAACGGAATGCGCCGCGCCGCCTTGGCAAAGGTCCGCCAGAAACCGTTGCGCACGCGCTCCTCGCGCTGCGCCGTCTTTTCCTCATCTGTTTCCGGCCCGAGGATTTCACCGATCAGCACCTTGTCCATGACAGCCTCCCGGAGCCACTGTCCCATGTCTATTGAACATGGGGATTAGGGTATCTGCGCGCAAGAAAAACCGGATTAGCCGGCTAATCAGCCGCCTTGTCCATGAAGCGGGCCATCTTGATATCGAGTTCGGTCAGGCCGCCCGCCGAATGCGTCGACAGCGTCACGTCGACGGTCTTGTAGACATTCGACCACTCCGGATGGTGATCGAGCTTTTCGGCGTAAAGCGCCACCCGGCTCATGAAGCCGAAGGCCTCGTTGAAATTCTTGAAAACGAACACACGACGGATGGCGTCGCGACCTTCCACCACTTCCCAGTGATCCAGCGAGGCCAAAGCCTTCTCGCGCTCCATGCCTTCAAGCTTCTGCGCCATGCCGATTCTCCCTCCGGTGCCAGTCCCGGTGCCAGTCCCGGTGCCAGTCTATGACAGATGCGTCAGCGGGCAAATCAGGCCATTGGCATTTCAGGCCGTGGGCGAGTCAGGAAAGCGCCGGCTGGCCGTGCCACTGCTCGGGCCTCGCCTGGCCGCGACCGGCCAGCGGATAGGTCTCTTCCGCGATATAGGGCCCACCGCCGACCGAATCCTTCGACGAAAACAGCACGAAGCGTTCGACCCTGAACGGCATGGTCGAGAAATTGCCGCGCAGTGAGAGATAGTTGGCGACATCGAAACCCTTGACGTTCCTGAGCCGCGCCAGTGTCACATGCGGCGTGAAGCGCCTGCCCTCCGCCCTGAGCCCGATGCGCTGCATTCGCCGTTCCAGTTCCGATTGCAGTTCATAGAGCGCCGGTCCTGCATCGATGCCGGCGAAAACCGAATGGGGCTTGTTGCCGCCGAAGGCATCGAGACCGCGCAGGCGCATCTCGAAGGATGCCCGCTCGACCCGTGACAGGGCGGCGGCGACCTCATCAGCGGTACGCCCGTCGATATCGCCGATAAAGCGCAAGGTGAGGTGGTAGTTTTCCGGATCGATCCAGCGCGCGCCCGGCAGACCGCCGCGCAGCAGCGACAGGGATATCGCGATATCGGGAGGAATCTCGAGCGCCGTGAACAGTCTGGGCATCGCCATCACCTCGAATCACATTCCCTGAATTCAGGGAATCACGCGTTTGGGCGGGTAGCAAGCGCTATTTCTCGCCTGCGTTTTTTCCGGCCTGTTGAACGAGCTTTTCCGCAGCGGGCAGAAACCGCGCCACGATGACATCGACTCCGGCCGGATTGGGATGCATGCCGTCGGCCTGGTTGAGTGACTTTTGCGCCGCCACACCGTCGAGAAAGAACGGGTAGAGCGCCACGTCATGCGCCTTCGCCAGATCGCCATAGATCGGGTCGAACGCCGCCTCGTAATCCGGCCCCATATTGGGCGGCGCCAGCATGCCGGCGAGCAGGACCGTGATGCCACGTGCCTTGAGCCGTCCGATAATGGCATCGAGATTCTTGTGGGTAGTTTGCGGGTCGATCCCGCGCAGGGCGTCGTTGGCACCGAGTTCGACAATTGCCGCTTCACTGTCTTCGGGAACCGACCAGTCGAGCCGTTCCAGCCCTCCGGCACTGGTGTCGCCGGAAACCCCGGCATTGACCACATCGACCTGATAGCCCTTGGCGCGCAGTGCAGCTTCCAGCTTTTCAGGGAAAGCCTGGCCGGGATCCAGCCCGTAGCCGGCGACGAGGCTGTCGCCCAGCACGACCAGCTTGACCGGCTTGTCCCGGGCATTGGCCTGTCCTGCGAACAGAAGGATGAATGACGTCAGGACGGCGAACAGCCATGCGCCGGCAAACAGACTTTCGGAAAAAGTTTCCGGCTTGCGGACTTTGAAACGCATGTACAAGCTTCCATATTGGCGAAACCCTTGCCGCTTTCGCGGGCTTTGCCAATTTTTTGGCAGGGCCATGAATCACAGTTAGGTCGCCTCGCTGCCTCCCGCAACCTTCTCAGGGCCGCTCCCGCCTATGCCGCAATCCCCTGTCACCGATCCTGCTCCTGTAATCGATCTTGATGGCATTCACTTGACCCTGGGCGAGGGCGCCTCGCGCGTCCATGTCCTCGATGGCGTCTCCTTTTCCGTCGTTCGCGGAGAGTCTGTCGCCATTCTGGGTCCTTCAGGTTCCGGCAAATCGACCCTGCTGATGGTCGTCGCCGGCCTTGAGCGTGCCGACTCCGGCACGGTCTCGGTCGCCGGCGGCGAACTGGGCGCGATGGGCGAGGATCAGCTTGCCGCCTTTCGCGGCCGCAATGTCGGCATCGTCTTCCAGTCCTTTCACCTGATCGCCAACATGACAGCGCTCGAAAATGTCGCCGTGCCGCTCGAACTCGCCGGCGAACGCGACGCCTTCGACCGCGCCGCCGCCGAACTGGAAGCGGTGGGCCTGGGCGAACGCATGACGCATTATCCCGGCCAGCTTTCCGGTGGCGAACAGCAGCGCGTCGCCATGGCGCGTGCGCTGGTGCCCGATCCGGCCATTCTGGTCGCCGACGAGCCGACCGGCAATCTCGACGGCGAGACCGGCCGCCAGATCGCCGACCTGCTCTTCGCCAAGCAGCACGAACGCGGCATGACGCTACTGCTCGTCACCCATGACACACGCCTTGCCGAACGCTGCGGCCGGGTGGTGCGCATGCGCTCGGGCCGGATCGACACCGGTGAAACACGGCCGGTGCCGGCGCAATGACAAGTGCCATGCCGGGATCGGCACCAAACGGTCAGGGACTGGCACTCGCCTTCAAACTTGCACTGCGTGAACTGCGCGGCGGCCTGTCGGGTTTCTACATCTTTCTCGCCTGCATCGCGCTTGGTGTCGGCGCCATCTCCGGCGTCAATTCCGTTGCCCGCTCGATCACCGAGGGAATCGCCAATGAAGGTCGCGCCATCCTTGGCGGCGATGTCGCCGTCTCGATGGTCCAGCAGCACCCGCCCGAGCAAGCCATGGCCTTTCTCAAGAAAGAAGGTTCCGTTTCCGAAACGGTTACCATGCGCGCCATGGCACGTCGCGCCGACGGATCCGACCAGACACTTGTCGAACTGAAGGCTGGCGACGATTCCTATCCGCTTTATGGTGATCTGACCGATGCCGAAGGACCCATCGGCCTGTCGCGCGCTGGCGACGATCAGGCCTGGGTCGATCCGCTGCTGCTCGAAAGGCTGTCGCTGAAGAAAGGCGACACGCTGGTCGTCGGCGGGCAGCACTTCACCATTGCCGGTGCGATTGCCGCCGAACCCGACCGTCTGTCCGACGGCTTACTCGTCGGACCCCGCGTGCTGATCACCCAGAAGGGTCTCGAAAAAACTGGCCTGATGCAGCCCGGCTCACTCTTCCGCGCCAACTATGCCGTCCGTCTCGATGACGATTCCAGAGCCTCGGTCAAACGCTTTGTCCATACTGCCAAGCACGACTTCACCGATATCGGCTGGCGTGTGCGTTCGCGCGAGAATGCCGCCCCGTCCCTGTCGCGCAATATCGAACGCTTTTCCCAGTTCCTCACCCTGGTCGGACTGACCTCGCTCATCGTCGGCGGGGTCGGTGTCGCCAATTCGGTGCGCGGCTATCTCGACACCAAGCGCGGCGTTATCGCCACGCTGAAATCGCTCGGCGCGTCAGGTGGCTTCATCTTCGAGCTCTACATGGCGCAGATCCTGCTGCTGGCACTCGCCGGCATCGCCATCGGTCTGGTGCTGGGCGCGCTGATGCCAATTGCCGCGCGTGGCGCGCTTGCCGGCCTGCTGCCGGTCTCATCCGCCCATGCGGTCTTTCCAGGTGCCCTCGGCCTGGGTGCGGCCTACGGCATTCTGACCGCCTTCGTCTTCGCAGCCTGGCCGCTGGCGATCGCCCGCGAAACCCAGGCCGCTTCGCTGTTCCGTTCGGCGGGCTTCGATGCGCACCGCCTGCCGCGCTTTTCCTATCTGGCGATGATCGCCGTCGGCCTTGCCGCGCTCGCGGCACTTGCCATCGGCCTTTCCGACAATCGCATGCTGGCACTGACCTTCATCGCCGCCATGACATTCGCCTTCATTCTGCTGCGCCTCGTCGCACTCGGTGTGCAATGGCTTGCCCGGCGCGCGCCGCGTCCGCGTTCGACTGTCTGGGCCATGGCGATCGGCAACATCCACCGCCCCGGAGCACTGACCGGGCCGGTCATCCTGTCGCTCGGCCTCGGTCTGGCACTTATCGTGGCGTTGACGCTGATCGACGGCAGCCTGCGCCGCCAGGTGACCGACAACCTGCCGCGCCGCGCGCCGGATTTCTTCTTCCTCGACATCCCGAAATCGCAGATCGGCGAATTCTCGGACCGCATCGAGGCACTGGCACCCGGCAGCACGCTCGATGCCGTGCCGATGCTGCGGGGTCGTATCGTGACGCTGAAGGGCATCCGCGCCGAAGACTATCCCGTCGGCGAGAACGGCGGCTGGGTGCTGCGCGGCGACCGCGGCATCACCTATGCCGCGCAAAAACCCGAAAACGCCACACTTACCGAGGGCGAATGGTGGCCGGCCGACTATACCGGCGAACCGCTCGTCTCCTTTTCCGCCGAAGAGGCCGGCGAACTTGGCCTGAAAGTCGGTGACGAACTGACCGTCAACGTGCTCGGCCGCGCAATTCATGTGAAGATCGCCAACCTCAGAAATGTCGAATGGGAATCGCTCGGCATCAACTTTGTCATGGTCTTTTCGCCCAACACCTTTGCCGGCGCACCGCACACCTATCTCGCCACCCTCGCCATTCCTTCGCCAGGTGCCAAATCGCGTGACGGCGATACCGCCCGCGATGGCACGATCATGCGCGAGATCACGAAGGATTTTCCGTCGGTCGCTTCGGTGCGCGTGCGTGACGCGCTGGAGATGATCAACGGCCTCATCGCGCAACTGGGAACCGCGATCCGCGCGGCTTCGGCGATCGCGCTCATCGCTTCGGCACTGGTACTGGCCGGCGCGCTTGCGGCGGGAAACCGCGCCCGCGGCCATGACGCCGTTGTGCTCAAGACGCTCGGCGCGACAAGACCGGCGCTGCTCAGGACCTTCGTCTACGAATTCGCCCTGCTCGGGTTTGCCACGGCGCTCTTCGCGCTTGCCGCAGGCGCCATCGCCGCCTGGTATATCGTCACCGAGATCATGGGCTTTTCGGCGATCTTCAGCCCAGCGGCCGCGCTGGCCGTCGTCGCGCTGGCGCTGGCCGTCACGGTCGGCCTCGGCCTTGCCGGTACCTGGCGGATCCTCGGCCAGAAGGCCGCGCCTTATCTCCGCGAACTTTAACCTTTTTTTCGAACTCTGATGATTCTGTCAGATTCGTAATGTTGATTCGGTATTTGGGCCTTGCTGTCCTTGCGTCAAATGCACATATTGCAAGCGTGTCCGCGGGTTTGCGCTCGTGGAGAAGAGATTTTTGCGAACCGGAGAGAAAAATCCTATGGCTGACTATCGCAATCAACCGGCCCGCTTCGGCACGACGGCCAGCCGCGCGGGCACCGACATCGACGAAGGCCTGCGCAGCTACATGCTGCGGGTCTACAATTACATGGCGATCGCGCTTGCCGTGACCGGCGTGGCCGCGCTTGCCACCTTCAACATGGCCTATAGCGGCGGCCAGCTCACCCCGTTTGGTACCGCCATCTACACCAGCGCGCTGAAATGGGTGGTGATCTTCGCCCCGCTCGGGCTCGTTTTCTTCCTGTCCTTCCGCATCAATTCGATGAGTGTCGGCGCCGCGCAGGCGACCTTCTGGATCTATTCCGCCCTGGTCGGCGTATCGCTGTCGTCGATCTTCCTCATCTACACGGCGACCTCGATCACCCAGACCTTCTTCGTGACCGCCGCCGCCTTCGGCGCGCTCAGTCTGTATGGTTACACCACCAAGCGCGATTTGTCGGCGATGGGCTCCTTCCTGATCATGGGCCTTTTCGGCATCATCATTGCCATGCTGGTCAATCTGTTCCTGCAATCCTCGGCGCTGCAGTTCGCCATCTCCGTAGGCGGCGTGCTGATCTTCGCCGGCCTGACCGCATGGGATACGCAGAGCATCAAGAACACCTATGATGTCGTCGCCAATGATGAAACCATGATGGGCCGCACGGCGATCATGGGTGCCTTGAAGCTCTATCTCGACTTCATCAACCTGTTCATGTTCCTGCTGCAGTTCATGGGCGACCGCCGCTGAACCGGCACCGAACGTATTGTCAAAAGGGCGGCCCCGATGGCCGCCCTTTTTTTGTTGGCTGGCAAGAAACATCTCACCGTCATCCTCGGCCTGGTGCCGAGGATCCAATGAACCACCGGGGGTCATTGGATTCTCGCCCGAGCATGACGACGGAGAGCAAACCGCGACTGCGGCACATTGCCGGTCCCATTGCCTTGTCGGACAGCGTGTGGGATCGATTGTCGTTCCGGACCCGTCTTACGGACTTTCTCGCCAATGCCCGCTTCCCCTGCAAAAGTCGAAATCCGTCCCGCCACAGCGCAAGACCTTCCTGCGATCCGCGAGATCTACGCCGAAAGCGTGCTGAACGGCGTCGCCTCCTACGAACTGATCCCGCCCTCGCTGGAGGAGATGCAATCGCGCTTTGCCGCGGTGACAACCAATGGCTATCCCTGGCTTGCCGCGATTTCCGGCGGGGCGTTCGCCGGTTATGCCTATGCTTCCGCCTTCCGCACCAGACCCGCCTATCGCTGGCTGGTTGAGGATTCGATCTATCTGTCGGCCGAGATGCGCGGGCGGGGGATCGGCGCAAAGCTGCTGGCCACGCTGCTCGACGAATGCGAGCATCTCGGCTTCCGCCAGATGATCGCCGTCATCGGCGGCGCCCATGCCGCCTCTGTCGCCGTACACCGTGCGGCGGGTTTCGCCTCATGCGGGCGCATGCAGGCGACCGGCTACAAATTCGGCCGCTGGCTCGACACCGAATTGATGCAAAAACCGCTGGGTGAAGGCGCTAGGACGATGCCCGATGAAACGGCCTATCCGGGCAGCCTGTTCGATTCCTGAGTTTCAAACGCTTGCCAGACGCGGCCGCTTCTCGAAAAAACGCAGCACATTGGCGAGTTCGTGGCCGCGTTTCAGCACCTGGCCGGTGGCATTGGTCACACTGTAGGCGCCTTGCCGGCGCGCCAGTTTCGGATTCTTTTCTATGGCAAAGAGCGGCGTCTCGCTCGCCCGCTTGAAGACGGAAAAGACGGCCCGGTCCTTCAGCATGTCGATGGCGTAGTCGCGCCACTCGCCGGCGGCCACCTTGTGGCCGTAGATACGCAATATCTGGTCGAGTTCACGTCGGTCGAAGGAAACGATTTCGTTCGCTTTGCCTGTTCTCGCCGGGTTGAGCTGAACCACATTGTCGGCTCGCCCGGCATATCGAACGGGCTGTTCATCCTCCGTATACTCCACCACATGACCCTCTCTTTGCCGTCCCTGTTACCCCAATCATTAGGCGCAAATCGTGCATTTGCAAGTCCGTGCGATTGTCCCGCTCCCGACGGTCGGGACGCAAATACCATGTTCTCGCCCCATTTCGGCCACCGACTGTCCCAACTTCGTGTTCAATCTGGCAACGTTGCCTCAGACGGTCCGGCCTTGTCGACTCTGGTCCATTTCAGCCCCCCAGCCCCCAGGGATGACAGGCCGGACCACTAATCTGAGTGTGGTTCAATCCCCGTACTCGAGAGCCGGTCTTCCGACTGGCTCTTTTTTTGCGACCGTCCCTGCATACAAATCTCCGCCTTGTTCCCTCTGCCTTGCCAGTGGTCTAGAAGAATGGCGACGACGCACAAGGGAAAGATTCACAATATGGCGCGTGAAATGATCGAGGCGGAATTCCCCAGGCGCCTTTCCGACGGTTACAAGGCATTCTTCTACGGCCGTCTGCGCCATGAACGTGAACGCATGGAGCGTCTCGCCGCGACCGGTCAGCGCCCGGAGATCATGGTCATCGCCTGCTGTGATTCGCGCGCCGCACCTGAGGTCATCTTCGATGCGGTTCCAGGCGAAATCTTCGTCGTCAGGAATGTCGCCAATCTCGTGCCGCCGCACGCGCCCGACGACGACTACCATGGCACCTCGGCTGCGCTGGAATTTGCCGTCCAGGCGCTGAAAGTCCGCCACATCGTCGTCATGGGCCATGGCAAGTGTGGCGGCGTCCATGCCTATCGCGAACAAATGGAAGGCGTTTCAGGCGAGCCTCTGTCGCCTGGCGACTTCATCGGCAAATGGATGAGCCTGATCGAGCCGGCCACCCGGGACCTGCGCTGCGAGGACGTCGAATCCGCTGCCGCCCGCCAGCGCGCACTGGAGGAAGCCTCCGTGCGCAACTCGCTCGCCAACCTCGTGAGCTTTCCCTGCGTGCGCATTCTGGCCGAGCGCGGGCAATTGCGCCTGCACGGTGCATGGTTCGACATCGCCCAGGGCGAATTGTGGGTGATGGATCCCCAAACCGGTGATTTCGCCCAGGCGCTGGATGCCTGAAACTCGGGAAGCTTTGAGCAAAACCTAATTTATTAGCCGGCTAGTTATCTATCTCCCGGCCCATATAGGCCAATGCCTTCTGGTACACCTGCGCCTTGTTCCATTCGGCGAGCGCCGCGAAATTGGGTTCGCCGACCTGGTAGCCAAGACCGCGCCTCCAGCCATGGGCTTTCAGGTAATTTGCCGTCGAATAAAGCGCATCGGCGGAGGATTCGATCATGTTGACATGGCCGTCGCCGTCGGCATCAACGCCATATTTGAGGTAATTGGCCGGCAGGAATTGCATCTGGCCCAGTTCGCCATGGCGTGCGCCGATCATGTCGCTCATGGAAAGCTGGCCGGCCTGCAATATCTTCAGCAGCGCGTAGAGCTGCTCCTCGAAAAATGCCGACCGGCGGCAGTCATAGGCCAGTGTCGTCACCGCGGAGACGACATTCTGGTCGCCCATGAAATGTCCGAACGCCGTTTCCATCCCCCAGATCGCGATCAGCGGCCCGGCCGGCACGCCATAGCGCGCCTCGATATTGGCAAACAGATTCGGGTTGCCCTTTTTCTTCTTGCGGCCCTGGGCGATAATGGTCGTTGCACCGCGCTTTTTCAGGAACTCCTCATAGCTCAGATGGAAGCTTTTCTGGTTGCGGTCGGCCCAGATCGTTTTCGTGTTGTAATAGACGTCGTTGAAGGCGACCTGCAGCGTGCGCGGGCTGATGCCGTTGGCGACGGCTTCCCTGGAGAAATCACGCACCCATTGCGAGAATCCGGCGGAGTTGTTGCCACATTGCTTGGCAAGCGCCGGTCCCTGAAACATCAACAGAGCTATCATCGCGGCGCAATGCGTCGTCAGGCGAAATGACATGGGTGCGAATCCTTACCTCAGGTAATGCGGGATATTGCCGATATATTTGTGAATTTCCAGTGTCGAAATTGAAAACGCCCCCGCGGGGAATTTCCTCGCGGAGGCGTGGAACAATGAATGCGGGTGACGGAATTCAGGCGGCCCGGCGCTCGCCGATAAGCCCGCGATTGACTAAAAGTTCGGCGATCTGGATGGTGTTGAGCGCCGCGCCCTTGCGCAAATTGTCGGAAACCACCCAGATGTTGAGGCCGTTCTCCACGGTCGGATCCTCGCGGATACGGCTGATATAGGTGGCGTCCTCGCCGGCACATTCGAACGGCGTCATGTAGCCGCCCGCCTCGCGTTTGTCGACAACGAGACAGCCCGGCGCCTCGCGCAGGATCGCGCGCGCTTCGTCGGCGCTGATTTCGTTCTCGAACTCGATGTTGACGGCTTCGGAATGGCCGATGAAGACCGGCACGCGCACGGCGGTGCATGTCACCTTTATTGCCTTGTCGAGCATCTTCTTGGTTTCGGCGACGACCTTCCATTCCTCCTTGGTCGAGCCGTCATCCATGAAGACATCGATATGGGGAATGACATTGAAGGCGATGCGCTTGGGGAATTTCTTCGCTTCGATCGGATCGGCGACGAAGACGGCGCGCGTCTGGTCGAACAGTTCGTCCATCGCGTCCTTGCCTGCGCCGGAGACGGACTGATAGGTCGCCACCACGATACGCTTGATCTTCGCGTGGTCGTGCAGGGGCTTGAGCGCGACGACGAGCTGTGCGGTCGAACAGTTCGGATTGGCGATGATGTTCTTGTTCCTGAAGCCTTCGATCGCGTCGGCATTGACCTCCGGCACGATCAGCGGCACCGCCGCGTCGTAGCGCCAGGCCGAGGAATTGTCGATGACGATGCAGCCCTGTGCCGCGATCTTCGGCGACCATTCCTTCGAGACCTCGCCACCCGCCGACATCAGTACGATATCGGTCTTGGAAAAGTCGTGACTGTCGAGCGCGGCAACCTTCAGCGTCCTGTCGCCGAAGGAAACCTCCGTGCCCTGGCTGCGCCGCGAGGCAAGCGCCACGACCTCGTCGGCCGGAAAGCCGCGCTCGGCGAGGATATCCAGCATTTCGCGGCCGACATTTCCCGTCGCGCCGACAATCGCAATTGTGTAGCCCATGAAATTCTCCCCAAAGGATCGCTTGCCTGCTCTCCCGTCTGCCGTCGGCGCGCCACGGGCGTTACCGCTCTCCCGCATCCTTCCCGGGAGAGCAAATGGAAGGAAGCGGAAGCTTCAGACTTTCGTCGTTTTGGTCGGGGTTTTCCGGCTGCCCCTGGCCAGCCCGCGTGTCAGCGCTGCGGCAAACTGCTCGCAAACGCTGATCATGAAGTGGCGGCTGGTCATTTTGGCAGTTCCTGAAAATTCGCCGCGTATATGCGGACTTTCTCGATCCAAGTCAATCTTGGGCCGTACCGATCCCGATCGATGTCGATGCCGGCACAAAAAAATGGCCAGACCATTTCCGGTCTGGCCGTTCACCTGCAGATTTTATTGAAAGGCTTATTGCGTCAGGTGCAGTTTCGACAGCGAGGCTGCGATATCGGCGAAGGCCGCTTCCAGATTGTCACCATTGGCGGCATCGAAATAATAGCTCGGATCACTGGCGCATGACTTCATCAGCGCCTTGGTCGCGGCCGGCACTCCACTGCCGAAGGTCATGGTATAGACGATGACGTCCTGGCTCTTGACCTCGTTGCAGGCCGCCGCCGTCCAGGTATTTGCCTGAGTGGCGTTATGGTCATTGTGGTAGGCCGAGTTGGCATCCTTCGAGACGGTATTCTCGCCATCCGTCATCAGGACGATCGCTTTCTGGACCCGTTTTTCCTCCGCCTTTGCCTTGGTCAGCCCTTCGGTGAAAGGCGCTTTCGACGACAGTGCACGCAGGCCCCACATGATACCGGCCGGAATATAGGTGTAACCCTTCGGATCGAACGAACTGATCTGCTGCTTCAGCAGGTTTTCGTCCTCCGTCAGCGGTGTGATCGCACTCGGGCAATCGACATCGACCAGGCCGGGCACGGACGCGCTGTAATCCGAATCCCTCAGATTGAGCGGATTGTCGCGCGAACCGACGCAGCCTTTCCACGGGCCGGACGGTACGCTGATCCACGAAGCGTTCTGGTAACCCGTGCCGACATTGACATAGTCGGCAAAGGGCACGATGCCGATTCTGACCAGATCCGGGCGCATCTCGTTCAGCGCCAGCATGTCTTCGACGAAGGCAGACGATGCCTTCTTCAGCGAATTGATCTTGCCGCCATTCTTCATCGAGCCGGTATTGTCGAGCACCAGCATCGCCTCGATACCGGTCGATGAGGCCTGGATGCTCGCCTTGATCTTGTAGTCGAGCGTCTTGATACCGACGATCGGCCCGAAATGCGCGGGCATGCTGGCGTCGGCGACGACCGTGAGCGCCAGCTTCTTGCGGTCGATGTCGATCGCATAATTGTTGACCTTCACGAGATCGACATCCTCGAGATTGGACTTGATGAAATCGATCGCCAATCCCCTCAGCTCGTCGTCGTTGAGCTTGGTGATGTCGCGCCCGGCGGCCAGCGTTGCCGCGTCGACCGCGTTCTGCAGCCTCTCGCGGAACATGTAGGCGTCGGAATAGTCCAGCGCGATTCCTGCGCTGAGCGCGATGGGTATGGTGCAGATCGCGAAAGTCAGCGCAAAATTGCCGCCGATGTCGGCCCGGTAGGCGCCCAGCCGCGCCGCGAGTCCGGACAAGATATTCTTTTTCGAATCCCTGTTGAAGAACATTGCCTTTTCCACCTGCCAGCGCGGCCGGCGAACCCGGTCGCGTCATCATCACGCTAGATGTAGAGGCTTCTATTTCCCGTTAACCGATACCGGAGTCGGGGCGGGTAGCGGCCAAGAAAATTTTAACCAATTTTTCCTCGATTGCCGGCCAAGACCGCTGATAGCGTGCATTGAGCAGATAGTCCTTGGCCGGACCGAGTATCCGGTGATCGATCCTCAGTTCGTCAACTCCCAGCCGATAGCGCGCGCGATAGATATCCCTTCCGCACAAATGCTCGGCCTCGCCCATCCACATGCCAGCCTCGCGAACCAGCCTGAACCGGTGATACGGTTGGCCTCCCGCTTCCTGCGGATAATTGATTTCCAGCATGTTGCCGGCCGACAGGCGCCAATGCCATCGCCGGCTGGCCGGAAGGGTTTCGCCGCCGGGCAGCACCAATTCGCCCCTTTCTTCCAGATCAAGGGAATTATCGCCGGCAGGCGTGAACGTCGCTACACCTTCGAAACATGAACCGTCGCGTGCTTCGCGTACGACTCGCCATTGTCCGGCAAGGCGGATGAACCAATCGTGCAACGCTGGCGCCGCGTCCTGTCCGAACGTCGCGCCGGCCTGCCACATGTCAGCCAAGCCTTGCCTGAAAGGCCGTCAGAACGGCGTCGCCCATTTCGATGGTTCCAACCTGTCTGCACCCCTCCGCCATGATGTCGCCGGTCCTCAGCCCACTTTCCAATACACTGGCGATCGCCGATTCGAGTGCATCCGCCTCGCTAATCATGTTGAAGGAATAGCGCAGGCACATGGCGAATGACGCGATCATCGCGATCGGATTGGCCGCACCCGTACCGGCGATGTCGGGCGCCGAACCGTGCACCGGTTCGTAAAGCGCCCTGCGTTTGCCCGTCTGCGGGTCCGGCGCGCCGAGCGAGGCCGACGGCAGCATGCCGAGCGAACCGGTCAGCATGGCCGCGACGTCGGACAGCATGTCGCCGAACAGATTGTCGGTGACGATGACGTCGAACTGCTTGGGCCAGCGCACCAGCTGCATCCCGCCGGCATCGGCCAGCATGTGGGTCAGTTCGACGTCCGGATATTTCGCCTTGTGCGTCGCCGTGACCACCTCGTTCCACAACACGCCTGACTTCATCACATTGCGCTTTTCCATCGAGCAGACCTTGTTCGACCGCGTGCGCGCCAGTTCGAAGGCGGCGCCGGAAATACGCTCGATCTCGTAGGTGTCGTAGACCTGCGTGTCGATCGCCCGCTTCTGGCCATTGCCCAGTTCGATGATCTCCTTGGGTTCGCCGAAATAGACGCCGCCCGTCAGTTCGCGCACGATCAGGATATCGAGGCCTTCGACCACTTCCCGTTTGAGAGAGGAGGAATCGGCAAGCGCCGGATAGCAGATCGCAGGCCTCAGATTGGCAAACAGCTCCATGTCCTTCCTGAGCCGCAACAGGCCGGCTTCGGGGCGCACCTCATAGGGCACGCCATCCCATTTCGGCCCGCCGACCGCACCGAACAGCACCGCATCCGCAACCATGGCCTTGCCCATGTCTTCATCCGAGATCGCCGCGCCATGCGCGTCATAGGCCGCGCCGCCGACCAGCCCTTCTTCCGTCTCGAAGCCGGAATCGAGGGATTCGTTCATCCAACCGATGATCTTTTCGACTTCGGCCATCGTTTCGGGGCCGATACCGTCACCGGGGAAAAGAACGAGTTTGCGTACTGCCATGTGACTCTGCCTTGTTGACTGGATTTGTTGCTGCGGCCTCAGCCGCGGGGAATGACGACACGGTGCAGGATGCGCCGCACCAGCGGCGCCACGAAAAGCACGACCGGAAAGGCGAGCGCCCAGCTCGGCAGCCAAGCGCGCATCCAAATCGCTGGGAAATGACCGACCAGCCCGACCGTTAACAGCGTCGAGAAGCCGGAAACCAGAAAGGACATCATGCCCGACAACAGCAGGCCGAAGGCAACATGCTCGTACCTTGCCGGCAGAAACGGTTTCACCTTGCTCTCTGACGCTCAGACCCAGGGCCGCTCTTCGGCCATTTTTTGCTCGAAGCCCTCGATCGCCGGCGCATTCTGCAGGGTCTCGCCAATGTCGTCGATGCCGTTCAGCAGCCGATGCTTGAGATCGGGATCGATGTCAAAGGAGATCGTGCCGCCGTCCGGGCCCTGAATCGTCTGGGCCTCCAGATCGATGGTCAGTGTTGCATTGGCGCCGCGCTCGGCGTCGTCCATCAGCTTCTCGAGCTCCTCGTGGCTGACCTTGATCGGCAGCATGCCGTTCTTGAAGCAATTATTGTAGAAGATGTCGCCGAACTGGGTCGAGATGATGCAGCGTATGCCATAGTCGTGCAGCGCCCAGGGAGCGTGTTCGCGACTCGAGCCGCAGCCGAAATTGTCGCCCGCAACGATGATCCTGGCGCTGCGGTAAGCCGGTTGGTTGAGGACGAAATCCGGGTTCTCGCTGCCGTCATCGTTAAAGCGCATCTCCGAAAACAGGCCAACGCTGAGCCCGGTGCGCTTGATCGTCTTCAGATAGTCCTTCGGAATGATCATGTCGGTGTCGACATTGACGATCGGCAGCGGCGCCGCGACGGCGGTAAGCGTGGTGAATTTTTCCATGGGTATCCGGATCGCTGATTGTTGAAAGTCCGCGCGGGATGTACACCGCGAAGCCCGTTTCATCAATGCCATATCCTGCTGCCTGACTTTCTGGCGCCTCAGATAACGTTGCGCTCCGTCAGCCGCCGACCCGTTTCGATACGCGAGGGCGAAAACGCCGAGCAGTCGATGTTCTTGTAGCCGCCATGGACGATCAACTCGGCGAGTGCGCGGCCTGCCGCCGGCGCCTGCTGCACGCCATGGCCGGAAAAGCCGCCAATGATGAAGAGATTGACGCACCCTGCAATGGCCCCGATCAACGCGTTCTGATCAAATGTGTTGAAGTCGTAATGGCCGGCCCATGCCCCTGCCATGCGGATCGCCTCGAAGGCCGGCACGCGTCGGGCCAGCGCCGGCCAGACGACTTCCTCGAACAACGCGTAATCGGGATCGAAATCATCAACGTTGGCTGGCCCGTCCTCGCCCGCCGGCGGCGCGCCGGCAATGAAGCCGTCGCCCTCGGGCCGCACCCAGACACCGCTGGGATCGACCGTCAGCGGTATGTTGTTCGGTGGCTCGGGGCAGGTGAAGCGGAAGACCGTGCGCTTTCTGGGTTCGACCGGCAGATTGACGCCTGCCAACTTCGCTACCCTGCCGACATTCGGTCCGGCGGTGTTGACGACCGCCCCGCAGGCAATCCTCTTGCCGTCTCCAACCATGACATGGCCGATGCGTCCGGCCTTCGCGTCAAGACTCCTCACCTCTCCATCGATAAAGGTAGTGCCGTGCTCCCGGTTGCTTTTGTTTACCGCGCCGAGCACGCTCCAGGGATCGAACCAGCCCTCGCCGGAAAGGCCCGTCGCGCCTGCCGCGATGCCTTCGACGTCGAGCCAGGGATGGCGCGCGGCAAGTGCGGTCGGTTCCTCGACCACGATGTCGGCACCTTCCGCCGTTTGCACGACGTGGTTGGCTTTCAGCGTTGCCAGCCCGGCTTCGCTCGCCAGCAGCAGATAGCCCTGTTCGACGAAACCCGCCGAAACACCGAAGCGGCTTTCGAAATCCCGATAGAAGGCGAGCGATGCGCGCGACAGGCGGATATTCTCCGCCGTCGAGAATTGCTGGCGGATGCCCGCCGCCGACAACGCGGTCGCGGCATGCTTGTAGCTGCGATCGCGTTCGACGATGGCGATGGAGCCACCAAAACCTTCCTCGCGCAGGAAATAGGCGGTGAATGCGCCCATGATGGCGCCGCCTATGATGACGATGTCATAATTTTCGCTCATCGCGCCAAGCTATTCGCTTTGACGCCACTTGCAACGGCACGCCAAAGCGGAAACAAAGCCGTCATGGTTTTTCTCATTCCCGACTGGCGGCCTCGTCGCTCCGCCTTGTTCATGCCGGCCTCCAATGCACGCGCATTGCACAAGGCACGGACGCTTCCCGCCGATACGCTTATCTTCGATCTGGAGGATTCGCTCGGCCCGGGCGAACGTGAAACCGCCTACGCCAATCTTCGCGAACTGGTAAAGGGCGTCGATTTCGGCCGGCGCGAACGCGTCATCCGCACCAGCGCCGTCGAAACAGAAGGTTTTTCCGCCGATTTCGAAATGGCGCTCGAATGCTCGCCAGATGCCGTCCTGCTGCCCAAGGTCGAACATGCCGATACCCTGGTTCTGGCAACCGACAGGCTCGACCGGGCCGGCTCGTCCGCCAAGCTCTGGGCGATGATCGAAAGCCCGAAAGCGCTCGTCGCCATCGCCGACATCGCCAGCGCCTCCTCGCGCCTCCAATGCCTCGTCGTCGGACCGAACGATCTGGCCAAGACGACCGGCGTGGCGATGCGCCCCGGCCGCATGGCGATGATCCCCTGGTTCATGACCATCATCGCGGCTGCTCGCGCCAATGATCTGTGCGTCCTTGACGGTGTCTACAACAACTTCCGCGACACGGAAGGCTTTGCCGCCGAATGCGCTCAGGCCGCCGAACTGGGCTTCGACGGCAAGACGCTGATCCATCCCTCGCAGATCGACGCCGCCAACACCGCCTTCACGCCGCTGGAGGAAGAATTCGAGCGCGCCCGGCGCATTGTCGAGGCTTTCGCCGACCCGACCAACAAGGGGCGCGGCGCCATTGCGCTGGATGGCGAAATGGTCGAGCGCCTGCATCTCGATTCGGCCATGAGGCTGCTTGAAGCTCATAAAGTTTTGGACCCATAGATTTCCTGGAACACAACGGTACCGATATGACGACGATCTACCGCTTTCTTTCAGGCCCCGACGATTCCACCTTCTGCCACAAGGTGTCGAAGGCCCTGTCGCAGGGCTGGCAGCTCTACGGCCAGCCGATCTATGTTTTCGATGCGGCGACTGGCACCATGCGCTGCGGCCAGGCGGTCACCAGGGAGACCGAAGAAGCCTACGATCCGGAGCGCAAGCTGGGCGATTATTGAACGTCGCCCTGAATGACGATTGCCAGCAAGGGAGAACGAAAATGGAGATCAAGCGAAGCGGCTCGCAGCCTTCCGGCAGGGGGCCGGAGGAATATTTCACCGGAACGGTGCGCATGGATCCCCTATTCAGCCCGCCGGAGCCGGCGCGCGTCGCCATGGCCTGCGTCACCTTCGAACCCGGTGCGCGAACGGCCTGGCACACCCATCCGCTCGGCCAGACGCTGATCGTCACCGCCGGCTGCGGCTGGGCACAGCGCGAGGGCGGCCCGGTCGAGGAGATCAGGCCCGGCGATGTCGTCTGGTTCGATCCCGGTGAAAGGCATTGGCATGGCGCCACGCCGACCACCGCGATGACGCATATCGCCATTCAGGAAAAGCTCAACGGCTCGCCGGTCGACTGGCTGGAGCACGTCACCGACGAGCAATATGCCAAGTGACGAACTCGGTCGCTATTCCGGCTCGCCCGACAATCCGTTCGTCTCGGCGATGAAATCGGCCAGCATTGGCACGTATTTCTCGCCGCCACCCGACGCCTCCATCGCGGCGAAGGCGTTTTTTACCACCGCCTGGACCGCGTTCACCGAGCCTGAAGCGTTCGCCATGTTGGCGAGATAGCGCATGTCCTTGTGGGCATTGACGATCGTGAACTTGTGGGCCTCGGGATCGCGCTCCAGCGTCCATTTCATGAAGGTCTCGTAGAAGCCGCAGGCCATGCGTCCCGGTGCGATGACGGAATTGACCTGCTCGACGGTCAGCCCGTTCCTGCGCGCGATCGCCAGCGCCTCGGCATAGATCGTCGCATAGCCCATCGCGATAAAATTGTTGATCAGCTTCATCTTGTGGCCGAGCCCGACTGGCCCGAGATGGGTGATCACGCCCGCCCAGCATTCGATGACCGGACGGATGGTCGCAAACGTTTCAGCGTCGGCGCCAATCATGGTGTCGAGCGTTCCGGCCTCCGCCTCCTTCGGCGTGCGCGACAGCGGCGCATCGACCATCACCATCTTCGCCGCGGACAATTCGTCGGCTAACTTCAATGTCGAGACCGGGTCTGAGGTCGAGCAGTCGATGACGATCAGCCCGTCATGGCCTGACGCGATCAGCCCGTCCGGACCGCGGATGAGTGCTTCGACCTGCGGGCTGCCGGTGACGCACAGATGCACGATGTCGCACTGCCTGCCCATTTCCGCCGGGCTCATTGCTTCCCTTGCCCCGCGCGAGACGAGATCGTCGACCGGTGCGCGGTTGTTATGGCCCATCACCACCAGCTCGTGACCCTTCTCGACGATGTTCTTCGCCATGCCGTGGCCCATCAGGCCGACACCGATAAAACCGATGACCGGTTTTGTCATTTGTGTGTTCCTCCCCTGTTTGATGTTACGCGCGTTCGGCTCCTGCCTCGATCCGGGCCATGTCGTCGTCGGACAGGCCGAAATGATGTCCGATCTCGTGGATCAGCACATGGGTGACGATCTCGCCCAGCGTGTCGTCATGGTCGGCCCAATAGTCGAGGATCGGCCGGCGATAAAG
The DNA here is from genome assembly GCA_022340185.1 of Salaquimonas sp. Taxonomy (GTDB): domain Bacteria; phylum Pseudomonadota; class Alphaproteobacteria; order Rhizobiales; family Rhizobiaceae; genus BOKV01. Next base: position 47,067 of record JAJDOK010000007.1, on the reverse strand, counting down.
CGATATCCGGTTCGCCAATTCGCCGGTAAACGGATGCACCTTGCCGCCGATGCCGCGCCCCTCGAACAGGCCGAGCAGGTCGAACGGCGATTCGAGGTTCAGCTCGTCGAGGGCTTCATCATCTGGAAAATCGGCGACGATGATCATGATATCACCCGTCAGACGGCGAAACCCGTCAGGCAGATGGGCGTAGGCATCCCGCGCCAGCGCCTCGAAATCGTCAAGCGACGGCGAAACCCGGTTGCGCCATTGCGCCGTCGTATCCTCGAAAGCCATCGGCCTTTCACTCCTGGCTCGCATATAACCGCGACGTGGCTGAAATGGTAGTGCGCATAAAAAAGGCGGTCCTGTGGGGACTACTCTTATAGTATCGCGTGTCATGCTCGAACTCGTCCCGAGCATCTGACGAACCTCGGTGATTCCGTGGATCCTCGGCACAAGGCCGAGGATGACGTCGGTTAATCCGCTACGCGCTCTTCTTGATGAAATCGCCGGAACGCAGCTCGTTGAAGGCCTGCACAAGCTCATCGCGCGTGTTCATCACGATCGGCCCGTGCCAGGCGACCGGCTCCTGGATCGGCGCACCCGATACGAGCAGGAAACGCATGCCCTCTTCGCCGGCCGTCGCCACCACCTCGTCGCCAGCGCCGAAGATCACCATCGAGCGGTTGCCGACCTTTTCACGGATCACCACTTCCTGGCCGCCCACTTCCTTTTCCGTCAGCACGCCGAACGGTTCGGATGCGTCGCGGAACGTGCCCGATCCCTCGAACACATAGGCGAAGGCCCGGCGATAGGTGTCGACCTTGAAGCGCTTGGTCTTGCCGGCCGGTATCGAGATGTCGAAATAGTTTGGCTCGGCGGCGACGCCGTCGACCGGGCCGCTCACCCCCTTGTAGTCGCCGACCACGACACGGATCGCCGTGCCGTCATCCTCGGCGAGAACGGGGATTTCGCCCGACTTGATGTCCTGATAGCGCGGATCGGTCATCTTCAGATCGCGCGGCAGATTGGCCCAGAGCTGGAAGCCGTGCATGCGCCCGGCGGTGTCGCCCTGCGGCATCTCCTGGTGCATGATGCCGCTGCCGGCTGTCATCCATTGCACGTCGCCGGCCTCGAGCAGGCCGGTATTGCCCAGGCTGTCGCCGTGCTCGACCGAACCGGCCAGCACATAGGTGATCGTCTCGATGCCGCGATGGGGATGCCAGGGAAAGCCGGCACGGTAATCGTCCGGCCTTTCATTGCGGAAATCATCGAACAGCAGGAACGGATCGGCCAGGTGCGGCTCGGAAAAGCCGAAGCCGCGATGCAGATGCACGCCGGCGCCTTCCAGCGTCGGCTTGGCGTCGATGATGCGGGAAACGGGGCGGATGGACATGTTTGAAGCCCTCCTTGGCAAAACCTCCGATGAACAGGATTCTATGGAGGTTTTCGCTGGTGAATTTTCTCCCCGCCAATATAGGTCGCCAGCCCATTCCACCCAAACCTGCTTCGGGTGACGATGCGTTCACGCCACGGCGACGTTCCGCAACATATTCAGCCATCGCGCAACAATGTTCTTGGCCATGATCGCCATGCGAGACATACTGCCTGGCGGGATCACCTGGGTGGGGTGAAAGACGGGGGACTGGAAAAGTGACACTGATTACCGGTCCTCTGGACGTATACGACTACATCACCTTCGCCTTTCTCGTGGTCGCGGTAATCGCCTTCTTCTATGTGCTGGTCACGATAGGTGGCCTGCCCGGCAAGCTGGCCGAGCGACGGCACCATCCGCACGCCGAATCCGTCAAGATCGTCGGCTGGATCGGGCTTTTCACGGTCTTTCCCTGGATCCACGCGCTGATCTGGGCATACCACGATTCACTGACCATAGACGTGCGCACCTTCCTTGGCAGGGAAGGTGACAGGCTCCCGTCCACCGAAGGCGGAACGGCGCATGCATCCGGCGAGCCTTCAGCCGAACCCGTGGCTTCCGCCTCAACTGAGCCGGGTGACATCCCCGGGGATATCGAGGCGGCGAGAGACTGATCGATGACCGTCGCCGTCCTCATCACCTTCTTTTACGTGATTGCGATCTGGCTGGTCTTCTTCCGGTTCCGGCTGCTGAAGTTCAGCATCGTATGGGGTGTTGTCACCTTCTGGATCGGCGCCCACATGCTGCTCGTCTTCCTGATCGCAGTACGCTTTTACACTCCCTATTCGATCGACGGTCACGTGATCCGTCAGACAATCCAGATCGTTCCGCGACTGCCCGAACCGACCTTGCTGGTGGAGGCCGCGGTCGAACAGAACACGCCGGTGAAAAAAGGCGACGTTCTCTACCGGTTCGACCCGACGATCTATCAAGCGCGCGTGCGTGAGCATGAGGCCAAGCTCGCCGAGGCCAAACAGAACGCGCAGGCGCTCCAGCAGGATATCGACATCGCCCAAAGCGCGCTCTCGGCTGCCGAAGCCGCGCAGCTCTATGCCAACGAGCAGGTGAAGCGCTACACCGAACTGGCCGCCGGCGGCGGCGCCAAGGAGGAAACGCTCGACAAATGGCGCGAGCAGGTCGCCGCGGCCGACGCGCAGGTCGCCGAGGCCAAGGGCAATCTGGCGAAGGCGCAACTGGCGCAAGCCGCGCAGGTAGACGGTGTCAACGCCCAGGTCGCCGAGGCCCAGGCGAGCCTCGACCAGGCGAAATACTATCTCGGCCAGACCACGCTTGTGGCGCCCGAGGATGGTGTCATTATCAGCCAGCAGGCGCGCCCCGGGCTGGTGGTGGGCGACCGGCGTGTCGGTGCCATCGCGGCCCTCGTCTCCAATGTCGATCCTTATTTTCTCGCGACCTTTTACCAGGAGCATCTCAAGTTGGTGCGGCCGGATCAGTTCGCGGAAGTCGCGCTCGACATCTTCCCCGGGCAGATATTCAAGGCGAAGGTCGTTTCGATCTGGGAAGGCACGGGGCAGGGCCAGATGGTGCCGAGCGGCGATGTGCCGAAATTTCCGATCCCGCATCTGCAGGGGCGTTTCGCCGTGCAGTTCGTTGTCGACGACCCGGCACTCACAAACTTTCCGGCCGGCGCTCATGGCGCGGTGGCGATCTACACCGGTCAAGGCGGTGTCTTCGAAGTTATCCGGCGCATCAACATCCGCCTCTATTCCTTCATGAATTTCCTGTTCCCGTTGGATATCTGATCATGACGTCGCCGCGCTCCCCTGGCTATCGGCTACGGCAGGTCACCTTCGCGGCGATGTTCCTTCCCCTGACCGCCTGCATGGTAGGTCCGGATTTCGAACGCCCGGACGCGCCCATCCTCGACAACTGGAGCGCCGGTGCAGGGCTGCCGATCGACCGCCGTACGGGTTTCACCACGCGCAGCGAAGCCGTCGCCGAGTGGTGGAAACTGTTTCACGACGAAACGCTGAACCAGCTCGTGCTCGACGCCTATCGCCAGAATGTCGGTGTCCAGGCAGCCGGAGTACGCATCTACCAGGCCCGCGCCCAACTCGGCATCGCAACCGGTGAACTCTTTCCCCAGCAGCAACAGATCGTTGGCGCGTACAAAAAGGAGAAATTCGCCACCAACGAACCGGTTTTGAACAGGATACGAAAGTTCATCCCGTTCGACCCGAAGATCACCCGCGTCGAAGTCGGCTTCGATGCCGGTTGGGAAATCGATTTGTGGGGCAAGATCCGGCGCAACGTCCAGTCCGCCGAGGCCAATCTCGCGTCGAACATCGCCAGTTATGACGATGCGCTGGTCACGCTGACGGGCGATGTGGCGGCGACTTATGTGACGATCCGCGAACTCCAGCAGCTTATCGCCATTGCGCGACGCAACGCTAAATTGCAGAAGGAGAATCTGCGGATCGCCCAGCTTCAGCTGAAGGAAGGTACGGCAACCGAACTCGACGTCGATGAAGGCAACATCATCTACAACAACACGCTGGCCTTGATCCCCGAATTCCAATCGCAGCTCGCACAAGCCGAAAACGCGATGAGCATCCTTCTGAGCGAACCGCCCGGCGCGGTTCGCGCCCGCCTTGCAAAACCGGCGGGATTGCCGAAAGTCCCGGCAACGGTCGCCATCGGCGTTCCCGCCGACATGCTGCGACGGCGCCCCGACATCCGCGTCGCCGAATACGAGGCCGCGGCCCAATCCGCGCAGATCGGCGTGGCCAAGGCCGATCTTTACCCCTCCTTCTCGATCTCGGGCGCGATCGGCGTGAAGGCCAGCAATTTCGCCGATCTGTTCTCGCCTGCGAGCGTCACACATCTGATCAGCCCCGGCTTCACTTGGGATTTCCTGAATTACGGGCGCATCCTCAACAATGTCCGCGTCCAGGACGCGACATTCGAGGAATTGCTGTTGAACTACCGCAATACCGTGCTCTCGGCCTATGCGGAGGTCGAAAACGGGCTGGTCGCATTCCTCAAGGCCAAGCAGGAAGGCCTCTACTATGCCAAGAGCGTGAACGCCGCCCGCCATGCCGTCGAACTGGTCGTCAACCAGTACAAGAACGGCACCGCCGACTTCGATCGGGTGGTCGACGTCCAGAAGGACCTGTTGAACGCCGAAAAGCGTAAGCTCGCCGCGCGCGCCGACGAACTGACCGATATCATCGCGGTCTACAAGGGACTGGCGGGTGGCTGGATACCGCCCAATGTCGAAGGTTTCGCCTTCGATTCATCAGCCGAACGCATGCGTGAACGCACCAATTGGGGCGGCCTGCTCTGAATATCTTTGGCATGTTGCGGCCAAGCGGGGCTTGTATCCTGCCCTGTACGGATTACCGGAAAATCCACCAGTTCCAGCCGCCATCATTCGGACAATCGCCGATGCCGCATTCCATGAACGTGGTCGCCGCTTCCGCCGCCACCGTCAGGAAAAGCAGCCCGACGCCGAGCGCACCCAATCGCATCAGCGCACCGGAGGTAACCTCGCGCCTCTCGAACTGTCCGCCGAAAAGCTGGACGATGCCGACGGCGAGGATCACGAAAGCGAACAGCACCAAGCCCCAGATGTAGAGATGATAGCCGAACACCGCCTCCCCGAAAGGCGGATTGGAACCGGCATCCATCGTCGGCAGTCCGGTCTTGGTGTCGAAAAACGGATTGATATGCAGCAGCGACTGACGGATCGAGATCACCCCCCCGAACACCGCCGAGACCAGGCAGACGCCGTAATGGCGCGGATCGGGACCCAGCATGACGTTCATCGCAGCGCCGAACGCCACGCCGATCATCGCCACACGCTGCAGCATGCATAGCGTGCAGGGAAGTTCATGATAGGTGAACTGGTAGACATAGGCGCCAAGCAGCACACCCACCATCCCCAGCATGCCGATGAGGTTGAGCGCACGCGCGGTATCGGGTGAAAGGCTCAGCCTCATAGCTGAATTCCCAGATTGGTGCCGAAGTCGACATCGCGCGCAAAGATGACAATGCCGATCACGATCACGGCAAGTACGACGCCCCAGCCCCAGTCAGCCTTTCGCCTCCACAGGAAAAATAATGCAACAGCCAAAAGAACCGTCGCCAAGGTCATCATCTGCCTCGTCCCCCCCCATTGACCATTCCGGTTTGCCTTGCGGCCCAGAACCTAGCGCAAAAACGGTCGTGAAGGAAATGGATGCCGGAGCGATGCCTTGATGCGATGCCGACATGGCCTTTAGCTTTGTTCAGGCAGCGAAAAGATCGGATATTCCTCTCGTGTGATCGCTTCGACTGGAGGATGAGATTTTGGAACGGACGATGTTTGGCCGTTTCCGCGCGCCTGTCGTAGCATGCCTCTAATATTCATTTTGACGCGGGCCCGACCTGTCATGCGCTAACATGCGCACCGGCAACGATTTCTTAGGATCACATAAATGAACTTGCTGGGCTCGTCCGATCGCACATTGGCATCGATCGTGCTTTTCAACCTGGGTGATTACCCCTTTTTGCCTAGTGAGCCTTCGTAATAGCCGGCGGTATCACCATGACTACGGATACCGCTGATTTGAAAATGTGCTAAGTGCTACTCTACTGTGAACGTGGAGAAAAACCTGCACGGTGACGCCATGTGGGAAAGCGTCAGGGGATGCTTGATCGAGACGTGCGACCAAAAAGAAAACCGGGGAGCGCTGATCAAGGAACGCTCGACCCGGTTGAGTTACGCCGCGTCCCGAAAAGCTTACAACGCGACGGGGAATTGAGGCGATCGGGAAGGACGCAAAGCAAGGGAGGAGAAGCCCATTTCCTCCCCGGTCGTTTCCCGCCGCCCGAGGCAAGGAGGGCGGGAATTGGTCGAGGAGCGGGCAACGACGTCGGAGGCTCGAAGTCCGAACCGTTGCGCGCTCCCTTACAGACTTTTCCCAGCCAGTCGTTAACCATGCCGCATGGGCGGTATTATGGAGGGACGGCCATTCAAGACCTTCCCAAACCCACAACAAAAACAGCGTGTTAAGTCGGAAAATCTGGAGCGGGCGATGGGATTCGAACCCACGACCCCAACCTTGGCAAGGTTGTGCTCTACCCCTGAGCTACACCCGCTCATACCACCCCTGAAGGGCGCGAAAAGTGCGGCGCCACCTATGGCGCAACGTGCCGGCGAATGCAACAGCTATTTCAGCGCATGAAAGCCGAGATCGGCTGGAATGGTTCGAACAGCTGCACCAGGCGGCCGAGGAGGACGCCGACGCGCAAGAGGCGTTGAACGAAGCGACCGGGACAAGGAAAGCCAAAGCGCCAGCCCGTGAACGGACACCGGGACGGATATCCCGGTGGAAGGGCAAAAGACCGGACCCGGGCGGAGCGAGGAACATTCGTGAGATAAGGAAAATTCCTGCGCGGTTGATCGCCCAGCGATAAGCCAATAGAGCATGCGGGCAAATGTTCCCTTGAAAGAGGTTCGCGCTTTATGCCGGCCACGCCTGACGAATTGTTCGCCCTGCTCGACAAGCTCGGCATCGAGACCACCACAAGCCAGCATGAGGCGGTCTTCACTGTGGCCGAAAGCGACCGGCTCCACCGCGAGATCACCGGCGGCCACACCAAGAACCTGTTCGTCAAGGACAAGAAGGACAATTATTTCCTGATCGTCGCCGAGGCCACGGCGCAGATCCCGATCAACCGGGTTCATCCGCTGATCGGCGCCAAAAGCCGTGTTTCCTTCGCCAATGCCGATCGACTGATGGAATTCCTCGGCGTCGAACCGGGTTCGGTCACGGCCTTCGCGCCGATGAACGACCATGACAACCGCGTCAAGGTGATCATCGACGCACCGCTTTTGCGCCATGATATGCTGAATTGCCATCCGTTGAAGAACACCATGACCACCACCATTTCGAGGCAGAATTTGCTACACTTCCTTGAATATGTTGGCCATGTGCCCGAGATTATTGACTTGTCTTCGGGAGGCGATACGGCGCAGCGGATACAGGATTAGCCGCGTCACGCCGAACTGGCCGACACGACTCGCACGGAGAAGAAGCGATGAGCAGCACTGGTAACGGAAGCGTCGATTTTCTGGGCACGCTTGGCGACGGCGGACCCGCCTCGTCAGGTGGCGGCGCGCCCGAAGCGGTCAAGGACATTTCGACTGCCGAATTCATGGTCGAGGTGATCGAGGCATCCAACGAGCGCCCCGTGCTCGTCGATTTCTGGGCGCCCTGGTGCGGACCCTGCAAGCAGCTCGGTCCGGTGCTGGAGAAGGTCGTCGCCGAATCGCGCGGCAAGGTCAAACTGGTCAAGATGAACATCGACCAGCACCCCGAAATCGCCGGGCAGATGGGCGTTCAGTCGATTCCTGCCGTCGTCGCCTTCGATCAGGGCAAGCCGAAGGACGCCTTCATGGGCGCCGTCCCCGAAAGCGAGGTACGTCGTTTCATCGACAAGCTTGCAGGCCCGTCCGGCCCTTCGCCGATCGACCAGGCGCTGGAAGAAGCCGCACGCCTTGAAGGCGAGGGTGCCCACGCCGAGGCAGCCAATCTGTATGCTTCCGTGCTTCAGCAGGAGCCGCATAACGTCGCCGCCCTGGCCGGCATGGGCACGCTCTATCTGACTTCCGGCGATGCAGAACGCGCCCGGGCGATGTATGAGGCGATCCCCGCCGACCAGCACGGCAAGCCGGAAGCCGCTTCGCTGAAAGCGGCGATAGATCTGGCCGAACAGGCTGCCTCGCTCGGCGACACCGCCGAACTCCTCGCCCGCATCGAAGCCGATCCGAAGGACTATCATGCCCGCTTTGACCTGGCGCTGGCGCTCAATGCCAAGGGCCGGCGCGAGGAAGCCGCCGATCAATTGCTGGAGATCATCCGCCGCGACCGCAAATGGAACGATGACGGCGCGCGTGCCCAGCTCCTGCAGTTCTTCGAAGCCTGGGGCCCCACCGACGAGGCCACGCTTTCGGCCCGTCGCCAGTTGTCATCCATATTGTTCTCTTGAGGTCGGCCTGCTCCGACACAGATTTCTTGTAGAGGAAATAAAGGATGAGAGCTGGAAACGCCGAATATCTGAACGTTTCCGACATCTCGGACATCGTGCCGGTATTCCCCCTTTCCGGCGCGCTGCTGTTGCCGGGCGGCCAGATGCCGCTCAATATTTTCGAGCCGCGCTATCTCGCCATGATCGATGATGCGCTTTGCCGTGACCGTCTGATCGGCATGGTTCAGCCGCGGTTCGGCGATCATCGCGCCGTATGCGCGGATGGCGAGCCCGTTCTTTGCGAGCTGGGCTGCCTCGGCCGTATCACCGCCTTTCAGGAAACCGGCGACGGGCGTTATCTCATCAACCTGACCGGCATCTGCCGCTATCGTATCCAGGACGAGGTCGCTGCCCATAACGGCTATCGCCGCTGTCGTATCGCGGCATTTGGCGGCGAACTCGAATGCTGCGACGACGGGCGGGAGGTCGATCGCGAGGGTCTGCTCGCCACCTTTCGCAAATATCTCGATACCAACGGCATGGAGGCCGACTGGGAATCGGTGCGCAAGGCCTCCAACGAAACCCTTGTGACCGCGCTGTGCATGATGAGTCCGTACGGTCCGGCCGAAAAACAGGCGCTGCTCGAGGCCGACACGTTGAAAGAGCGGGCCGAGACCCTGATCGCCATCGCCGAAATCGCGCTCGCACGCGACACCGGTGATCCCGGGACGATTATCCAGTGACGCAAACGCCCTCCGGCAAGCAACCGGCCGACCCCTCGGCCCAACCTGCGGTGAAGAGCGGCCTGCACGTTCCCGCAACAACACTGCATCCCCACGTCCCGAGGACTGTCGACATCAAGATGCTGGAAATGCTGGTCTGCCCGCTGACACGGACCGCACTCGAACATGACGCTCCAAGGCATGAGCTCGTCTCGCGCGCGGCGCGTCTTGCTTTCCCCATTCGCGACGGCATTCCGATCATGCTCGCTTCGGAGGCCCGCCAGCTGACCGATGAGGAACTGGCCAGGGAATAGATTCAGATCGCCTCGCCCTGCAAGAGCCGCGGCGTGCCGCTTCCATAGCCGGCCGCCTGGTCGATGAAGCGCCGTTTCAGACCCGGCAGCCGATCAACCAGCCCCAGACCCGTGTCGCGCATCGTTCTCAGCAGCGGATTATTGTTGGAAAACAGCCGGTTGAGGACATCGGTCGTCACCCCCATCTGCACCGTGTCGAAACGACGCCATTGCTGATAGCGCTCCAGCACCGCAAGCGAACCGATATCGAGACCCAGTCGGTGCGCTTCGACAATGGTTTCGGAAAGCGCGGCCGCGTCCTTGAAGCCGAGATTGAGACCCTGGCCGGCGATCGGGTGAATACCATGAGCGGCATCGCCGGCAAGCGCGAACCGCTCCTGTACCGTGTCGCGGGCCAGTGTCAGCCCGAGCGGAAAGGCGCGGCGCGGTCCCTCGACCGTGATTGCACCGAGCTTGTGGCCAAAACGCTGTTCGAGTTCCAGTTCGAATGTGATGTCGTCGGCTTCCATCAGCCGCCTGGCGTCGGCGGTGCGTTCCGTCCATACCAGAGACGAGCGATTATCCTTGAGCGGCAGGATCGCGAACGGCCCGGCCGGCAGGAAATGCTCTTCCGCACGGCCCTCATGTGGGCGTTCATGGGCCACCGTCACCACAATACCCATCTGCTCGTAAGGCCAGTGCAGCGTGCGGATGCCGGCGGCTTCGCGCAGTTTCGAACGTACGCCATCGGCAGCGATCAGCAATTTCGCCGATGCCGCACCCTTGCCGAGACAAATGTCGACCGAAGCGGGGCCAACCGAGAAACCTTCCACCGTATTGGTGACCAGCGCGACCCCGAGCGCTTCGGCCTTGGCGCGCAACGCCTTGACCAGCGAACGGTTGGGCAGCATGTGGGCGAAGGGCGTTTGTTCACCGCCTGGTTCGCCACCCGTTCTGTCATTGGCAAAGGTCAGGAAAACCGGCCGTGTCGCATCCGACAGACGGCTGTCGGTAACGATCATTTCGTTGATCGGCTGCGCATCGGCGACAAGTTCGGCCCAGACACCGAGCCGTTCGAGCATCCGTGTCGCAGCAGCCGCAATCGCCGAAGCGCGCACGTCCTTCTCGATTGCTTCCGCCGGCACCGGATCGACGATCGTCACCGACAGCGTCGGCGCGGCGCCACGGATCGCAACCGCGGTGCACAGACCGACATAGCCGCCGCCGGCGATCAGGACATCCGTTTCGTCCGCAACTGTATTGTCTGACGACTTTTTCGTCGCTCTTCTGGTTGTTTGACGCGCCATCCTGCCATTCCTTTTGCCTTTGACGAACTATCATAATCGATAATGTGGCGCTATTGACGGCAACGCCGCATCTTGAAGGCGCAGCGAGGAACGAGGAATCAGGTTTTGCGATGAACACGTCGAAAGCGGTGGCCAGCCTTGTCGAAATACTCGATCTGGAAAAGCTGGAGGAGGATCTGTTTCGCGGTGTCAGCCCCAAGGTCGGCTGGCAGCGCGTCTTCGGTGGCCAGGTGATCGGCCAGGCGCTGGTTGCGGCAAGCCGCACCGTCGTCTCGAAGCGCCACGTCCATTCGCTGCACTGCTATTTCATGCGGCCCGGCGATCCGGAAGTTCCCATCATCTACCAAGTCGACCGCATCCGTGACGGCGGCAGCTTCACCACGCGCCGGGTTGTCGCCCTCCAGCACGGCAAGGCGATCTTTTCGATGTCTGCCTCGTTTCAGGTGCACGAACCGGGTCTGGAACATTTCATTGCCATGCCGAAGGTGACACCGCCCGAATCGCTGCCCAGCGAAAAGGAGCTCGCCGAAAAATATATCGACCATGCTCCGGAAAATGTCCGCCACTACTGGCAGCGCGCGCGTCCCATCGAGCTTCGCCCCACCGACCTCACCCATTTCATTTCTTCACGCAAACTGGATCCGATACAGAACATCTGGTTTCGCGCCACCGGCGATCTGCCCGACGATCCGGCGATCCAGGCATGCGTGCTGGCCTATGCCTCCGACATGACCCTGCTCGACACATCGCTCTACGCACATGGCAGGGCCGTATTCGACCCGCAATTGCAGGTCGCGAGCCTCGACCACGCCATCTGGTTCCACCGTCCGGTGCATATGGAGGATTGGCATCTTTATACCCAGGACAGCCCCAACACTTCCGGCGGGCGCGGCTTCACGCGCGGAAGCATCTATGCACGCGATGGCGCACTGGTCGCTTCGGTCGCCCAGGAGGGCCTCATCCGGGTGCGCCGCGCCCAAGCCGAAAGCGAAGCGAAAAGCTGAGCAATATTTGGTCAGAATTGAGGAAATGCACAAAAAATAAGCAAATTGATCCAAAGCTTTTGCAATTTACGTTAGGTAAGTTCGGCCCGCTGATTCGTTTCCGGGCAAAAAATCCATTCAATAACAAACAGTTAATACGCCAAATCCAGTTTGGCACGCCATTTGATTGAACTCTGGCGGGCGGATCACGTCGGCGGGTAGTACGGCGCGCATCCGTTATTGGCCGAATTGCGGCCCAATCAAAGGAACGGGTGATCGAATGAAGATTGTCATGGCAGTGATCAAGCCATTCAAGCTCGATGAGGTGCGCGACGCCCTCACGGCGATTGGCATCCAGGGTCTGACGGTGACCGAAGTCAAAGGCTACGGTCGCCAGAAGGGCCACACGGAAATTTATCGCGGCACGGAATATGCCGTGAATTTCCTTCCCAAGCTGAAGATCGAGATCGCGGTTGGCGACGACATGGTCGACAAGACCATCGACGCAGTCTCCTCCGCGGCCAAGACCGGCCAGATCGGTGACGGCAAGATCTTTGTCTACTCCATTGACCAGGCCGTGCGTATCCGCACCGGCGAAACCGGCGCCGATGCCCTCTGAGCGGGCCATTGCCAGAATTTTCCAGGGAGAATCCCCGATGAAGTTTACCGATATACTTCCTTCCCGCGCCGGACCTATTGGTCTGGGGCTCACTGCCAGTGGCCTGTTCACTGTCTTGGCCACGGCCATGGCCTATGCGCAGGAAACCACGACCGAAGTGGTCGCCGAGGCTGAACCGACGCTGAGTGCCGGCGACACGGCATGGATGCTGACCTCCACCGCGCTGGTTCTCATGATGACCATTCCGGGCCTGGCGCTGTTCTATGGCGGCATGGTGCGCAAGAAAAACGTGCTCGCCACCGTAATGCAGAGCTTCGCCATCACCTGCGCGATGACCATTGTCTGGTTCGTCGTCGGCTATTCCATCGCCTTCACCGATGGCGGCTCCATGAACGCCTATATGGGCGGCTTCTCCGCCTTCATGCACTCGGGCGTTGGTGTCGATTCGCTTTCGGGCACCATTCCCGAATACGTCTTCTCCATGTTCCAGATGACCTTTGCCATCATAACGCCGGCGCTCATCACCGGCGCGTTCGCGGAGCGCATGAAGTTCTCCGCGATGCTCATCTTCATGGTGTTGTGGTCGATCATCGTCTATTCGCCGATCGCTCACTGGGTATGGGGCGGCGGCTTCCTGTCGGATGCAGGCGTTCTCGACTTCGCCGGCGGCACGGTCGTTCACATCAATGCCGGTGTTGCCGGCCTCGTCTGTGCACTGGTCATCGGCAAACGCAAGGGCTTCGGTTCGGCCAACATGGCGCCGCATGACCTGACCTGGTCGGTCACCGGCGCTGCCCTGCTGTGGGTCGGCTGGTTCGGCTTCAACGCCGGTTCGGAACTGGCAGCCGACGGCCTTGCCGGTGCGGCCATGATGAACACGCAGGTCGCCACCGCCGCCGCGGCACTCGCCTGGATGTTCGCCGAATGGATCATCGCCGGCAAGCCAAGCGTTCTCGGCATCATTTCCGGTGCGGTTGCCGGCCTCGTCGCCGTCACCCCGGCCTCGGGCTTCGTCAATCCGACGGGCGCCCTCATCGTCGGCATCGTCGCCGGCGTGGTCTGCTATTGGGGTGCCGCGCATCTCAAGAAGATGCTTGGCTATGACGACTCGCTCGACGCCTTCGGCGTTCACGGCATCGGCGGCATCGTCGGCGCCCTGCTGACGGGCGTCTTCGCCGATCCGGCCATCAACTCTGCCGGTGAGGGTGCCTCGATCGTCACCCAGTTCTACGGCATCATCGCAACCATCGTATGGACGGCCGTCGCCTCCTTCGTCATCCTCATGGTCATCAAGGCTGTCATCGGCCTGCGCCCGAGCGATGCTGAGGAACAAGAGGGTCTCGACATCGCCCTGCATGGCGAAAGCGTTGCCTAGGATCGCTTGTAGTCACTGAAGCCGGCATCGCATCTGTCGGCAGCAATGAGAGGCCGGCCCGGACATTGTCCGGGCCGGCTTTTTTTGAACGATGGAATGATCACAAATCGATCAATGCCGCGTGGTTGCATAGAAAATACGCATCCATGGAAGCCATTGAGGCCGCTCCTCGTTGAAGGAATTCAAAAAGCCTAAATAAAACAACATATTCTCGACAGTACACCAGTTTGGCACGCGGATTGAATGTTCTTCCTGCGAACCTATCGAGAGCGAAGGAAAGTCAACTCCCATGTCCGGCGTGAACAGCTCCTGATAACAGTATTGAGAAATTGCTGTCCCGGTCAGCCGGGGCGGTCAACAGTCCCGTCGGGACGTGCAGGAAATTCCAGCCGTTCCAACAACTGGGCCCGGGTTTGTTCCCGGGCCTTTTTTTGTCCGGAGCACCTTTTGATATCCGGCCGGTAGCCTCCATGGTTAACAGGGTCTTAACCTTCCCCTTTTAGGGTTCTGCGGCGCGTTGGCGCGCACGAATGCTCAGATAACGGTTTCAAGGCGGCGGAGTTGAGGCATGCAGCTTTCCGGTATCCGGTCGGCGGGGATCGATGAACGCACCGAAAAGATCGCCGGCAGGCTGTCGCGTCAGTTCGGCGTGTTGACGGGTCTGGCGCTTCTCGCCGTCGTTTTGTTCGTCTTCGCCGCACTTGCCACCTGGAACGTCGCCGATCCCAGCCTGTCGAATGCCAATGGCATGGTGCCGCAGAATGCCGGCGGCTTTCTCGGTGCCTCCATCGCCGACCTGATGATGCAGTTTATCGGACTTGCCGCTGTTGTCGCGCTTGTGCCGCCCGCCGTCTGGGCCTGGCTCAAGATCGTCCAGCATGAAATAGGCAGATGGAAGGGCCGGCTCGTCGCCTGGCTTCCGGCGACCCTGCTGGCCGCCGCCGCCGCCGGCTGCCTGCCGCGTTCGTCGGGCTGGCCGCTGCCGACCGGCCTGGGCGGCGTCGCAGGCGATCTCGTCCTGAAACTTCCCGCACTGGTGATTGGCAACTATCCGCATGGTTTGCTGGCGATCCTGCTTGGTCTGACTTTCGCGCTCGCCGCGCTGCCGCTGGTGCTTTATGCCGCCGGCCTGATCGGTCGCCGTCATACGCATGAACTGCAATATGATGCCGAAACCGGCGAAATCCTCGAGGATGACGACGACGAAAGCGGCCTAACGCTCGGCGCGCTGGCCCATTGGTACTTCATGATGCGTGCAAGGCTGCGTCGACGCCCGAGAGCCCCCGGCAAGCCTTCCATCTTTTCGAGAATGGCCGATGCCTGGTCGAGCTTGACCGCACCGCCAGATGACGGGCTGGAGGATTTCACCCTCGCCAGCAATGCGAGACGCCAGGCCATTGCCGGCAACCCCGATTCCGGGGAATGGGAAGAAGAATGGACCGGTGAAGACGGTGACTATCTGCGCGCACCTGATTTCGCGCCAGGCTATGGCGAGGAAATCCATCATCCCGACGACGATCAGGGTGACCTGCTGGTCGATGCGGAATTCGAACCGCAATTCCGCGAGAACAATGCCTCGGGCAACCGCGTCAAGCCGATGACCGGCAAGCTCAAACAGTCAAAGCGTGCCGCGCGCGAGGCCCAGACTTCGCTGCTTTCCGACAACCGATTCGAATTGCCGCAGCTACACATGCTTTCCGAACCGAAGAAGCAGGGCGCCGACGCCGCGCTCAGCCCCGACGCGCTGGAACAGAATGCCCGCCTGCTCGAGGGCGTGCTGGAGGATTTCGGCGTCAAGGGCGAGATCATCAATGTCCGTCCGGGCCCGGTCGTTACCTTGTACGAACTCGAGCCCGCGCCCGGCATAAAATCCTCGCGCGTCATCGGTCTTGCCGACGATATCGCCCGTTCGATGAGTGCGATCGCCTGTCGCGTCGCGGTCGTGCCCGGCCGCAACGCCATCGGCATCGAATTGCCCAATTCGCGTCGTGAAACCGTTTATCTGCGCGAATTGCTGTCGAGCAGTGACTACGAGACCGCCAAGGGCCGCCTGTCGCTTGTCCTCGGCAAGACCATCGGCGGCGAACCGGTGATTGCCGATCTCGCCAAGATGCCGCATCTGCTCGTTGCCGGCACCACCGGCTCCGGCAAGTCGGTCGCCATCAACACCATGATCCTGTCGATCCTCTATCGCATGGCGCCCGAGCAGGTCCGCCTGATCATGATCGACCCCAAGATGCTCGAACTGTCGATCTATGACGGCATTCCGCATCTGCTGACCCCGGTCGTTACCGACCCGAAAAAGGCGGTCGTCGCGCTCAAATGGACCGTGCGCGAGATGGAGGAACGCTATCGCAAGATGTCCAAACTCGGGGTCAGGAACATCGAGGGCTTCAACACCCGCATCGGCGAGGCGCACAAGAAGGGCGAAACGCTGAATCGCACCGTGCAAACCGGTTATGACCGCCAGACCGGCGAGGCGGTCTACGAGACCGAGGAACTCGAACTCGACCCCATGCCCTATATCGTCGTCATTATCGACGAAATGGCCGACCTGATGATGGTCGCCGGCAAGGATATCGAAGGCGCCATCCAGCGCCTGGCGCAGATGGCGCGCGCCGCCGGCATCCATGTCATCATGGCGACGCAGCGCCCGTCCGTCGACGTCATCACCGGCACGATCAAGGCCAATTTCCCGACCCGCATCTCCTTCCAGGTCACCTCGAAGATCGACAGCCGCACCATTCTGGGCGAGCAGGGCGCCGAACAGCTTCTCGGCATGGGCGACATGCTCTATATGGCCGGCGGCGGCCGTATCCAGCGCGTCCACGGGCCCTTCGTCTCCGATGACGAGGTCGAAAAGGTCGTCGCGCATCTCAAGACCCAGGGCGTGCCGGAATATCTCGAGACCGT
This sequence comes from Salaquimonas sp., assembly GCA_022340185.1. Classification (GTDB taxonomy): domain Bacteria; phylum Pseudomonadota; class Alphaproteobacteria; order Rhizobiales; family Rhizobiaceae; genus BOKV01. The sequence goes on along the minus strand of JAJDOK010000007.1, from coordinate 30,463 downwards.
CACCCAGGAAGAAGAGGAAGATGGCGGCGACGCGCCGGCCGGCACCGACGCGCTGGCCCAGTCCAACGATCTCTACGATCAGGCGGTTGCGGTCGTGCTGAAGGATCGCAAGGTATCGACCAGCTATATCCAGCGTCGCCTGGGAATCGGCTATAACCGCGCCGCCTCGCTGATCGAACGCATGGAAAAGGAAGAGCTGATCGGCCCGGCCAACCACGCGGGAAAACGCGAAATCCTGGTGCCGGGCGAAGACGAGACGATATGAACCCGGACAAGCAGCCGTGATTCCCGCCGATGGCCGATTATGGTCACTACAGTGCCTTGTTTCGGCCATGCCGAACCGCCATGTGAACGACCAGCAAGACAACCGGATCGATCAGGATGAAAATTTCCACATTGCCCTGGAACTGGCGCCAAATACCGGGAATCGCTGTCGCATTTCTGGTCGTGGCCACGTTCCTCGTCGCACCGGCGGATGCACAGGCCAAGCCGCAAAAGGCCGCTCTCACCAACGAGCAGACGGTCGAGGCGCTGTCGCAGCATTTTGCCGCAGTGCCGACCATGACCGGCGAATTCCTGCAATTCGGCCCCAATGGTAGCCAGACCGGCGGAACCTTCTACATTTCGCGGCCCGGCAAGATCCGGTTCAACTACGAACAGACCGCGCCCGTCGAGGTGATCTCCAACGGCACGACGGTCGCCGTACACAACAAGAAGCTCAAGACCTGGGATTTCTATCCGCTCGAAAAGACACCTCTGAAGCTTCTGCTTTCCAACCGTATCGAGTTCGACGACCACAACATCAAGAGCGTCGTCAACGAACCCGATCTCACCACCATCGTCATGGGTGACGACAAGGTCTTCGGCGACGCATTGATCACGCTGATGTTCGATCCGGAGACCTTCGACCTGCGCCAGTGGACGGTAAAGGATTCAAAGGGCGCGGAAACATCCGTCATGGTCTTCAACGTCGAAAAGAATGTCGAACTTCCCGACCGCCTGTTCAAGTTCGACGAGCTCGCGATCCAGCGCCGTTTGCAGCAGCAGCGCAACTCCAATCGCTGAGCGCCGCGTCAGGCATCAGGTCAAAAAAGGTGGACAGGCCGGCTTCCGGTGAGGCCGACCCTTGCATCACCGCGGCCTCCCAACCATTTTGGGCCTGACCCTTTTTTATCTTCCTATCCATTCATGTCAGTCACCGCCCGATGCCCCTCACCATAGCGACCTGGAACATCAACTCGGTTCGCTTGCGCCAGTCGCTGGTTGTCGAATTCCTCGAAAAATGGCAGCCCGATTTTCTGTGCCTGCAGGAAATCAAGTGCCAGAACGACCAGTTCCCGTCCAAACCCTTTACCAGGCTCGGCTACGAGTTCCAGGCCGTCCACGGCCAGAAGGGCTATCACGGCGTGGCCACGCTCTCGCGCCGTCCGATCGAGGAAATCCATTCCCGCGATTTCTGCGACATGGGTGACAGCCGTCACGTCTCGGTCCTGTTCAGGAGCGACGGCCGGACCGTGCGGCTGCATAATTTCTACGTTCCGGCCGGCGGTGACGAACCTGATCCCGAAATCAATCCGAAGTTCGACCACAAGCTGCGTTTCGTTACCGAAATGGAGGATGTGAAATCGGTCGAGTCGGGCATTCCCTCCATTCTTGTTGGCGATCTCAACATTGCCCCGCTCGAAAACGATGTCTGGTCGCACAAGCAGCTCTTGAAGGTTGTCAGTCACACGCCGGTCGAAACCGAGGGCTTGACCCGTGCATTTGAACTGGGCGGCTGGTCCGATCTGGTGCGCAACACCATTCCGCCGAGCGAGAAACTGTTCACCTGGTGGAGCTACCGCTCGCCGGACTGGACGAAGAACGACCGAGGCAGGCGGCTCGACCACATCTGGGCCGCGCCGGAACTGGCCGGAAGATTGAAAAAAATCGAGGTCGTACGCGAGGCGCGGGGCTGGGAGCGGCCCTCCGACCACGTTCCGGTTCTGGCGACTCTCAATCTCGAGTAAGGTTGACCGGCAGGCCTATTTCGGCTGCTCACCGGTTTTCTTGCCCGAGATTTCATCGGGTTCGTCTGTGTCGCCCAGCCCTTGCAGTTCGGCCAGCTTCGCAATGGCGCCCAGCCTGTCGTGAACACCCGTCATTTGCGACATCAGCCTTTGGATGGATTGTGCGATGCCGCCATGCAGCATGGCCGCCGTTTCCGGATATTCCCTGAGCAGACGCAGAAACAGCGGCCGGGCGATATAGAGGACTTCGCTCCCCACGCGCGCCACCGCATCGCATGAACGCCTGTTGCCGGCGATCAGCGCGATCTCCCCGATCAAGCCGCCTTCTTCCACCGTCTCGATGACAATCTGGCGCTGGCCGTGCCGGGACATCAGATCGACCTGCCCCTCCGCCACCACATAACCGCCGTTGGCCTCGTCGCCCTCGCTGAACAGCACCGCCCCCAATGGCAGGCGCTCGCGTTCGGCGCCGAAAGCAATCAAGCGGAGCTGGTCAGACGAAAACCCCTGAAACAGCCCAACCCTTGCGAGGAGGCTCATGTCCTGATCAAGGCTCACGGAACGAGCTTGTATCCACCACCCTCGGTCACCAGCAGCCTGGCATTCGAGGGATCCTTTTCGATCTTCTGCCGAAGCCGGTAGATATGGGTTTCAAGCGTATGCGTGGTGACGCCGGAATTGTAGCCCCATACCTGCTCCAGCAATTCGTCGCGGCCGATCACTTTCTGCTCGGCGCGATAGAGATATTTGACGATCGCCGATTCCTTTTCGGTCAGGCGCACCTTGCTGCCCGATTCGTCGATCATCAGCTTTTGCGCCGGCTTGAACGTGTAGTGGCCGACCTGGAAAACGGCATCCTCGCTTTGTTCATGCGCGCGCAATTGCGCCCGCATCCTCGCCAACAGCACGGCAAAACGGAACGGCTTGGTCACATAGTCGTTGGCGCCGGCTTCCAGACCGAGGATGGTGTCGGAATCGGTATCATGTCCGGTCAGCATGATGATCGGCGCCTTGAAGCCGCCCTTGCGCAACACCTTGACCGCTTCCCTGCCGTCCATGTCCGGCAGCCCGACATCCATCAGCAGCAGATCGACATGGGCGTTGCGCGCAGCCTGAATACCCCGCGCGGCGCTTGCCTCGCAGGCGATCTCGAACTCCTCGTAGAGCGACAATTGTTCGCTCAACGCTTCGCGCAGATCGTCATCGTCATCGACGATCAGGATGTTTCTTGCCGTCATTTAAGCTCCGCGCAAATCACCCGGATTTCAATTATCTTCTTTACGCAACGTGATTAATAGTCGGTTGATAGCCGAAAAACACGAAATATGACACATGATCCATGTCTGACCATGCCGTTATGGTGATCAACCTTAACCGTTGTCGTAAATCCGGGACTGAAACGAATCACCGCCCGCAACGCTGGACCGTGCGCCGTGCGCCGGGAAATACCGCCCATCACGGCCTGCTTGCCATTGCCGGCAGGGTCTATCCGTGCGCGCTCGGCCGCTCCGGTATTTCCGTGTTCAAGCGCGAGGGCGACGGCGCCACGCCCGCTGGTAAATTGCGCCTGCTTGGCGGATATTGCCGCCGCGATCGCCTGCCCCTTCTCGGCTGCCTTGCCGGATTGAAGGCGATTCGTTGCGATGACGGCTGGTGCGATGATCCCGGCGATCCCGCCTATAACCGTCCGGTACAGCTACCTTTTACCGCCAGTCACGAACGCATGATGCGCACAGACAATCTCTACGATATCTGTGTGGTACTGGACTGGAATGTTTTCCCGCGCGCACGTTTTCGCGGCAGCGCCATCTTCCTGCACATCGCCGGGCCCGGCCACGCATCGACCGAGGGCTGTGTCGCCGTCACCCCGGCGCTCATTCGCCATCTGCTCGCGTGGAAAAGGCGCGGCACGACGCTGCGCATCATGCCGTGACCGATTCGTTCAGCGCTGACCGAAAATGGCCGAGCCGACCCGCACATGGGTTGCGCCCATTTCCACCGCCGTCTCGAAATCGCCCGACATGCCCATCGACAGCGTCTTCAGCCCTGCCTCTTTCGCAAGCTTGGCGAGCAGCGCGAAATGCGGTCCCGGATTCTCGTCGAAAGGTGGAATGCACATCAGACCCTCGATTTCGAGACCGTGTTCCTTTCGGCAGCGCTCGGCAAAGGCGAGTGTCTCGCCCGGTGCGATCCCCGCCTTTTGCGGTTCCTCGCCGGTATTGACCTGGATGAGCAATCGGGGATGCCTGCCCTGTTTGCCAATCTCCCTTGCGAGCGAAGCGGCGATCTTTTCGCGGTCGATCGTCTCGATCACGTCGAACAGTGCGACGGCGTCACCCGCCTTGTTGGACTGCAGGGGTCCGATCAGGTGCAGTTCGATGTCGGGAAACCGTTCCTTCAGCGCCGGCCATTTGCCCTGTGCTTCCTGCACGCGGTTCTCGCCGAACACCCTGTGGCCCGCCTCGATCACCGGCAATATGGCGTCAGCATCGAAGGTTTTGGTGACGGCGACAAGCTGCGTGCTGCCGACTTTTCTGCCCGAAGTTCTTTCAGCTTCGCCGATGCGCCTGACGATATCCTGATAGTGTTCGAGTGTTTTCGCCATTGTCTTCCCGTCACACTAATTCCGTCTTCGCCACAACCGGACCCGGTAGAGTGTTGACCCGCATGCCAAATTCTGGTTGACCACCTCAGCCGCTCCCGCGGCCCAATTCTCCAAAGAGCCTGTGGATATGGCAAGCGAACGCTACAACGCAAGACAAGTCGAGCCGCGTTGGCAGAAAATCTGGGACGAGCGCAAGCTATACGAGATTTCCAACGACGATCCGCGTCCGAAATATTACGTCCTGGAGATGTTCCCCTATCCTTCCGGGCGCATCCATATGGGTCATGTCCGCAATTATACGCTGGGCGACGTCGTCGCGCGTTACATGCGCTCGAAGGGCTATAACGTGCTCCACCCCATGGGTTGGGATGCCTTCGGTCTGCCGGCCGAAAACGCCGCGCGCGACAACAAGGTCAATCCGCGCGACTGGACCTATGCCAATATCGAGACGATGAAGGCGCAGCTCAAGACCATGGGTCTGTCGCTCGACTGGTCGCGCGAAGTCGCGAGCTGCGATCCGTCCTATTACAAGCACCAGCAGAAGATGTTCCTCGACTTCTGGAAGTCGGGGCTGGTGGAACGGCGTTCGGCCAAGGTCAACTGGGACCCGGTCGACATGACCGTGCTCGCCAACGAGCAGGTGATCGACGGCAAGGGCTGGCGCTCCGGCGCTCCGGTCGAACAACGCGACCTGACGCAATGGTTCTTCAAGATCACCTCGATGAGCCAGGAACTGCTCGACAGCCTCGATCGCCTCGACCGCTGGCCGGAAAAGGTGCGCACCATGCAGCGCAACTGGATTGGCCGTTCGGAGGGCCTGGCGATCCGCTGGCCGCTCGATGCAGACACCACGCCGACTGGCGAGACCGCGCTCGATATCTACACGACGCGGCCCGACACGATTTTCGGCGCATCCTTCATGGCTGTTGCCGCCGATCATCCGCTGGCAAAGAGGGCCGCAGAAGGCAATTCCGAACTGGCGGCATTCATCGAGGAGGTGAAGCGTGCCGGCACGTCAGCCGCCGCGCTCGAGACCGCCGAGAAAAAAGGCTTCGACACCGGCATCCGTGCCGTCCATCCCTTTGACGAGAGCTGGACGCTGCCGGTCTATGTCGCCAATTTCGTGCTGATGGAATACGGCACGGGCGCCATTTTCGGCTGTCCCTCAGGCGACCAGCGCGACCTCGACTTCGCCAACAAATACGGCCTGCCGGTCATCCCGGTGGTCATGCCGGCCGACGCCGACGCCACGACCTTCCAGATCACCGAGGAAGCCTATGTCGACGACGGCGTGATGATTAATTCGCGCTTCCTCGACGGCATGAAGCCGGCGGAAGCCTTCGATGAGGTCGCCAATAGCCTAGCACAGGTGAAGACGGAAACAGGCCAGCCCATGGCGGAGCGGCGCGTACAGTTCCGCCTGCGCGACTGGCTGATTTCGCGCCAGCGCTTCTGGGGCTGCCCGATACCGGCAATCCATTGCGAAAAATGCGGCACGCAGCAAGTACCCGATACCGATCTGCCGATTGAACTGCCGATGGATGTCAGCTTCGACAAGCCGGGCAATCCGCTCGACCATCACCCGACATGGAAGCACACAACCTGTCCGGAATGCGGCGGCGCGGCGGTGCGCGACACCGATACGATGGACACTTTCGTCGATTCGTCGTGGTATTTCGCCCGCTTCACCGATCCGTGGAACGAGCAACAGCCGACGACACTCGACTATGTCGACGGACCGAACGGCTGGCTGCCGGTCAACCAGTATATCGGCGGCATCGAGCACGCCATCCTGCACCTGCTCTATTCGCGCTTCTACACCCGTGCGATGAAATCGACCGGCCATGTCAATGAAGTGGAGGAACCCTTCGAAGGCCTGTTCACCCAGGGCATGGTGGTGCACGAGACCTACAGGGGCCCGCAGGGCTGGGTGACGCCTGCTGAAGTCCGCATCGAGGAAACGGACGGCGCGCGGCGCGCCTTCCTGATCGAGACCGGCGAGGAGTTGAAGGTCGGTCCGATCGAGAAGATGTCGAAATCGAAAAAGAATGTCGTCGACCCCGACGATATTATCTCCAGCTACGGCGCCGATACCGCGCGCTGGTTCATGCTGTCGGATTCACCGCCCGACCGTGACGTAATCTGGACCGAAGCCGGTGTCGAGGGTGCGCACCGCTTCGTCCAGCGCCTGTGGCGGCTCGTCTCCGACATCGCGTCCGCGACCGAACCGGCCGATATATTGTCGTCCGGGCCAGGTCCCGCCGCGCTGGCGCTTACCAAGGCGGCGCACAAGACCATCAAGGCAGTCGAGGAAGATGTCGTCCATCTGCGCTTCAACCGCTGCGTCGCGCATATCTACACGTTGACCAACGAACTGTATGCGGCCTGGAACGCTGCAGAACCTGACAAATTGCCCGGCCATCTGCGGGCAAGCGCGCGTGAAACCGCCAAAACGCTGGCGCAACTGATCGCGCCGATGATGCCGCATCTGGCCGAGGAATGCTGGGCCGCGCTTGGTGAGGACGGCCTGATCGCCGTGCAATCCTGGCCGGTCTTCGATCCGGATCTGGTGGCTGAATCGCAGATCGTGCTGCCTGTCCAGATCAACGGCAAGAAGCGCGGCGATGTCACCGTCGCCGCCGGTGCCGGCAACGCCGAGATAGAAGCTGCAACGCTTGCCCTCGATGTGGTACAGAAAGCTCTCGCAGGTGCGTCGCCGAAGAAGATCATCATTGTGCCTGGAAGAATCGTCAATATCGTGGTTTGAGGGAAAACCTGATTGATATCGTCAGCCGCCTCCATTCTTCGCACTGTCTTTGCCGCCACTGCGCTGCTGGCGCTGCCGGCCTGCGTCTACCAGCCGCTTTACGGTACGAACAGCTACATGTCGCAGGACGCAGCCATTGCGCTCGCGCAGATCCATGTCGCCGAGGTCGATTCACGCGTCGGCCAGCAGGTGCGCAACCAGCTGATCTTCCAGTTGCAGGGTGGCCGCGACATACCCGAGCCGGTCTACGAATTGCGGCTTCGTGTCACCGATAACACCCGCCTTCAGGCTGCCATCAAGGACGTCGCCGACAATACCGCCGGCGTGGTTTCGGTAATCGCCAGCTATGACCTGATCAATGTGGCGAACCACACTCGTGTGGCGGGCGGCTCGCGTTCGGCGAGCGCCTCTTTTGACCGCACCGGCCAGAGCTTTTCCAATGAACGCGCCGTGCGGGATGCACAGAACCGCGCTGCACGCCTGGTCGCCGAAGAACTTCGCCTCGCGCTCGCTGCGGACATCGCCGGCATTCAATAGAAGATGGCGGAAATCAAGTCGCATCAGGCTGACGCCTTCGTCGAGCGCCCCGATCCGAAATTCCGCACCTTCCTGTTCTTCGGCCCCGATGCCGGCTTGGTCAGCGAACGCGCCGATACGTTATGCGGCAAGCTCGGTGTCGATCTGTCCGACCCTTTCGCTCTGACCCGCCTCGACGCCGACGCCGCTGCTGATACCGGCAGGCTTGCCGACGAGGCCGGAACGATCGGCATGTTCGGCAGTGCGCGGCTTGTCCGCGTCAGCGGCACGACGAGACGAAATCTCGCCGGATCGCTCAAGCCCGTCCTCGACAATCCGCCGCAAGACTGCTGGATCGTGATCGAGGCAGGCGATCTGAAGAAGGATGCCGCACTTCGCCGACAGGTTACCCGCAGCGGATCAGGCGCGGCAATCGCCTGCTATCCCGACAATGATGCAGCACTTAGTCGGCTAATTGATGCTGAGCTTTCCACCGCCGGTCTAACAATCGATCCCGATGCCAAACAATTGTTGCGCTCCCGAATCGGTGCCGACAGACGCGCCTCGCGCAACGAGATCGCCAAGCTGGCGCTCTATTGTCACGGGAGACAATCCGTGCGCGCGCAAGACGTGCTCAATCTTGTCGGCGATACGTCTCTATTGGCCGCCGACGACGCCGTCGATTCGGCCATTTCCGGCGACCTTCCGGGTCTGGAGCGGATATTGGACCGGCTCTTTATCTCGGGTGCTGCCCCCGACATGGTGATTCTGGCGGCATTGCGCCATTTCCAGACCCTGCAGATTGTTCGCCATCGCATGGACAAGGAGCGCAAACCGGCCGCCGATGTGATTGCCGGATTGCGCCTTCAGCTGTTTTTCTCGCGCAAGAATGCGTTCATGACCGCGCTCGGCTTGTGGCGTGGCGATGCGATCACCCGCGCACTCGCCCGTCTCGACAAGGCAGCTTTCGAAACGCGTGCCAATCCGGGCCTTGGCCGTTCGCTCGCTGGTACCGCACTGATCGCGATTGCCGTCGAAGCCGCACAGGCGAGACGCCGCAACGCTGCGTGATTCGATTTCTTTTCAGGACTTCGGCTAAGAACCGTTTTCGAGACGGCGGCACACTTCGTCGAGTTGCTCGACCGTGCGGTAGCGGATCTTGAGTTCGCCCGATCCATTGTCCTTGGCGTGAATATCGACCTTCAGGCCAAGCAGGTCGCCAAGCCGGTTTTCCAGTGCCAGCGTGTCGGCACTCTTTTGCGCCACTTCCTTCTTTGCCGAACCGCCCTTTGGGGCGTCGGAGACCGCCTGCGCAAGCGCCTCGGTCTGACGAACCGAAAGTCCGTCGCGCACGATTCTGTCGGCCAGCTTCTGCGGATTGTCCACGGTGATCAGCGCTCTTGCATGACCGGCCGAGAGTCCGCCGTCCGCAACCATGCGCTTCACCGCTTCCGGCAATTTCATCAGCCTGAGCGTATTGGCGACATGGCTGCGGCTCTTGCCGATCACCTGGCCGAGATCGGCCTGGCTGTAGTCGTATTCATCGATCAGTTGCTGATAGCCCTGCGCCTCTTCGATGGCGTTGAGGTCGGTCCGCTGGACGTTTTCGATAATGGCCAGTTCGAGCGCCTGGCGATCCTCGACATCACGGATCAGTACCGGGACATCGTGCAGGCCAGCCTTCTGCGCCGCGCGCCAGCGCCGTTCGCCGGCGATGATCTCGTAGCGCGCACCGCCGAGATCCGCATCTTCGCGTATCGGCCGCACCAGGATCGGCTGGACGATGCCGTGTTCGGCGATCGAGCGCGACAGATCGCCAAGCTCTTCCTCGTTGAAGAACCGCCTTGGATTGGCGGGATTGGCCCGGATCAACTCGATCGGCACCTTGCGGTCGGCTCTTGTCTCTTGGCCGGCGCGCGTCGCCGTTGCGGGCACATCGAGATCGCCGATCAGCGCGGCCAGGCCCCGGCCCAGTCTTTTTCTTGAATTGTCTTCTGCCATCGTGGTGGCGCTCCGCTATTTCATCCCGTCCAAATTACGGCAACGATTCGTTACGCATCTGAATCGATCAGGCTGCAGCAAGCTTCCTTTCGCGCTTGATCACCTCGGAGGCAAGCCTCAGATAGGCCTGGCTTCCGGCACATTTCAAATCGTACAGGATCGCCGGCTTGCCGTAGGACGGTGCCTCGGAAATGCGGACATTGCGTGGGATGATCGTCTCGTAAACCTTGTCGCCCATGAAGGCGCGAACGTCCTCGACCACCTGCGAAGCCAGATTGTTGCGGCTGTCGAACATGGTCAGCACGATGCCGTGCAGTTCGAGGTCGGGATTGATCGTGCTGCGCACTTCCTCGAAGGTCTGCAAAAGCTGGCTCAAGCCCTCCAGCGCGAAGAACTCGCATTGCAGCGGTACCAGCAGCGAATGCGCCGCTGCCATGGCGTTGATCGTCAGCAGGTTGAGCGACGGCGGGCAGTCGATCAGGATGTAGTCGAACCGCATCGGTGAAGGGACATATTCCTCGATCGCCTTGCGAATCTTGAAGGCCCGTTCGGGCTCTGCGGCGATTTCCATCTCTGCGCCGAGCAGATCGAGCGTAGACGGCACCACATAGAGTCTCGGCACGGCCGTCGGCATCACGGCTTCTTTCAGCAACGCCTGATCGGTGAGCAGGTCGTAGCTGGAAACCCTGCGCCTGTTCTTGTCGATGCCGAGGCCGGTCGAGGCATTGCCTTGCGGATCGAGATCGATGATTAGCACGGTGCGGTCGACCGCCGCCAATGCCGTCGCCAGATTGATCGTCGTCGTCGTCTTGCCGACGCCGCCCTTCTGGTTGGCGACGGTGATCACTCTCGATGTCGTATTACTGGCCATGGCCGCGATGGTCCGTTCGAGTCCCCGGCCGGTCCGCTGGCGGTTCAGGATTCCTCGTGTTTCCTGACCTGGCCGCGCACGGGATTGCGTAACTCCAGAAGCACGGATCCTGCTTCGATCCGGCTTTCATGTATTACCAGATCGGATTCCCACAAACCACGGCAATCTTCCACTTCCCTGGCATAATCCCGTCCTTTGTGGAACAGGCCGACAGAACCCGCATTGAGCAACGGTTCCGCCAATCCGATGAGCTGCGGCAGGGGTGTCAGTGCCCTTGCCGTTACGATCTCCGGAAGATCGCCAGAATCGACATATCGTTTCGCAACCGACTCGATTCGGCCGCTTTCGACGGCAACACACGCTTCGGTTTCGCGCGCCACCGCGCGCAGGAACGCGCATTTCTTGTGATTGCTTTCGACCAGCACATGGCGCCGTTCCGGCTGGCCAATATTGGCGATCGCGATGACCATGCCTGGGAAGCCGGCACCGCTGCCGAGATCCATCCAGAAGCCTGTCTGCGGAAACATCGCCAAAGCCTGGAGACTGTCGCAGACATGGCGTGTCCAGAAATCTTCCAGCGTGCCGGGTGCCACCAGATTGGTCTTGGCCTGCCAGGTACGCAGTAAGGCGAGATAGGTTTCGAGTGCTGCAAATGTTTCACGTGAAACAGGGTAGATGCGATCGACAAGCGCTTTCGCTTGTCCATTTGTTTTGCCGCTCATCCGGCCCTGGCCTGACGCAGCCGGTGAACATGGGCAAGCACCAGCGTCAATGCTGCCGGCGTCATGCCTTCGATCCGCCCAGCCTGCCCGATGCTGATCGGCCGCACCGCTTCCAGTTTCTGGACGAGCTCATTGGAAAGGCCCGAAAGGCCGCGATAATCGAATTCGGCCGGGATCGCCAACTGTTCGTCACGCCGTACCGCAGCGATATCGGCTTCCTGCCGATGGAGATAGACGCCATAGCCCGCCTCAATCTCGGCCTGCTCGGCGGTCTTGCGGTCGATATCGCCAAGCTCGGGCCAGATCGCCGCCAGCCTGGCGAAATCGATGTCCGGATAGGCGAGCAGATCCCATCCCGACCGGCGCACACCATCGCGGTTGAGTTTCAGACCGTGGCGTGCTGCTTCATCCGGCGTCAGGCTCAGCGTGGACAGCATATCGCGTGCACTGCCGAGTCGATCGAGTTTGGCGTCAAATGCCTCTTTGCGTTCACCACCAACGCAGCCGATCTCGACACCAAGAGGCGTCAGCCGTTGGTCGGCATTGTCGGAGCGTAGCGTCAGCCGGTATTCCGCACGCGAAGTGAACATCCGGTAGGGTTCGCTCACCCCGCGTGTCGTGAGATCATCGATCATCACGCCGATATAGCTTGATGTCCGGCTGAAATGGACCGGCTCCCCGTCGCCAGCCTTGCGCGCGGCATTGATGCCCGAGACCAGGCCCTGCGCCGCTGCTTCCTCATAGCCTGTCGTGCCGTTGATCTGCCCTGCCATGAAGAAACCTTCGATACGGCGCGTTTCCAGTGACGGCCTCAGCTCGCGCGGATCGACATGGTCGTATTCTATGGCGTAACCCGGCTGCAATATGGTGACCTGTTCGAGCCCGGGAATGGTGCGCACATAGGCTTGCTGGACATCCTCCGGCAGGGAAGTCGATATACCGTTCGGATAGACCGTATCGTCGTCGAGCCCTTCGGGTTCCAGGAAGACCTGATGCCCGTCACGCTCGCCGAAGCGTACGATCTTGTCCTCGATGGAAGGACAATAGCGCGGACCGGTTCCGGCAATCTGTCCGGAATACATCGCCGAACGACCGATATTCTCCTCGATGATGCGATGCGTGGCCGTCGTAGTGCGTGTTATGCCGCATTCCACCATTCGGTTCAGAAGCGAATCGGTCATTGTCGAGAACGGTACCGGATCGTCATCGCCCTTCTGCATGGCAAGCGAGGCCCAGTCGATGGTTCTGCCGTCGAGCCGCGGCGGCGTGCCGGTCTTCAGTCTCCCGAGATGAAAGCCAGATCTCTCAAGTGTGGCCGACAGGCCCGTTGCCGGCGCCTCACCCATGCGCCCCGCCGGAATTTTCCTCTCGCCGATATGGATAAGCCCGCGCAGAAATGTGCCTGTGGTCAACACTACAGCAGCCGCGTCCAGAATGCCTCCATCGGCCAGCACGACACCGGTCACCCTGTCATCCACGATGACCAGATCCTCGGCCCCGCCCTCAATGACCTCCAGGTTCGCGATACCCCTTACCTCGGCCTGCATAGCCTCGCGGTAGAGTTTACGATCGGCCTGCGCCCTGATTCCACGCACAGCGGGTCCCTTGCGCCGATTGAGCAGCCGGAATTGGATGCCCGCCTGATCTGCCACGCGCCCCATCAGCCCGTCCAGCGCATCAACCTCACGTACCAGATGGCCCTTGCCGAGGCCGCCGATCGCCGGATTGCATGACATAATGCCGATTGTGTCGAAGCGATGCGTCACCAGCGCCGTAGCCGCACCCATGCGCGCAGAAGCAGCCGCTGCTTCGCAGCCGGCATGTCCGCCTCCAATGACGACGACGTCGTATCGATTCTTCAATTGCGGCATGGCTCTCGCTCGTTCATCGCAACGGCCTTAGTGCCTTCCACCTTGAGAGATCAAGAGCGGGCCAACCATGTGGCCATCCATGAAATGCGCGCCTGCGATGTTTCACGTGAAACAGGGTCGTTTCTCCTGCAGTGATCGCTTCATTTGTTTCACGTGAATCACTTGCCGATACAAAATTCCTTGAAGATATGATCCAGCAGATGTTCCGTTTCAATCCGGCCCGTGATCTTGCCAATGGCATCACCAGCATCACGTAAAAGCTCGGTGCGCAATTCAGTCGCCAATTCCGTTTCCGCTGAAGCCTTCTCCAGTCGTTCTGCGCACCGTGTGAGCTGCTCCCTGTGTCTTGCGCGGCTAACAATCATGGCCTCGATGCCCCCGACATAACTGCCTAATCGATCTTTCAGTTCACCTATCAGACCCGATAGTCCATCCGGTCTTTTAACCGATATGCCGCCCGAACCAAACTTTCCTCCATCGTCCTTGGAGCGCACGACCATAATTTCATCGCCAATATTCCTGGCCTCGGATGGCAAAACCGCATCTTCCACAGGCCACAGCCAAATGACGAGATCCGCTTTATCGGCCCTTAACCGCGCCCTTCTGATACCTTCCTTTTCAACCGGCGCTTGAGTTTCACGCATTCCTGCCGTGTCAATAACTGTTACCGCATAACCATCCAGATCGAGATGCACCTCGATCAGATCGCGGGTGGTTCCGGCTTCCTCTGTCACGATGGCCACATCCCTCTTCGCCAGCGCATTGAGCAGGCTGGATTTGCCGGCATTGGGCGGCCCGAGCAACACGATCTGATAACCTTCGCGAATGATCTCGCCACGCCTTCCATCCTCAAGCTTCCGCCTCATCTCACCGGCAAGCGTCCCTGCTTCGTCCCACACGCCTGCCTCAACGCCACCTGGAATATCCTCCTCTTCGGAAAAATCGAATTCCGTCTCGACCAGAGCCCGCATCCGCACGATACGTTCCCGCCATTCCTCCAGTTTGTCACGAAATGCACCGCCCGCCTGAGCGACCGCCTGCTTGCGCTGCATCTCGGTTTCCGCAGCGATAAGATCGGACAGGCCCTCGATTTCGGTTAGATCGTGCCTGCCGTTCTCGAAGGCGCGTCTGGAGAATTCACCCGGCTCCGCCAATCGCAATCCATCAAGATCGGACAGCGCCCCCAACATCGCCCTGACCACTGCCGGTCCGCCATGCAGCTGCAATTCAGCGCAATCTTCACCGGTGAAGCTCTGTGGGCCCGGAAACCACAGGCAAAGTCCCTCGTCGATCACATCTTCTTTTCTCTCGGGAAAGTGCATTTTCCGCAGCGTTGCATGCCGCGCCGAGGGAACGCCCCCACAGATCGTTTCGAGTACGAATCGGCTTTTTGGGCCAGAAACGCGTATAACGGCAACGCCGCCAGGCGGTTTGCCACTCGACAAGGCAAATATCGTATCCATGGCTATCCTTGTCTTGTAATCCGCGCCCGAGCGCTACACCCTTGGTATTAGGATTCGAAACGTACCCGAATCGAAAGATTAACGATGCCCAGTCCCTATCCGCCACGTAACCTTCTCAGTGGTCAATCCAGCCCCTACCTGCTTCAGCATGCCGACAATCCGGTACACTGGCGACCCTGGGGCGAAACGGCAATGAACGAGGCTAAAGAGCAGGACAAACCCATCCTTTTGTCGATCGGATACGCTGCTTGCCACTGGTGCCATGTCATGGCACATGAGAGTTTCGAGAACCCCGAAATCGCAGCGTTGATGAACCGGCTCTATGTCAACGTCAAGGTCGACCGTGAGGAACGGCCTGACGTCGACCAGATCTACATGGCCGCACTGCATGCCATGGGAGAACAGGGCGGTTGGCCGCTCACCATGTTTTTGACACCTGATGGGCGGCCTTTCTGGGGCGGCACCTACTTTCCTCCAACGAGCCGCTACGGCCGACCGGGTTTCGATCAGGTCCTCGTCACCATCGAAAAGGCCTTGCGCCAGGACCGCGACAATGTCGAGCGCAACGCCGCGACACTGCACGAACATCTGCAATCGTTGTGTTTGCCGCCTGACATAGCCGGCTATCCTGACAAGGCCTTCATCGACAATTTCGCCCAAAAACTTCTCAAACTCGCCGACACTGTTCACGGCGGTATTCGCGGCGCGCCAAAATTCCCCAATGCGCCACTGACCGAAATATGGTCGCGCGCCGCGCGCGGCGATGCTTCCGGTCCTTTTTCACAAGCTTTCCTGCTTACGATGAAGAACATCAGCCAGGGCGGTATCTACGATCACCTCGGCGGCGGTATCGCACGATATTCCACCGATGAACGCTGGCTCGTACCGCATTTTGAAAAGATGCTCTACGACAACGCCCATTTTATTCGCCAGCTCACTCAGGCCTGGCAACTCGATCCACAAGAACTGTTTCGAACCCGAATCGAGGAAACCATTGTCTGGCTTGTCCGCGAGATGCGTATGGATGGCGGGGCTTTTGCCTCTTCCCTCGACGCCGACTCGGAAAGAGAGGAGGGCCGCTACTATGTCTGGTCGAAGGACGAAATCGACGCAGCACTCGGACTTGATGCTGATCTGTTCGCCAGAGTCTACGACATTTCGCCATCTGGCAATTTCGAAGGCGCCAACATCCCGAACCGCCTGAACGACGTACCAACAACGGAAGACGAGGAAGAACTTCTTTCAAGATACAGGGCACAGCTCCTGGAAAAACGCCAACTCCGGATCCGCCCCGGTCTCGACGATAAGATCCTCGCAGACTGGAACGGCTACATGATCCGAGCACTGGCCGAGGCCGGTTTTGTGTTCAAACGTGGCGATTGGATCGAATTGGCCGGGGCCGCATTTCGTTTCATTTGCGAATCGATGAGCGAAAACCATGAGCTATCGCACTCCTGGCGAGAAGGCGTACATGTCCGCCCGGCGCTTGCCACCGACTACGGTAGCATGGCGAATGCCGCAATCGCACTCCATGCCGCTACAGGTATCGCAGACTACATCGAACAAGCCAGCGAATGGCTTTCGATTCTCGAACGTGACTATTCGGACGGAAAGGGCGGCTACTACCTGACGAGCAGCACCGCCAGCGATATCACCGTGCGGCCACGCGCCGACCATGACGAAGCCAATCCTTCCGGCGCCTCGCAGATCCTGGAAGCTGCTATCCGCCTCGCCCGTATTACCGGCAAGACCGAACTTCTAGACCCCGCCCACGCGCTCGCAGCCAATCACTATGCCGCAATCAGTAACTCCGCCTATGGCAATTCCGGTTTCGCCAATGCCCTATACACTTTGCTGACCGGCCGCCACGCCAAGATCTTTGTGGACAACGATTCCCAGGCGAAACCCTGGCTCGACATCATCCGCCATTCACCCGAGCCGGCGCTTACCTGGCAAATCGTTCTGCCCGACCAAACGGCCACTCATTTTGGTATGGAACTTGTTCCGCCACCGAATCGGCCCGTCGCCATTCTGTGTTCCGACACCGCCTGTTCGGCCCCACTGACCAGCCTGGAAGCTTTCGGACAGGCGCTGAAATCGCATTGAACGAAGCAGGCAAAAAAGACGGGCTTTTTCGCCCGTTCTTTATCCATGATTCACGTGAAGCAATTCGCCCAGAGCTGACCGGCTCTAGGTATTCATCGTGTCGAAGAACTCGGCATTGGTCTTGGTCTGCTTCAATTTGTCGATCAGGAATTCGATCGCATCCGTCGTACCCATGGAAGACAGGATTCGCCGCAATACGAAGATCTTCTGCAGGTCCGCTTTTGGCACCAGCAAGTCCTCCTTGCGCGTACCCGACTTCATGATGTCAATCGCCGGGAAGACACGCTTGTCGGCGACCTTGCGATCCAGCACGATTTCCGAGTTGCCCGTACCCTTGAATTCCTCGAAGATCACTTCGTCCATGCGGCTGCCGGTATCGATCAGCGCTGTGGCAACAATGGTCAGCGAACCGCCTTCCTCGATATTGCGCGCCGCGCCGAAGAAGCGCTTCGGCCGCTGCAGCGCATTGGCATCGACACCGCCGGTCAGCACCTTGCCGGAAGACGGCACCACAGTATTGTAGGCACGCCCGAGACGCGTGATCGAATCGAGCAGGATGACCACGTCGCGGCCGTGTTCGACCAGGCGCTTTGCCTTCTCGATCACCATCTCTGCTACCGCAACATGCCGGGACGCCGGCTCGTCGAACGTCGAGGACACCACCTCGCCCTTCACCGAGCGCTGCATGTCCGTCACTTCCTCGGGGCGTTCGTCGATCAGCAATACGATCAGATAGCTTTCGGGATGATTGCCGGTGATCGAATGGGCGATGTTCTGCAGGATCACTGTCTTGCCGGTCCTGGGCGGCGCCACGATCAGCGCGCGCTGGCCCTTGCCGAGCGGCGCCACCAGATCGATGACTCTCGCCGACAGATCCTTGGTCGTCGGATTGTCGAGCTCCATCTTGAACCGCTCCTCGGGATAGAGCGGCGTCAGATTGTCGAAATGGACCTTGTGGCGGATCTTCTCCGGATCCTCGAAATTGATCGTGTTCACCTTGAGGAGGGCGAAATAGCGCTCGCCCTCCTTGGGGCTGCGGATCGGTCCTTCGACCGTGTCGCCGGTCTTCAGCGAGAAACGCCTGATCTGCGACGGCGAAATATAGATATCGTCTGGACCCGGCAGGTAATTCGCGCTTGCCGAACGCAGGAAGCCGAAGCCGTCCTGCAATACCTCGACGACACCCTCGCCGATGATTTCGATGTCCTGTTCGGCGAGGCTTTTCAAAATGGCGAACATCAGCTCCTGCTTACGCATGGTGCTGGCGTTTTCGACCTCCAGCCCTTCGGCGAAGGAAACGAGTTCGGTCGGTGTTTTTGCTTTGAGTTCCTGTAGCTTCATTTGCTGCATGAAGACTGCCTGTTTGGCTGGTAGGGGAGGGACGATGCAATCTGTGCCTTGTACCCGGTGATTGGGCAGGAACGGCGATTCACCGCCGTGAGAAATGCATCGCATTGGGGAAGGAAACGCAAAGATAGTCGCGCTGGGCGATTCCCTCAAGAGAAAACTTTCTTCAACCTTCGTATAGTCGTCATTCAGAATGGTTTCACCACCACCAGGATAACGATTCCGATCATCAACACGGTCGGTATCTCGTTTACAACGCGGTAGAAGCGCTGCGGCCGCCTGCGCTGATCACGGGCGAGTTCCTTCACCCAGACCGCATTGAAGCCATGCATTGCCGTCATGAGAACAACCAGCGTCAGTTTGGCGTGCAGCCAGCCGGAGACGAGCCAGCCGCCAGCGAACATCAGGTAGAGCCCGGCCGCCCAGGCAACCAGCATGGCAGGCGTCATGATGGCGCGCAGCAGCCGGCGCTCCATCACCTTGAAGGTTTCCGATTGCACGCTGCCCACTTCGCTCACCGAATGATAGACCATCAGCCGCGGCAGATAGAGCAGCCCTGCCATCCAGGCGATCACCGCGATGACATGCAGCGCCTTGATCCAGTCATACATTGCCAGTGTTTCCCTGTTCAGCCCCGGATCCGGCGCAGCAATCGATCGACATGGGCAATCGGCGCTTCCGGGGTGATGCCATGGCCGAGATTGAAGATCAGCGGTCCACCGCCGAGCGTTTCCACGATCCGATCGATCCCTTCGTCCAGCGCCTTGCCACCCGCCACTACACGCAGTGGATCGAGATTGCCCTGTATCGGACCCTCCGTCTGCATCAGTGCCGCGGTTGCCAGTGGAACCGTCCAGTCGAGTCCCACCGCTGTTACGCCGGTCATCTCGCGATAATCCTCGTAGAGCCTGCCCGCGCCCTTCGGAAAACCGATAATTTTCGCGCCGATTATTTCGGAACGCACCTTGTCGACAATCCGCCGCACCAGCTTCACACACCAGCGCTCGAACTGATCCTCGTCCAGCACACCCGCCCAGCTGTCGAAGATCTGCACCGCGTCGGCACCTGCCTGGAACTGCGCAATCAGATAATCAGCCGAAATGTCGGCAATCAGGTTCAACAGTTTTTCGAACCGTTCCGGATCGCGATAGGCGAACAGGCGCGCAGGTGCCTGATCTGAAGTCCCCTTGCCCGCCACCATATAGGTCGCCACGGTCCAAGGCGCACCACAGAAGCCGAGCAATGTCGTTTCCCTCGGCAACTGAGCGCGCACGCCTTCGACCGTCTCAAGCACCGGTTTCAGTCTTTCACGGATATCGACCAGTTCGAGAGCATCGATCGCTTCCTTGTCGATCGGCTCCAGCAAGGGTCCCTTGCCTTCCTCGAAGCGGACCTGCCGGCCCAGCGCATCGGGGATGACCAGGATATCGGAAAACAGGATCGCAGCGTCGAAGCCGAAACGCCGGATCGGCTGCAAGGTCACTTCAATAGCCAATTCCGGTGTGTAGCAAAGATCGAGAAAGCTCTTCGCCTTGGCACGTATTGACCGATATTCCGGCAGATAGCGTCCTGCCTGTCGCATCAGCCAAATCGGAGGTGTCTCGAGCGTTTCACCGCCCAGCACGCGCATGACGGCCTTTTCCGGAGACTTGTCCACATCGGACTCCTTTACAAAATGAAAGCTATTTTTCAGATTTTGATTCTTAGACTCTGTGAAGAACGGGAATGCTTGTTCATTCAATGGCTTTCAACAAATTGGGCAAAACCGTCATCGTTCAGATACCTTGGAAAAATCCGTAGTGAATTTCGGGGAAAAGACGAGATTCCGTATTTTAATAAAGTGTTAACCATATTGATAACGAGTTGCGCACCATGACCGCACCCAGTTGAATTTGCAAAAGTCCGAATACCCGCATTTCCCGCATACACCGAAATCTTCTTTACAAGCCCGTCAATGTGAAATCAAAAAGGGCCAACGGGCATGAAGCTCACCCGCACCAGTCTTCGGTCGCGGATCATGGTCAGTTTCCCACAGCACATGGAACCGCCGTGCCATCCAGCGAAAGCTATTTCCATCTGCATCTGATTTCGGACGCGACTGGTGAAACGCTGATCGCCGCAAGCCGCGCCGTCGCCTCGCAATACAAGGGCCGGCAACCGCTTGAACATGTCTATCCGCTGGTCAGGAGCCGCAAGCAGCTAGAGCCGATCGTCGAGGCGATCGACCGTCAGCCGGGTATCGTGCTTTACACCATTGCCGACGCCGAACTTGGCGACCATCTCGAAAAAGCCTGCAAGTCAATGGGCATTCCCGTCGTCAATGTGCTCGAACCCATCCTGCAGGTCTTCCAGTCCTATCTTGGCATTCCATCGGCGCGAAAGGTCGGTGCCCAGTACGAATTGAACGCCGACTATTTCAGCCGCATCGATGCGCTCAACTTCACCATGATGCACGATGACGGCCAGCTGCCGGACGATATCGAACAGGCCGATGTCGTCCTGATCGGAATCAGCCGCACGTCGAAGACGCCGACTTCGATCTATCTCGCCAATCGCGGCATCAAGACCACCAATGTGCCCCTGGTTCCCGGAGTTGCACTCCCGCCTTCCATACTGAAGGCCAAACATCCGCTTGTTGTCGCGCTTGTCGCCACCACGGATCGCATCTTTCATGTTCGCCAGAATCGGGTCCTCGGCAATCTGCAGGCACATGGTCCTTCGCCGGAATATATTGATCGGTCGGCCATTGCCGAGGAACTCGCCGAAACCCGCCGGCTATGCGCGAGGCAGGGTTGGCCGATGATCGACGTCTCGCGCAAGTCGATCGAGGAAACCGCGGCGTCGATCGTCACCTTGCGCAACAAGCATCTCGCCGCCCTCCGAGAAAAGGGATACGAAAATTGAACCTGCCGGCAAAATCGGATTCGGTACTGATCCTGGCTTCGCAGAGCCCGTTTCGTGCGGCAATGCTGAAGAATGCCGGGCTTGCCTTCGAGACCGCGGTCGCGGAAATCGACGAACGTGCTGTCGAGGCGCCACTCGTCGAAGCCGGCATGGATGCCTCCGACATTGCCGAGGTGTTGGCCCTTGCCAAGGCACGGGAGGTTTCGGAGCGCTTTGCCGGCAAAGTGATTATCGGTGCCGACCAGACGCTCGGCCTCGATGGCGAGATGCTGCACAAGCCGCGCGACATGGAGGAGGCCCGCCGCCGTCTGCTGCAATTGTCGGATCGCGCCCATCAGTTGAATTCCGCTGCCTGCCTGTTGCGCGATGGCGAAACCTTGTGGAGCCATGTCGAGATCTGCCGGTTGCGCTTCCGCAAGCTCGATCCGGGATTTGTTGGCCGGCATCTCGCGGCGGTGGGCGAGGCGGCGTTGCAAAGCGTTGGCGCCTACCATATCGAGGGCCGCGGCGCGCAGCTCGTCGAAAGCATGGAAGGCGACTTCTTCTCGATCATGGGTCTGCCTCTGCTCGCCCTGTTAGCTGCCCTGCGCCGGCAGGAACTGATCGACCATTGAGGGACGCAATTGGATGATCCGTGCATTCATTACCGGCTGGCCGGTCGAACACTCCCTGTCGCCGCGCATGCACACCCATTGGCTTGAACATTACGGCATCGATGGCAGCTATGATTCGCTGGCGAAAAGTCCTCAAGAGGTCGGGGATTTCTTGGCAGGCCTGCCAGCTTCCGGTTTCGCCGGTGGCAATGTCACGATACCGCACAAGGAAGCCGCCTTCCGGGCCTGCGCCGAACTCGATGACGCCGCACGCGCCATCGGTGCGGTCAATACACTCTGGATCAAGGATGGTGCGCTCGCCGGTTCCAATACAGACGCCTATGGCTTCATGGCCAATCTGGACGACAAGGCCCCTGGTTGGGGAAATGCCCTGTCGGCCCTGGTCCTCGGTGCGGGAGGCGCTTCCCGCGCCGTCATCCATGCATTGGTCACGCGTGGCTTCAACGATATCGCTATCGCCAACCGTTCCGTCGAGCGTGCCGAAGCTTTGGCGGCGCATTTCGGTGTAGGTGTCCGCGCACTTGCCTGGGAAAAGCTGCCGGATGAAATTGCCGGCTCGGAGTTGATCGTCAACACCACCTCGCTCGGCATGAAGGGTCAGCCCGGCCTTGAAATCGACCTTGGTTCGGCCGGTACGGGGACGATCGTCACCGATATTGTCTATACGCCGCTTGAAACGCCATTGCTGGCGCAAGCCCGCGAGCGCGGTCTCGCCGCTGTCGACGGGCTGGGCATGTTGCTGCATCAGGCGGTGCCTGGCTTCGAGAAATGGTTCGGCCAGCGTCCGGAAGTCGACGAAACCCTTCGACAACTTTTACTCGGCGAACTGGCGAGACGGGAGGCGGCCTCGTGATCGTTCTGGCGCTCACCGGGTCGATCGGCATGGGCAAGTCCACCACGGCGGGCATGTTCCGTGATTTCGGCGTGCCGGTGCACGATGCCGACGCCACGGTGCACGCGCTCTACAGGGGCAAGGCCGTGCCGGTCATCGCCGAAATGTTTCCCGATGCGATAAAGGACGGCGCCGTCGACCGCGCCGCTCTGGGAGCCATTGTCTTGCAGGATGCCGAGGCGATGAAACGCCTCGAGGCTGCCATCCATCCCATGGTGCGGGCCGAGGAACAGGCCTTTCTCGCCGCCGCCCGCAAACGCGGCGAACCCTTCGTCATCCTCGACATTCCATTGCTGTTCGAGACGGGCGGCGAAAACCGTGTCGACGGCGTTGTCGTCGTCACCTGCGAGCCGCAAGAACAGCGCCGCCGCGTCCTCGCCCGGCCCGGCATGAACGAGCAGAAATTCGGGGCCATTCTTGCTCGCCAGGTGCCCGACGCGGTGAAACGGCAGAAGGCCGATTTTCTGATCGTGACCGATGGTGGTCTGGAGGACACGCGCCGCCAGATCGCCGGAATCGTCGAAAAGATACGTTCGGGCGACTGGTGGCCATCGCGCTGACCAGCGGATATCCACAAGCGCCGGATCGAACACCGCGTCCGGGATTCCTCCGGCAGCCCATCCGCTCTAGGATGAATTGAAGTCGCCGGAGGCAAACATGCGCGAAATCGTCTTTGATACCGAAACCACCGGCCTGCGCGCGGAGAATGGCGATCGCGTCATCGAGCTTGGCGCGGTCGAACTTGAAAACCGCTTTCCGACCGGCCGCAATTTTCATGTTTTCATCAACCCCGATGGCAAGAAGGTCGATCCAGGTGCCTTCGATGTCCACGGCATCTCCGATGAGTTCCTGGCCGACAAACCGAAATTCGCCGACATCGTCCAGGATTTCCTCGATTTCGTTTCGGATGCGAATCTGGTCGCCCACAATGCCGGCTTCGACATGAATTTCATCAATGCCGAACTCGCCCGGCTCGGTCATGCGCCCATTCCCTGGGACCGGGTGATCGACACGCTGGCGATTGCCAGGCGGCGCCATCCCATGGGGCCCAATTCGCTCGATGCGCTATGCGCCCGCTATTCGATCGACAACTCGCGCCGCGACAAGCATGGCGCACTGCTCGATTCCGAACTGCTTGCGGAAGTCTATATCGAAATGAATGGCGGCCGGCAGGCAAGCCTGCTTCTCGATGCCAGTTCAACCGTTGAAACGAAGAGCGCACGGGTCGAACAGATGAGCGGCGAACGCCGGCAGAGAACCGAGCCGCTTCCCTCGCGCCTGACTGCGGAAGATCTGGATCGCCACCGCGCCTTTGTCGAGGAACTCGGTGAAGATGCTATCTGGAAGCGCTATGGTTGATGGCTGTCAGCCTGTTCGAAATCAGTTGGCTTTCGCCACCTGCTCGCCCTGATTGGTCTGGTAGAGCCGTGCGAAATCGACCGGATCGATCATCAGCGGCGGGAAACCGCCATTGCGCGTGGCGTCGGCGATGATCTGGCGCGCGAAGGGAAACAGCAGGCGCGGGCACTCGATCATCAAAGCAGGCTTCAGCGCTTCTTCGGGGATGTTCTGTAGGCGGAAGATGCCGGCATAGTCGAGTTCGGCATTGAAGATCATTTCCTCGCCAGCCGCCGCCTTTGCTTCCATCTTCAGCACGACCTCGTAATCGGTCTGCGACAAATTGTTGGCCGTGACATTGATGCCGATATTGATGTTGGGCGAATTGTCGCGCGGCCGGAGCGAATTGGGCGAGTTCGGATTTTCGAACGAGAAGTCCTTGATGTATTGCGCAAGAACGCTGAGCGCCGGACCCGTCGGTTGCCCGGCCTGCTGTTGTGCCGCGCCCTGACCGTTGTCTTCCTTGCCCGCCGGTGCTTTTGCCATGAATTTGTTCCTCTAGCCCTGATTTTTGCCCAATTTCTTAGCATTGCCGGAGAGGAAGCCTGCAAGGGCTTTCGGGCCGGCCGATGGCGGCGAGGGCTAGCACGTAGCGCCGCCATTCACAAGCATGCGAACTGGCTGTGTAGCGGCGGTTCAATTGAGGCGTCGCGGACCGTCTGTTCGGTTGCCGGTCTTGCCCTTTGGGCCGGCTTCGTGGAACTCGTCAGGATCGAGATCGACGACATCCGCGTCATGTACCGGCCCTCCCGGCCGGCCCTGCCATTGCGCCGAACCGCCGCCGCTGACAACGGTGACCACCATCCTCGAAGCGATCAGTCGCCACAGCAAGGTGCGGATCGCCGGCACGAACAGTGCGAACCCGATCGCATCGGTGACAAAACCAGGCGTCAGCAGCAGGATTCCGGCAACCAGGATCATGGCGCCGTCGCCCAGCTCGCGCCCCGGAAGCCTTCCCTGTTCGGTTTCGCTGCGTATGCGCGACAGGATGGAGAAACCCTGGATGCGCAGCAACGCACTGCCGATGACCGCCGTCGCCAGGATGCAGGCGAGCGTCCACCACACACCGATTTCGCGTCCGACGACAATGAACACCGCGATTTCGAGGATCGGGATGGCCAGCAGCATGAAAGGAATGAGGGCGAACGGCATAGGCGCTTCTCCGTTGGACGGGTCCCGCACCGAATGTCGGCTCCGCTCTTGCCAGCGGACGCACGGCATGGGAAGGAATGTCGGCTTTGAAACTTTTTGCCAAAAGCTTATATCAGACCCGTCACATAGGTAGGCAACCCGGCGTATCCAATGAACATCTTCGGCGATCTGACGACAATTGTGACGCTGGTGATAGCGGTGTTCATCTTCCTGCGCCTGCGCTCGGTGCTGGGAAAGCGCACCGGACACCAGCGCCCTCCGTTCAATCCGCGCGACATGCGCGTGCCGCTTCCCGGCGACAAGGCAAAACGTGATGGCAACAAGGTGATCCCGCTGCCGGCCGGCGAGGGCGAAACCGAAACGGTCAACGAAACCGATGCAGCCATCGCCGCGATCGCCAAGCCCGGCACCAAGCTCAACAAGCAGTTGAAGGAAGTAATCGCCGCCGATTCGAGCTTCAATCCGGCATCCTTCCTCGATGGTGCCAAGCTTGCCTATGAGATGATCGTCACCGCCTTTGCCGACGGCGACAAGAAGACGCTCAAGAACCTGCTCTCGCGTGAGGTCTATGACGGTTTCGCCAGTGCGATCTCCGAGCGCGAATCGCGCAGCGAGCAGGTGCGTGCATCCTTTGTCGGCATCGATTCGGCGAAGATCATCGCTGCCGAGCTCAATCGCAGCGAAATCCAGATCACCGCACGCTTCGTCAGCCAGATCATTTCCGCGACCTATGACAGCGAGGGCAAGGTCATCGAGGGAGACCCCGAACAGGTGGCCGAAGTGACCGATATCTGGACCTTTGCGCGCGACGCCCGTTCGCGCGACCCCAACTGGAAGCTGGTCGCCACCGAATCCGAAAACTGACCGGGCCTGATGGCCATGTCCGCAGCAACCAACCGAGCGCAGCCCGAAGCAATTGGCGGGACGCGCCCGGGACTTTCACGCCTGCTGCGTCCCGTCGGCTTCGATGCGATTGACGGCTGGCACGATGACGACCATGCAGCGGCGCTGAGCTGTTTTCGCGTCACCGCAAGACGCATGGTCGAAAAGCTCTACACGACCAGGGCGCTCGGTATCGATGCTGCAGACCTGCTGCGTGTCGCCCGCCTCGCGCTGTCGCAGGGTAAGAAATCGCAGGGCGCCGCCGAATACGCGCGCACCTTCTTCGAATCCCATTTCATACCCTGTCGGATCGATCCCGGTTCTGACAAAAGTCCGGGCAAAAGCGGCTTCGTCACCGGCTATTTCGAACCTGAACTGCCGGCTTCCCCCGTTCGGACCAGCCGGTTTACCTATCCGCTCTACCGCCGCCCGCCCGATCTGGTCGATATCGACGATTCGAACCGGCCAGCGGGCATGGACCCAACCTTCCGCTTCGCACGGAAGACACCAGAAGGCCTGGTCGAATATTTCGACCGCGGCAGCATCGAGGCCGGCGCGCTCGCCGGAAAGGGGCTCGAACTTGCCTGGCTCGAAAGCCCGATCGACGGCTTTTTCGTCCATATCCAGGGTTCGGCCCGGCTGATCATGCCCGATGGCGCGCTCATGCGCGTCGCCTATGCCGGCAAGACGGGCCATCCTTATACGCCGATCGGCAGGCTGCTGGTCGAGATGGGCGAGTTAGAGCGTGAGAACGTCACCATGGCGATGATCCGGGCCTGGCTTGAGGCCAATCCCGCACGTGCGCATTCCCTGATGATGAAAAACCGCTCCTTCATCTTCTTTGCAGACACCGGCGAGGCCGACCCGGCAATCGGTCCGATAGGCGCGGCTTCCGTGCCGCTGACCGCCGGACGCAGCCTGGCACTCGACCACACGCTGCATACCTTCGGCACACCGGTCTGGATCGCGACGCATACACCACTGCCCTGGGAATCGAAAAAATTTCGCCGGCTGATGACCCATCAGGACACCGGCTCGGCCATCACAGGCCCGGCGCGCGGCGATCTCTTCATCGGCTCGGGCGCCGAAGCCGGCACCGTTGCCGGCGCCATCCGCCATGCCGCCGATTTCTATGTGCTGGTGCCGAGGAACGCATCATGACCCGTTCAGGCGGCAGGAATCGTTCCTTGACCGCTGAAGACCGGCGGTTGTGGGAAGAGGTCCGCCGTTCGGTCAGGCCGCTGGATCCCGTTCGTGATCACGGGAGAAGTTCCGGAGCTGGCGAAGATATCGGCGATGAAGACCTGTCGCAGGCGCTCAAGGCGAAACCCGGGCCGCCATCACACCGTCCCTTGCCGTCCTGGCAGCCACCCATGCAGTCGGCGTCTCCGGCAAGGCTTGCGCATCTCGATGACAAGACCGTTCGCAAGTTGAAAAAGGGCAAGCTCGCCATCGATGCCCGCATCGACCTGCACGGCATGGCCGAATCCCGGGCGCACAACGCGCTCAACCGGTTTCTGGAACACGCCCGCCGACAGGACCACCGCATCGTCCTTGTCATCACCGGCAAGGGCGAACGCTCGGGCGGCGTTCTGCGCCGCGCCGTGCCGCGCTGGCTGGCCGAACCGCCGCTTGTTCATCTGGTCGGCTCCTGGCGCCAGGCGCATGTCACCCATGGCGGCGAGGGTGCGCTCTATGTCCGCCTGCGCCGCCTGCCGGCAACCAGATCGGCCGGGAGCAGATCACGATGACCCCGTTCGGCCGGCGCATCCGCGAACTTCGCGCCGAGCGCGGTGTGACCCAGAAGGATATGGCTGCAGCCCTTGGTGTCTCGGCTGCCTGGTTGTCGGCGCTGGAAAAAGGCCACAGAGGTCGGCCAAGCTGGAATTTCATCCAGCGCGTCATCGCCTATTTCAACATCATCTGGGACGATGCCGACGAGTTGGCGCGTCTGGCGCATATCTCGCATCCGCGCGTGGTCGTCGACACATCCGAACTGTCGGCGGACGCGACCGAACTCGCCAATCTGATCGCCGATCATGTTGGCGAATTGAGTGAGGAGGATCTGCGAAACCTCATCCACGAAATGAAGCGGCTGGTCGAACAGGCAAGGCGGGCAAACAGGTGAGCACCACCGGATTTACTGCACCAGCGGCATGAGTTCGTTGAGCTTCTCGTTGACCAGCCAGCCGTAATAGTTTTCCTGCGGCAGGCTCGGATTGGCCTTGCCGGCATTCTTTTTCGCCAGCGCGTTGGCGCGCTTCCTGACATCGCCGAGATTGTACAGCGTTGCGGTGATGCCCGGATTGCCGGAAATGTCCATGCCGGCGATCTGCGCATAGGCGTCGATCGAGGTGCGGATTACCGCCGCCATGTATTGCAGCGTCGAATCGGGGTCCATGATCGCCTGATAGACTTCCGGCGCCCGGTCCGGCGAAAGCGGCCGCAAATGGCTGACCTTCACCACCATGTCGTTGACGCTGAGCGCAACAAGCGGGTTCAACTGGCCGAGGCCGAAGGTCTGGCCGGCATAGAGCGGCTGGAAGAATACCCGGCCGAACCGGTCATTCGGCCAGCTTTTTCCACCGACCGTCTTGCCGCGGAACGTATCTTCCCAGACCTGTTCTCGGCACGACCACAGATCATAGCTGTTGGTGAACGCGGCACAGGACGCGAATTCTGGCCTTTGCACGAAGCGCGAAACCTTCTCGCCGCCATAGGCGAAGACAAGCGCGGATTTCAGGTAGGAAGCCGCCTTCACCACATAGGTCTGGATGAAGTCGAGCGCATCGACATTATAGGTGTGTTCGCCCACCAGCGCACCGACGATATGGATCGGTGCGATACCGTAACGATTGGCGGCTTTCTTGATTTTCTGCTGCAATTGGCGATTGCCCGCGATCATGTCGCGGATTTTCTCGTACTTCGCCTGAAAGCTGCCATTGGTGGCGCGCGTGCGCGATACCGCGCCGGCGGGAATGCCCGGCTGCGTGGCATTGCGGTTGCCCGGCGGCACGACGACAAGCTGGGCGGCATGGGCCGTGACGAGCCCGGCCATGAACAGGATCGCCGCCAATGCCGCGATCCGGCGCAAGGATGATGAAAAAGGTCTGTTCATGAAAACGCCGTCGATACAGCCTGGAGCGGCGGCACCTTGCCGCAAAGCCGGCGCAAAGTCGAGACGGGCGGTGATACGCCCGTCCCCTTGCATGGCGCTACAGGATGAAACGGCTCAGATCGGTGTTCTTGGCCAGCTCGCCGATATTCTCGCGCACATAGTCGGCATTGATCTCGAATTTCTCGCCGCCACGGTCGGGCGCGGTGAACGAAATGTCGTCGAGGATGTGCTCCATTACCGTTTGCAGACGCCGCGCGCCGATATTCTCGATCGAGGCGTTGAGTTCGACCGCCACGTCGGCGATGGCGTCGATGGCGTCCTCGGTGAAGCTGAGATCGACCTCCTCGGTGCCCATCAGCGCCACATATTGCCGGATCAGGCTCGCTTCCGTTTCGGTCAGGATCTTGCGGAAATCCTCCCGCGTCAGCGCGCGCAGTTCGACACGGATCGGCAGCCGGCCCTGCAGTTCCGGCAGCAGATCGGATGGTTTCGACACATGGAACGCGCCAGACGCGATGAACAGGATATGATCCGTCTTGACTGGCCCGTGCTTGGTCGCGACCGTCGTACCTTCCACCAGCGGCAGCAGATCACGCTGCACGCCTTCTCTGGAGACGCTGCCCCCGACCGCACCATCGCGCACGGCGATCTTGTCGATCTCGTCCAGAAACACGATGCCGTTGTTCTCCGCCGCCGCGATCGCTTCCTGCACGACCTGTTCCTGGTCGAGCAGCTTGTCGGATTCGTCCCCGATCAGCAGATCGTAGGATTCCTTGACCGTCGTCTTGCGTTTTTTCGTGCGCTGGCCGAAGGCCTTGCCCAGCATGTCGTTGATGTTGAGCACGCCGACGCTGGCCCCCGGCATGCCGGGGATCTCGAAGCCGCCCATCGGGCTGGCATTGTCGGCAAGTTCGATCTCGATTTCCTTGTCGTCGAGTTCGCCGTCCCGCAATTTCTTGCGGAAGGAATCGCGTGTGCCCGGACTTGCAGTCGGACCGACCAGCGCGTCGAGCACGCGCTCCTCCGCCGCCAGATGCGCCTTGGCCTTGACCTCGTCGCGTTTCTTGTCGCGCGTCAGGTTGATCGCGACCTCGACCAGATCGCGCACGATCTGTTCGACATCGCGGCCGACATAGCCGACCTCGGTGAACTTCGTCGCTTCGACCTTGATGAAGGGCGCATTGGCAAGCTTTGCCAGCCGGCGCGATATTTCGGTCTTGCCGAC